>CAMLLG010000014.1 GCA_946480825.1 uncultured Lysobacteraceae bacterium
TCGCTGCTGCCGTCGTCGAGCCGGCGCATCGCGCTTTCCAGCGCGCGCACCACCGTGGTGCCCACCGCGACCACGCGCCCGCCGCGCTCGCGCGTGCGCCGCACCTGTGCGACCAGTTCGGCGCCGACGTTCAACCATTCGCTGTGCATGCGATGTTCGCGCACATCGTCGGCGCGCATCGGCTGGAAGGTGCCGGCGCCCACGTGCAGGGTCACATGGCCGAACTCGACGCCGCGCGCGCGCAGCGCGTCGAGCAGGGCTTCGTCGAAATGCAGGCCGGCGGTCGGCGCCGCGACCGCGCCGACTTCCTTCGCGAACACGGTCTGGTAACGCTCGGCGTCGTCGGCGCCCGGTTCGCGCTGGATGTAGGGCGGCAGCGGCAGGCGGCCGGCGTGCAGCAGCCAACTCTCGAGGTTGTCGTCGACGTGGAAACGCAGATGGTAGAACTCGCCGTCGCGGCCCAGCACCTCGGCTTCGCCGCCGGCATCCAGCGCAATCCGGCTGCCCGGTTTCGGCGATTTGCTGACACCGACCTGGGCCCGCGCCTCGTTGTCCGGCAACAGCCGCTCGATCAGGATCTCGACCCGTCCGCCGGTGGCCTTGCGGCCGAACAGCCGCGCCGGAATCACCCGGGTGTCGTTGAAGATCAGCAGATCGCCGGGCTGCAGCAGCGACGGCAGGTCGCGCACCGTGCGATCGTCCAGCGCCGCGGGCGCCGGCGGCACCACCAGCAGGCGGCTGGCGGAGCGTTCGGGCAGCGGGGCCTGCGCGATCAGCGCGGTCGGCAGCTCGAAATGGAAGTCGGATTTCTTCATCGCGGCACACCGGTGGGGCGCGCATTGTAGCCGTCGCCGGGCATCCTACCGATCAGAGCACCTGCCCCGACAATTGCGGGAAGACCTTGCCCACCTTGCCGAGCAGGTAATCGCCGTAGGTGCCATCGAACGGCGCCAGCACGCTGGCGCCGTCCCAGCGATTCGCGCGATCGGCCGCGACCCGGGCGGGATCGATCCGCGCATGCTGCGGCAACGGCGTGACGCGGGCGGTGAAGTCGGGATCGAAAAACAACGGAAAGGAGAAGCGCTCCCGTTCACCCGCGTTGAGGACGCGATGCGGCGTGGACCGGTAGTGGCCGCCGGTCAGGCGGTCGAGCATGTCGCCGAGATTGCAGACCAGGGTGTCCGGCAGCGGCGGCGCCTCGACCCAACCGTCCGGCGTCCGCACCTGCAGGCCCGGCACATCGTCCTGCAACAGCAGGGTCAACAGCCCGTAGTCGGTATGTTCGCCCACGCCCCAGCCGTCCTCGCCGTCCGCCTGCGGCGGATAGCGGAAGATCCGGAACAGCACGGTCGGGTCGGCGGTGTAATGCCGACGGAACCAGTCCGCCTCCAGCCCCAGGCTCAGGGCGATGCCCGCCAACACGGCCTGCGCCGCATCGCACGCGGCCGCCATGTAATCCAGCACCGCACGGCGCAGCCCGATCGGGTGTTCCGGCCACAGATTGGCGCCATGCAGCGGCCAGCCGGCCCGCACCCGCGGATCGTGCGACGGCAGTTCGGTGCCCAGATACAGCCCTTCCTTCCGATCGGGGCGGCCGCCGGTCAGCTCGGCACCGACCGGGAAGTAGCCGCGCCAGGCGCAGCCGCCGTGCGCCATCGCGATCCGCAGCTTGTCTTCGATCGGTCGTTCGAAGAACGCGCGGCTGAAGTCCCGCAGCGCGGCCTGCAGCGCCGGATCGATGCCGTGGCCGGCGATGTAGAAGAACCCGTGGCCGCGGCAGGCTTCGCCGATGCGCTCGGCCACGCGACGTCGCGCGCCCTCATCCTCTGACGCACGCAGCGGAGCGATGTCGATGACCGGCAGCGCGTCGCGGGCCATGGCCGGCCTCAGCGCTCGAACTTGGTCGACAGCACGATCGAGGACGTGGTGCGCTCCACCCCGTCGATCGCACCGATGCGGTCGGTCAACACATCCATGTCGCCCACCGCCGGCACCGCGCCGATCGCGATCAGATCGTGGGAACCGCTGATCGAGTGCAGCGAGCGCAATTCCGGCATGGCACGCAGCGCGGCCACCACCGAGGTCATCTGCTTCGGATGCACGGCGATCATGATGTGCGCGCGAACGTGCCCGCGCTCGTAATCGTCGTGAACGCGGACGGTGTAGCCGCTGATCACCCCTTCCCGCTCCAGCCGCTCGATCCGGCTCTGCACCGTGGTCCGCGACAGGCCGAGGCGGCGCGCGATCAGCGCGGTCGAAGCGCGGGCGTTCTCGCGCAGCAGGGACAGCAGTTGCTGATCGGTGTCGGTGAGCTTCACTGCGCCATCCGGTTTCGTCGAATCGACGAAATATCCATGAAATCCGCACAGTTCACAACTGTCAAACGACAGGTGAATCGCGATAATAGGCCTTTCGCCGTTTCTGCCGGAGGCCTGCCATGGCTTTGCTCGACACTCTCGCCCCCCTCCGCGCCCATGCCGGCGCCCGACGCACCCACGGTCTGGACGATGCCACCGTGCTGCGGTTCGCGGCCTCGCATCCGGACCTGGTCGAGGCCATCCAGGCCGCCGGCGCCGAATACGCGGCGATCCGCGAAGAATTCGCCGACCTACTGGACCTCGACGAAAACGCGCAGACCCTCGCGGTGCAGGCCGGCTTCGTCAATTTCTATTCCAACGACACCGTGAACCCGTACGTCGCCCTCGCCGCGCGCGGCCCGTGGATCGTCACCCTCAAGGGCGCGATCCTGCACGACTCCGGCGGCTACGGCATGCTCGGTTTCGGCCATGCCCCGCAGGCGATCATCGATGCCATGGCCAAGCCGCAGGCGATGGCCAACATCATGACCCCCAACCTGTCGCAGCTGCGCTTCGACCGCGCCATCCGCGCCGAAGTCGGCCACAGCATCGGCGGCTGCCCGTATTCGAAATTCCTGTGCCTGAACTCGGGTTCGGAATCGGTCTCGCTTGCCGGCCGCATCGCCGACGTCAACACCAAACTGATGACCGATCCGGGCGCGCCGCACGCCGGCCGCAAGGTCAAGCGCATCTCGGTGAAGGGCAGCTTCCACGGCCGCACCGAACTGCCCGCGCTGTACTCGGATTCCTCGCGCAAGACCTATGCCGCGCACCTCGGCAGCTATCAGCACCACGCCGCCCAGGCCATCACCATCGAGCCCTACAGCATCGAACAGCTGGAGCAGGCGTTCGCCGATGCGGAGCGCGAAGGCTGGCACATCGAAGCGATGTTCCTGGAGCCGGTGATGGGCGAAGGCGACCCCGGCCGCGCGGTGCCGCGCGCGTTCTACGACGCCGCCCGCCGTCTGACCAAGGCCCACGGCACCCTGCTGCTGGTCGATTCGATCCAGGCCGGCCTGCGCGCCCACGGCGTGCTGTCGATCGTCGACTACCCCGGCTTCGAAGGCATCGAAGCGCCGGACATGGAAACCTATTCGAAGGCGCTCAACGCCGCGCAGTACCCGCTGTCGGTGCTGGCCGTGAACGAGCGCGCCGCGGGCCTGTACCGCAAGGGCACCTACGGCAACACCATGACCACCAATCCGCGCGCGCTCGATGTCGCCTGCGCGGTGCTGGGCCAGCTCACGCCCGCGCTGCGCGCGAACATCCGCGACAAGGGCCGCGAAGCGGTCGCCAAGCTCGAAGCGCTGAAAGCCGAACTGCCGGGCCTGATCACCAAGGTCCAGGGCACCGGCCTGCTGTTCTCCTGCGAACTGTCGCCCGAGTTCAAGGGCTACGGCACCGGCTCCACCGAAGAATGGCTGCGCGAACACGGCATCGGCGTGATCCACGGCGGCGAGAATTCGCTGCGCTTCACGCCGGGCTTCAACCTGCAGTCGGACGAACTCGACCTGCTGGTCGAGATGGTCAAGCGCGCGATGCTGGAAGGCCCGCGCGTGACGCAGGCCGCGGCGGCCTGAGGCGCGCGCAACTGCCTCGGTAGAGCGGCCTTCAGGCCGCTGCGTCTCCCGCGAAGAGCAGCGGCCTGAAGGCCGCTCTACCGAGGCAGAAATCCGATCTTCTGCACGACGACCTCACGTCACCAGCAGCTTCCTGAGGTCGTCCAGACCGCCGTTGAAACGATCCAGATCCACCGCACCGCTCACGCCAGCGACGCTGCCGCTCTGCGAGTATTGCCAGAACGTCCATGCGCTCCAGTCCGGCGGCAGCCGCGGCGCCGGTGCCGAGGTGTATTCGGCCAGCCACAGCGGATAGGCGGAAAATCCCTTCAGATACTGGCTGGCGAAGCTCTGGCCGGAATACAGGATCGGTTTGACCGCGTATCTGTTCTCGATCAGCGTAAGGAATGCCTGCAGTTGCTGATCCAGGCCGGGCAAACTGTTCTGCGCCAGCACTTCGATGTCGACCACCGGCGGCAGATCGCCCGGTTTCAGATCGAGATGCCGCGACAGATTGGCGAACTGCGACTGTGCGTCGTGATCGGTGGTGTAGAAGTGATAACTGCCGGCATACAGCCCGGCGGCGCGCGCGCCGGCGATGTTGCGCGCGTAATCCGGATCGACACCGGTGGCGCCCTGGCTGACCTTGACGAAGACGTAGGTGTTGGCGGCGGCCTTGATCTTCGCGAAATCCACGACGCCCTGCCATTTCGACAGATCGACGCCGACGACGGCGGATGATGCGTTCATGCGGCGGTCCCTCCCCTGCGATGACGGTGACGCACTGTAACGCGCGGGGCCGGCTTGCGCGCGGGCGCGCGATGCCCTGTACTTGCGCCCTCGCCATCGCCCTGCCCGCCCATGAAGATCGTCGAAGTCCGTCACCCGCTGGTCCGCCACAAACTCGGTCTGCTGCGCGAGGCCGCGACCGGACCGGCGCTGTTCCGGCAGGTGGTCGGCGAGATCGCCACCCTGCTCGCCTACGAAGCCACCGCCGATCTGTCGCTGGACGACACCGGTATCGACACCTGGGCCGGGCCGCTGACGGTCGGTCGCTGCGATCAGTCGCGGATCACGCTGGTGCCGATCCTGCGCGCCGGCCTGGGCTTCCTGCCCGGCGTGCAGGTGCTGCTGCCATCGGCGCCGGTGAGCGTCATCGGTCTGCGTCGCGACGAACAGACCCTGCAGCCGCACGCCTATTACCAGCGTTTCGTCGAGGACATCGCCGGCCGCACCGCGCTGCTGATCGATCCGATGTTGGCCACCGCCGGCAGCGCCATCGCCGCGATCGACGCGCTGAAGGCCGCGGGCGTGACCCGGGTGAAGGCGATCTTCCTGGTTGCGGCGCCGGAAGGCCTGCGCGCGCTGGAAGCGAAACATCCCGACACCGAAGTCTGGACCGCGGCCATCGACGAACGCCTCAACGAACACGGCTACATCCTGCCCGGTCTGGGCGACGCCGGCGACCGGATTTTCGGCACACCGGCCTGACGCGGAACCGCGGACGCGGTGCCTGACGACGCAGTGGGTCAGGCGGTCGCGACCATGACGATGCCGGCGCCGGCCATGCCGGCCAGCGCGAGCCAGGTCAGGACCGTGCCCCAGAACCGGCCGAAGGACACGCCGGAGCGCTGCGACAGGCCGAAGGCATGCAGTCCGCGCGCGAGCAGCAGGATCGCGCCGAACGCCCACAACCACGGCGCGCCCAGCCCGCCGAGTTCCAGCAGCGCCATTATCAGCAGCGCCATCGGCACGTATTCGACGAAATTGCCGTGCGCGCGCATCTTGCGCAGCAGATATTTGTCGCCGCCATCGCCGATGCCGATCTTGTGCGAACGCCGGTGGAACACCACGCGCGCCGCGAGCAACAGCATCAACAGCACGTGCAGCGACGCGAACAACAGGGCGATTCTGGGCATCGGTGGAATCTCGTCCGGGAATGAGGCGCGGCCGGAAAAGGCCGCGGAAGAAATCAGACGGACAGCGCCCGCGCCTGCAGCGCCGCGGTTTCGTGGGCGGTGCCGAAGCGGCCCTTCTCATCGCGCACGACCTGCGCCAGCGCGCAGTCCGGGTCGTGGGTGAAGAACAGATGCACGTTGCGCGCGCGCATGTCTTCGAGGAACTCGCGCTTCTCGTCGATCAAGAGTTCGGCGTTGCGGTCGTAGCCCATGGTGATCGGCACGTGCACCCACGGCCGGCCGGGGATCAAGTCGGCGCAGAACACCACGCCGCCATGCCTTTCGTCGGCATGCCTTTCGCCAGCGTGCGCCTCGCCGCCGATACGTTCGGGGCCGACGATCTCCGCCAGCATCAACCCCGGCGTGTGCCCATCGCTGAAATGGAAACGCACGCTGTCGCCGAGCACGCGGCAGTGCGGGCCATCGACGATCTCCAGCCGTCCGCTGGCTTCCAGCAGCGCGGGCAATTCCGGGATGAAGCTGGCGCGGTCGCGCGGATGCGGATCGCGCGCGCGGTCCCAGCATGCAGCGCTGACGACGAAGGTCGCGTTCGGAAACAGCAATTCGGGCGGATGGCCTTCGCGCCATGGCGCGAGCAGACCGCCGGCATGGTCGAAATGCAGATGCGACAGCACCACGACATCGATATCCTCATGCGCGAAACCGGCGGCGGCCAGCGAATCGAGCAGGACATGCCGGTCTTCGACCACGCCGTAACGCTCGCGCAGTTTCGGCTCGAAGAACGCGCCGATGCCGGTTTCGAACAGCACGGTCTTGCCGTTGAGCGGACTGGCGAGCAGCGCGCGGCAGGCCAGCGCGATGCGGTTGTGCGCATCGGGCGGCGACCATTTCTCCCAGACCGCGCGCGGCGCGTTGCCGAACATCGCGCCGCCGTCGAGTTTCTGCGAATTGCCGAGAATGGACCAGAGTTTCATGGCGATGCACTTACGAAAGTGTACTCACGATGGTGTCACCGGGAAGGCATGCCGCCAGGCGCATGCCGATCGAAACACAGGCACGATGCTCGCTCACGACAACGCGTTCGGGCGGTCGATCGCGAACACGTGTTCGGTGCAGGTTTCGCCCTTGTACTCGGCTTCGGCGGTATCGACCAGACGCATGCCCAGCGCGTCCAGCATGCGCAGACAGGCGGCGTTGCGCGCATCGGACGCGGCGACGATGCGCAACGCCGGCGTATGCGCGAACAGCAGCGCGATCAGCGCCTGCACGGATTCGCGGCCGAGGCCGCCGCCCTGACCATTCGGAGCCAGCGATATACCGAACTCGGCCCAGCGCCCGTCGGGCGCCAACCACACGCCGATGTCGCCGAGCAGACGGTCGTCTTCGGCCGAGGCGACGGCGATCTGCGCCCATTCGCCCGGTTCCAGCCCGGCGTTGCGGCCCTGGTCGCGCAGAAAATCCATGGCCTCGGATTCCGACATCGGCGACCAGCCCTGGTAACGCGCGACTTCGGCATCGCTGCGATAGGCGTGGAAGGCGCGGAAATCGGACGCGCGCAACTTGCGCAGGCGGATGCGTCCGGCGGTGTGCGGCAGATGTTCGAACAGATGCATCCGGGCGGCGTCCCTGCGCTCAGCGATCGGCCGCGGGCTTCGCCGGCTCGTCGGGCGTCACGACGCGCGTCTCGACCAGCGCCTTGCCCACCGGATTGCGCGGATCGCTGCCGCCATGCAGCGTGTTGTCGCGGCGATTCCATTCCACCGTCTGCAGATTGCCCCAACTGTCGCTGGAACGGCGGCCGTCGGCGGCGTCCTTCGGCGTGATCACGGTATGCCCCATCGCGCGCAGCGCGGCGACGACTTCGTCCGGCAGCGCATTGCGCTCGGTACCGATGGCGTCCGGCATCCACTGGTGGTGATAGCGCGGCAGCGCCGCGACCGCCTGGGCGTCGAGGCCATCGGCGTATCCCAGCGCGCCCAGCAGCACCATGGTGATGATGCGGCTGCCGCCGGGCGTGCCGAGCACGGCGACGCGATCGGGCGAGGTCATGAAGGTCGGCGTCATCGAGCTGAGCATGCGCTTGCCCGGCTGCGGCGCGTTGGCGTCGTAGCCCATCACCCCGAACGCGTTCGGCGTGCCGGGCTTCAGCGCGAAATCGTCCATCTCGTTGTTGAGCAGCACGCCGGTGCCGGGCGGAATCAGACCGGAACCGAACAACAGGTTCACCGTCTGCGTGCCCGCGACCCGATTGCCCTCGGCGTCGATGATCGAGAAATGCGTGGTCTCGTCGTCTTCCAGCGGCGTCTGCTCGCCCGACAGCAGATCGCTCGGCGTCGCCCTGCGCGGATGGATCGTGGAGCGCTGGCCGGCAGCGTAATCGGCGCTGGTCAGCGCGCGCACCGGCACCTTCACGAAATCCGGGTCGCCCAGATAGAAGGTGCGGTCGCGGAACGCGCGACGCATCGCTTCGACGGTCAGATGCACGCGCTCGGCCTGCGGCAGTTTCGCCAGATCCCACGGCGCCAGCATCTGCAGCATCTGCGCCAGGGCGACACCGCCGGAGGACGGCGGCGGCGCGGTCACGATTTCCCAGCCGTCGTATTCGAAGCGGATCGGCTCGCGCTCGCGGACGCGATAACCGGCGAGTTCATCGGCGGTCCACTGCCCGCCTTCGGCGCGCACGCCGGCCAACAGTTTCTTCGCCACCGGGCCGCGATAGAAGCCGTCGAACCCCTTGTCCGCCAGCAGTTCCAGTGTCCGCGCAAGATCGGGCTGGTGCAGGGATTCGCCCTCTTCCGGTGCGTCGCCGTCGGCGAGGAACACGCCGCGGGTGCCGGCGTAGCGTTCCATCACCTCGCGCCGGCTTTCGTAGCCCTTCGCCAGTCGTGCGTAGACCGGGAAACCGTCGCGGGCGATGCGGATGGCCGGCGCCAGCGAGGTCTTCAGCGGCAACCGGCCGTACCTCTCGGCCATGTGCACCAGCCCGGCAGGCAGGCCGGGAATGCCCGCGGACCACGGGCCGTTGGTGGCGCGGTCGCGATCGAACTCGCCCTTCGCGTCGAGATAGGCGGCCTGCGTCGCCGCGGCGGGCGCGGTTTCGCGGGCGTCGATGAAGATGTCCTTGCCGGTCTTCGCATCGTGCAGCAGGAAGAAACCGCCGCCGCCGATGCCCGACGAGATCGGTTCGACCACCGACAACACCGACGACACCGCGACCGCGGCATCGAAGGCGTTGCCGCCCTGACGCAGGATCTCGAGGCCGGCCTCGCTGGCGAGCGCGTGCGCGCTGGCAACGGCGGCGCCGGGCGGATGCGTCGGCCTCTGCTGCGCAGACGTGTCGTGCGCCGGCCGGGTGTCCTCCGCCGCCCATGCGAACGGCGCGCATATCGTCGCCGCGAAGATCGGCATGGCGATCACGAGGCGCGCGAAGGAATGTCGGATCGTCATGGGTTCTGCTCCTGCAGTCGCACCAGCTTCGCCAGCAGCGCTTCCTGCGATTCCGGAAATGCGGGATCGGGGTCGATGCATTCGACCGGGCACACCACCACGCACTGCGGTTCGTCGTAATGGCCGACGCATTCCGTGCAGCGCGCCGGGTCGATGACGTAGATGGCTTCGCCCTGCGAAATCGCGCGGTTCGGGCAGGCCGGCTCGCAGACGTCGCAGTTGATGCAGAGCGCGTTGATCTTCAGCGACATGCGGAACCCGACGCATCGTCGCGGCGCGGACGCCGCGACGACGGATGACGCGTGCGATGGAAAACGCGGCTGCGGATCACTTCGTCTCGACGAACACGTAATTCACGCCCGACGGAGTCACCGCGGCCTTCACGCGCTCGCTGTCCTCGGCCTTGCCGATGAAAAGCACCTTCACGCCCTTGAGCTTGTCCGGCTTCGCGCCTTCGAACGCGGCGACCACCATGTCGGCGCACTTCGTGGACGACAGCGAGGCCGACGCGTAGGCCAGCATGTTGCCCGGCAGGATGCCGCGCGAGATGTCGGAGCGCACCTTTTCGAGCTGACGGTCGTAGAGGCCCTGGAAATCTTCGGCGCTTTCGGCCGGAAGCATGTAGACGAAGGGCGGATTGGTCACGCCGTCCATGTTGCGGTTGACCACGTCGGAGATGTAATCCCTCCACGCGGTCGGATCTTCGTTGGTGGGGGCGGACAGCGGAGCCTTTTCGGCCTGTTTCGGCGCTTCATCCTTGCCGCCGCAGGCCGGGAGGGACACGGCGAAGACGGCGACGAGCAGCAGACGGACGATGGTGTTCATGGGTCGGGAGTTCCTGATGTAGGTGCGGCTGGTGTAGGTGCGACTGGTATGGATGCGAATGGAACGGAAGATGCGAATGCGTCAGCGGCTGCGCCGCCATTCGGCCTGCAGCGCGAGATTCACCGCCGGCGGGACGAAGCCGGAGACGTCGCCGCCGAGACGGGACACCTCGCGGACCAGCGACGAGGAAATGAAACCGTATTGTTCGGCCGGCGTCAGGAACAGCGTTTCCACATCCGGAATGAGATGCCGGTTCATGCTGGCCAGCTGGAACTCGTACTCGAAGTCGGACACCGCGCGCAGACCGCGCAGCAACACTCCGGCGCCGACCGCACTGACGAAATGCGCGAGCAGCGAATCGAAACCGCGGACCTCGACGTTCGGATAGCGTGCCAGCGACTCGCGGGCCAGATCGACCCGCAGCGCCAGCGGCAGCGCGGGGCGCTTGCCGGGGCTTTCGGCGACACCGACCACCAGGCGTTCGAACAACGGCGCGGCGCGTTCCACCAGATCCAGATGACCGTTGGTGATCGGGTCGAAGGTGCCGGGATAGACCGCGATCCGGGCGGCGGGCATGGGCATGGCCGTGGTCATGGCGTCGAAAGGATCACCGCTGTCGGAGACGGGCCAAGTGTAGCAGCCGCCCAACGGGAACCGGGCCGGACGCAGTTGGCCGGGCCCAGCCAGCCGGGCTCAGCCGGTCGCACCCGGCTGGCGACGATGGAGCGCGTAGTGCACCTCGCGGGTGCGGCCTTCTCGATGCAGTCGCCAGTCCGGGCCGGGCCGGGCCTCGCTGTCGTGCGCGGATTCGACGTACAGCCAGGCATCGTCGGCGCAGCGGGCGTCCAGCGCCGCCAGCGCATCGCGCCAGAGATCGCCGGCGAAGGGCGGGTCGACGAAGACCAGATCGAAGTCGTCCGGCGCGGTCTTCAGCCAGGCGACCGCATCGGCGCACACCACCTGCACCTTGCTACCGCCGGGCAGTCTGGCCGCGATCCGGCGCAGTTCGTCCGCCAGCCCCGGATCGCGTTCGATCAGCACCGCCTCGCGCGCGCCGCGCGACACCGCTTCCAGCCCCAGCGCGCCGGTGCCGGCGAACAGATCCAGCACGCGCGCACCGGGCAGCATCGGCTGCAGCCAGTTGAACAGGGTTTCGCGTACCCGGTCCGCGGTCGGACGCAGGCCGTCGCGATCGGGCACCGCGAGTTTCGTGCCGCGCCACTCGCCGCCGATGATGCGGACGACGCCCGGCGGCCGCGCTGGCGCGGATTTCGAAGACTTCCGGTTCATCGGGAAGGCGGGAGGTCGGGTGGTAACATGCCGGCCATTCTCCGCGATTCGGATCGCCCTTTCCTCCCCACGCGATGATCCCCTTCTTCCGCCGCAAGAAATCGTCCGCCACGGCGGAGAATCCCGCTCCGCCGACCGACGCGCCCACCGGTGCGATGCCGGTCGAGGCGGCACCTGCCGATGCGCCACCTGCCGATGGGATGCCGGCCACGCCCATCGCCGACACGCCCGTCGTCGATGTGCCGAACCTCCCGGTCGAGGCCGAAGCCCGGGTCGTCGAGCAGCAGCCGGTCTTTCCCCCGCCCGCACCCGAACTCGCGACGGAACCCGATGTCGCGCCGGCCGCGGCGCCCGGCAAACCCGGCTGGCGCGAACGTCTGCGCAACAGCGCCTTCGCCCGCAGCTTCGGCGGCCTGTTCTCGCGCAACCCGAAACTCGACGACGATCTGCTCGACGAGATCGAAACCGCCCTGCTCACCGCCGACGTCGGCGTCGGCGCCACGACGTCGCTGGTCGAATCGCTGCGCAAACGGATGAAGGCGCGCGAATTCGCCGACGCCAACGCCCTGCTCTCCGCGCTGCGCGCCGACCTCATCGCGATGCTGGCGCCCGTGGCGAAACCCTTGGGCGTCGATATGCAGGCGAAACCCTTCGTGATTCTCACCGTCGGCGTCAACGGCGTCGGCAAGACCACCACCATCGGCAAGCTCGCGCATCGTTTCAAGGCCGAGGGCCGCACGCTGATGCTGGCCGCGGGCGACACCTTCCGCGCCGCCGCGGTCGCGCAGTTGCAGGCCTGGGGCGAACGCAACGGCGTCGCGGTGGTCGCGCAGGGCCAGAACGCCGATGCCGCCTCGGTCGCATTCGATGCGCTGCAGGCCGCGAAGGCGCGCGGCACCGACGTGCTGATCGCCGACACCGCCGGCCGCCTGCACACGCAGCAGGGCCTGATGGCCGAACTGGGCAAGATCAAGCGCGTGCTCGGCAAGATCGACGACAGCGCGCCGCAGGAAGTGTTGATGGTGATCGACGGCACCACCGGCCAGAACGCGCTGTCGCAGTTGCGCCAGTTCCACGCCGCCGCCGGCGTGACCGGACTGGTGGTCACCAAGCTCGACGGCACCGCCAAGGGCGGTGTGGTGTTCGCGCTGGCGCGCGAGTTCGGCATTCCGATCCGCTTCGCCGGCATCGGCGAACGCCCGGAGGACCTGCGCGTGTTCGACGCCGAAGCCTTCGTCGATGCGCTGCTGCCGGAAGCGCTCGGCGCATGAACCGCGGGCAGGCACACCGGGCGTGACCACCGACGGCGACGCCGCCGCGCCGCCGCGGCGCAGACGCTGGCGCCGATGGCTCGCGATCGTGGGCGCGACCCTGCTCGCGCTGTCGCTGTTCGGTGGCTGGCTGCTGCAGCCGGAACAATTGGTCCCCTTGATCCTCGACCGTACCGGCAAAGCGCTGTCGCTGCAGATCACCGCCGACAGCGGCGCGACCGCGCGACTGCGCGACCGGCCGCAAGTGGTGGTGCGCAATCTCGTCGTGCGCGAACCCGGGGCGAAGACCGCGGTGCTGCGCGCCGATCGCCTGCTGATCTCGCTGCCCTGGTCGAGCGTTCGCAGCGGCGGCGAAGACGCGACCGTCGAACGTGTCGAACTCGACGCGCCGGTGCTCGATGCGCCTGCGCTGCAGGCGTGGCTGGCGAAACGGCCGCCGGGCGAACCGCCGAAGATCCCGACCCTCACCGATGGCCTGCGCGTCGTCGACGGCCGGATCGATAATGGCGACTGGCGGATCGAAGGCATCGCCGTCGATCTTCCCGCGCTGCATCCGGATCGGCCCGCGCACGCGCGCATCCGCGGTCGATATCTCGACGCGCCGACAACGATCGTTTTCGATCTCGCGGTGGCGATGACGAAGCCCGCCAACGACGCCGGCATCGCCGTGGCCGGCCCACTGACGCTCGAAAGCGGCGATTGGCGCCTCCAGGCGACGGCGATGCTGTCCGGCCCGCTGCATCTGGGCGATGGGGACATCGCGATGACGCCCGCGAAGTTCGGCGTCTCGGCGCGATATGTCTCCGGCGATACGACGCTGCCGTTCGCGCTCGGCCTGCACGGGCCGCTGCGGTTCGACGGCAAGACCTGGGCGCTGGCACCGGTCGGCCTCGCGTTGCGCGGAGACGAACCGGTTCCCGCGCTCGATGCGCGCGGCGCGCTCGCGTTGGGCCAACGGCTGGCGATCCGGCTCGACGGTGTCATGCCGCAGTGGCCGTCGTCGTGGCCTGCGCTGCCGGCGCCGGTCTCGAATTCGGCCTCGCCGCTGCCGTTCGCGTTGCGCTACAGCGGCCAGCCCGATCTGTCGGGCATTGCCGAACTCTCGCTCCGTCGCGACGCCACCGCCTTCGACGGACGCTTCAGGTTGTACGAGGTGTTGGGTTGGATCGATCAGGCCGGTGGTTCGCCGCTGCCGCCGCTGGACGGCACGCTTCGCTCGCCGAAACTTGAAATTTCCGGCGCGACGCTGGAAGGCGTGGAGATGGTGCTCGACGATGAGGCTGTCGCCGATGAAGGCATCAGCGAAGAAAGCGCGACCGGAAAAAGGGACGCGACGCCATGATCGATCGCGCACGATACGCATCGACGCTGCTGGCGTGGTTCGACGTGTCCGGTCGCCACGACCTGCCGTGGCAGCATCCGCGCACGCCGTATCGCGTCTGGTTGTCGGAAATCATGCTGCAGCAGACCCAGGTGCGGGTGGTGATTCCCTACTTCGAGCGCTTCGTCGCCGCCCTGCCCGATCTGCGCGCGTTGGCCGCGGCGCCCGAAGACGACGTGATGGCGCTGTGGTCGGGCCTGGGCTACTACGCCCGCGCCCGCAACCTGCACGCCGCCGCGAAGCGCTGCGTGGCGCAGCACGATGGCGAACTGCCGCGCGACCTCGACGCGTTGATGGCGCTGCCGGGCATCGGCCGCAGCACCGCCGGCGCGATCCTGTCGCAGGCCTGGGGCGATCCGCATCCGATCCTCGACGGCAACGTCAAACGCGTATTGAGTCGGGTGTTCGGCATCGAAGGCTGGCCGGGCACGCCGGCGAACGAAAAAACCCTGTGGGCGATCGCGCAGTCGCTGCTGCCGTCGGAACGTCTCGCCGATTACACCCAGGCGCAGATGGATTTCGGTGCGACGTTATGCACCCGTCACGACCCCGCCTGCGTGCTGTGCCCGCTGCAGCGCGACTGCATCGCGCTGCGCGACGGCCGCACCGCGGAACTGCCGACGCCAAAACCCGGCAAGCCATTGCCCGAGCGCTGGTCCGTGGTGCTGATGCTGCGCGATGCCGAAGGCCGCGTGCTGCTGCAGCGGCGTCCGCCGAGCGGCATCTGGGCGTCGCTGTGGTCGCTGCCCGAAGCCGCGGACCACGAGACCGCACGCGCCTGGTTCGAGCGGCATGTCGACGGCGATTACGACGACGGCGCCGCGCTGGACGAAATCCACCACGGCTTCACTCACTATCGTCTGCTGATGCATCCGCTGGCCTGGCGAGGCGTCGCGCCGCGGCCGCACATCCGCGACAATGACGCGCTGCGCTGGGTCGCGCGCGGCGAGTTCGATGCGCTCGGCATTCCCGCGCCGGTGCGCACCCTGATCACTTCACATTCCTGACTGGACATCGCACCATGGCCCGCACCGTTTTCTGCGAATACGAACAGCGCGAGACCGAAGGCCTCGATTTCGCGCCGTGGCCCGGCGAACTCGGCCAGCGCGTCCTCGCCCGCATCGGCAAGCCCGCGTGGGCGAAGTGGCTGGCGCACCAGACCATGCTGATCAACGAGAACCGGCTCTCGCCGATGAATCCCGAACACCGCAAATTCCTGCAGGCCGAGATGGAGAAGTTCCTGTTCGGCGGCGGCGCGGAAGCGCCGGCCGGCTATGTGCCCGAAGGCTGAGACTGCGCCGTCGCTTCCTGCTGCCGCACCTCGCGCAGCTTCTTCTCATCGGCACGGATCGCCTTCACGTCCAGCGGCCGGATCTCCCGGATGGTGCAGGAGATCGGAATCATGCTGTGGCTGCCGATGTAGACCTGATCGAAACGCGCACTGATGCGGCCGCCGAGATCGCGGAACCCGATCGTGTCGGCATACTCGATGTCGTTGCAGGGCGCATGCACTTCGATCAGCCAGGCTTCGTTGGGTCGGGTCCACAGCGCGAACGCGCCGTCGTCCAGCGGCGTCCAGCCGTTGTAACGACCGAGATACTGGATGCTGTCGACCGGGTCGCCGGCATGGCTGCGGTAGAGCGCGAGACGGTCGGCGTCGCGCTGGGCGCCGTTGGCGGCGCAACCGGTGACGATGAGCGCGGACGCGGCGAAGGCGAGGAACAATCGGAATCGGAACGGTGTGCGCATGGGAAACCTCCGTGCGGTCTCTGTCGTGTCGGGAACGGCCGGCGATGCGACGGATCGCGGCCACGCCCGGGATCATGCGCCACCGCCCGGCGGACGCAAGTTCCGCGTGCCGACACATTCAGCGCACGGCCGGCTTGCCCTGCCGCCGCCGGCCCCGTATCATTGCGCGCTCGCCCGATGGCCGGGTAGCTCAGTTGGTAGAGCAGGGGATTGAAAATCCCCGTGTCGGGGGTTCGATTCCCTCCCCGGCCACCACAGCGTTGAAGCAATCGGAAAAAGCCGCGATCGCATCGCGGCTTTTTTCTTGGGCGACGTTTTCTCAGGACGAGCGTGGCCCGGACGCTCGCCGGAGACCATCGATCAGACCAGCACGACCGCCGCGTGCGCGTCGCTCTCGACCGCGTTGCGGTCTTCGTTCGCGCGATCGTGCATCGCCTGCGCGATCGCCGCGGCGGCCACCGCGTCCGGGCAGCGGGCGCCGGCGCCATCGCAGAGTTCGTACATGTAACTGGCGTCGAAGTTGAGGCGTTCGACCAGGAAATCGACGAACGCGCGCACCTTGGGCGACTGCTGGCCGCGCGGGAACACCGCATTGAACTCGTATTCGGGGCCGATCCAGCCGGGCATCACGCGACGCACCAGATTCTGCTCGGCGTATGGCTTCATCATCACGTCGCCGCTGAGCATCAGACCTTCGCCGCAGATCAGCGCGCCCTTGAGCGCCGCGGGATCGTTGGCCACCAGCACGGGCTCCACGCGCACGTCCTGGAACGCGCCGCCGTCCGACAACGGCCACACCCACGATCCGTTGCGGCGATGCTTCGACATCGCCAGCGTGCGGTGATGCTGCAGATCGTCGGGATGCAGCGGTTCGCCGTAGCGCGCGATGTAATTCGGGCTCGCGTAGACCTGGGTGCGGAACACCGCCAGCCGCCGCGCGATGAGATTCGAATCCGGCAGATGGCCCACGCGCAGCGCGACATCGATGGCCTGGTCGATGAGGTCCAGCGGTTCGTTGCTGAGCACCATGTCGATGCGCACCTCGGGATAGCGCGCGTGGAATTCGCCCAGCAGCGGCGCGATCCAGGTGGTGCCGATGGAATACGGCGCGGTGAAACGCAACCAGCCGCGCGGACCGCCCTGCAACTGGCCGACGGCGCTTTCGGCTTCATCGAGTTCGCGCGCGATGCGCTGGCACATCTCGAAGTAGATGTTGCCGGCCTCGGTCAGCCCCAGCTTGCGCGTGGTCCGGTGCAGCAGTTGCGCGCCGAGCCGGGTCTCGAGGTCCTGGACCTTGCGGCTGACGGTGGTCTTGGGCAACCCGAGGGTCCGGGCCGCGGAGATGAAGCTGCCGTGTTCGACCACCCGGACGAAGATGAGGGTGTCGTTGAGATCGCGCGCCATGAGGGGCTCCGGAAGGGGGCGGACCGATTGGCCCGTCGACGGGATAATTATTCCCCGAATGACCGGCTAATCAAGTCGCACCCGCAGGACTATCGTGCGCGGCATCTGGAACGCAGCCCGCCGCCATGTCACGCCCGACCCGACTCCGACTGATCCTCGCTCCCCTGATGGCCGCCGGCTTGATCGCCCTCGCCTGCCTCGGCTTTCTGCTGCTCGACCAAGCGGTCGCGCTGGGCCGCAGCGAGACTTTGATGATGGCGTGGGTGCTGGTCTTCGTGGTCGGCCTGCCCATGGCCACGCTGGCACTGGCCGCGGCCGGCGCCTGGTCGATGCATCGCCCGCGCCGGTCGATTCTCCCGAATACGGGAGTAAACATCCCGTGAGCGGGACAATCTCGCCGCAGATCCTGCCGCCGGTGCTGGTCCTGGGCGCGGATCGGGAGCCAGGGCGCGCCGTGGTCGCGGCCACCGCGGCGATCCACCGTCCGATCGTCGCCATCGGCGCCGACATCGATGCGCTCGACGGCCTGCGCCGCCTGCATCCCGAGGCCGACCTCACGCTGATCGTCGGCGACAGTCGCGACGACGCGCACGCGGCCGCATTGGCCGGCGCGGTGGCCGCGCTGGATCGCCCGCTGGCCGCGGTGATCGCCGCGATCGCGCCGCCCACGCTGCGTGGCCGCGTGCTCGATCGGCCGGTGGAGACGCTGTGCGAAGCGCTCGATCGGTCCCTGATCGCGCATGCCGCCGCCGCGCGCCATCTGTTGCCGCTGCTCAAACGCTGCGATCGCGGCGGCGCCTACGTGATGTTGGGCGGACCCGGCAGCCGCACGCCCTGGGCCGGTTACGGGCATCGCTCGGTCGCCGCCGCGGCGCTGCGCATGCTCGCGGAAGTACTGCACAACGAAGCGAGGACGCTGTCGCTGCGGCTGCAATTGCTCAGCGTCGAGGACGCGCTGGACGACGAGACCTCGCCGCCGACCGCCCGCGCCATCGCGAGCAAGGCGCTGTCGCTGGCGCTGTGCGAGCGCTGCACCGAAGCCACCCGCGCGGTGGTCGATTACCGCGCGCAGGCGACCGTCTGCAGCGCGCCGCCCTCCGCCCACCGTGCGCTGGCCGATGCCCGCGCGCTGCTCCACCGCCTTTCCTCTCCGAACGCCACCCCCCGCAAGGATCCGACGCCATGATGTCCGCCCGCTCCCAACGCCGCATTCACGGCAACCTTCCCCTGCTTCCCCTCACCGTGTCGCTGCTGGTCGCGGCGGTGGTCACCGCCTGCAGCGGATCGCAGGCATCGCCCGGCGAAGGCATGCCGCCGCCGCCCGAGGTGAGCGTCGCTCAGGTCGTCAGCCAGAACGTCAAACAATGGGACGATTTCACCGGCCGCATCGCCGCCGTGGAAACCGTCGAACTGCGGCCGCGCGTCAGCGGCTACGTCGAGCGCGTGGCGTACCGCGAAGGCGACGAAGTCCGCAAGGGTCAGTTGCTGTTCCTGATCGATCAGCGTCCGTATCGCGCGGCGCTGGCGCAGGCCGAGGCGCAGCTCGAACGGGCGCGCAGCGAAGCGCGGCTCGCGCGCTCGCAGGACGTGCGCGCGCAGGCCTTGATCGACGCCAAGGCGATCTCGCGCGAGGAGTTCGACACCCGCAAGGCCGCGACCGCGCAGGGCGAGGCCGTGGTGCGTGCGGCCGAGGCCGCGGTCGCCGCCGCGCGCCTGGATCTGCAGTTCACCGAAGTGCGTTCGCCGATCGACGGCCGCGCCGGTCGCGCCCTCGTCACCGTGGGCAACCTCGCACAGGCCGACGCGACCACGCTCACCACCGTGGTGTCGCTGGATCCGGTTCACGTCCATTTCGAGAGCGACGAGCAGGCGTTCCTGCGCTATGCAGGGTTGGCGCGCAAGGGCGAGCGCGACGCCACCCGCAATCCGGTGCGCGTCGGCCTGGCCGACGAGAGCGGGTATCCGCACGCCGGCACCGTCGATTTCATCGACAACCAGGTCGATCCGGCCACCGGCACCATCCGCGCCCGCGCGGTGTTGCCGAATCCGGACCGCGTGTTCACGCCGGGCCTGTTCGCGCGCGTGCAGTTGGAAGGCAGCGCCGAATTCAAGGCGCTGCTGATCGACGACAAGGCGGTGCTCACCGATCAGGACCGCAAGTACGTCTACGTGCTCGGCCCGGACAACACCGCGGTGCGCCGCGACGTGGTGCTGGGGCGCACGATCGACGCCGACGGATCGGGTCCGGCCCCGGCGCTGCGCGTGATCCAGTCCGGGGTGACGGCGCAGGACAAGGTGATCGTCAACGGCGTGCAGAAAGTGTTCTTCCCCGGCATGCCGGTGAAACCGCAGACGGTCGCGATGACCGGCTCCGCGACGAAACCCGCCATGAAACCGGCATTCGCCGTCGCGAACAACGCCGCCCCCGCCGCAGAACCGACCACGACGCAATGAGTTACTTCCCGCCCCTCCCCCCGATGGGTTGTTGAAACGGCCGCCGTCCCTTCGTCCGACTCCCCCGGCGGCGAAGGGACGGCGTCACCGTCCGTTCCGCGCATCGCATCCGCTTCACTGCATCAGCCCCTCCACTGGCCCTCTCCGGGGCCGGACCGCTGCGGTCTTGCCGCAACACAGGATTTCCCATGGACTTTTCCCGATTTTTCATCGATCGCCCGATCTTCGCCGCGGTGCTGTCGATCGTGATCTTCGCCGCCGGCCTGATCGCGATCCCGCTGCTGCCGATCAGCGAATATCCCGAAGTGGTGCCGCCCTCCGTGGTGGTGCGCACCGTGTATCCGGGCGCCAATCCCAAGGTCATCGCCGAAACCGTGGCGCAACCGCTCGAAGCGGCGATCAACGGCGTCGAGAACCTGATGTACACCAAGTCGGTGGCCGGTTCCGACGGCGTGCTGCAGCTGACGGTGACCTTCCGTCCCGGCACCGATGCCGACGAGGCCGCGGTGCGCGTGCAGAACCGCGTGAGCCAGGCACAGGCGCGTCTGCCCGAGGACGTGCGCCGACAGGGCGTGACCGTGCAGAAACAATCGCCGACCTTCCTGATGGTGGTCTTCCTCACTTCGAAGAACGGCAAGTACGACACGCTGTACCTGCGCAACCACGCGGTGCTCAACGTCAAGGACGAACTGGCGCGACTGCCCGGCGTCGGCGACGCCCAGATCTTCGGCGGCGGCGATTACGCGATGCGCATCTGGATGGACCCGGACAAGGTCGCCTCGCGTGGATTGACCGCCGGCGACGTGGTGCGCGCGATCCGCGAGCAGAACGTGCAGGTCTCGGCCGGCCAGGTCGGCGCCGAGCCGATTCCGGGCGGCAGCGATTTCCTGATCCCGATCAACGCCCAGGGCCGGCTGCGCACGGCCGAGGAATTCGGCGACATCGTGATCAAGAGCGGCGCGGGTGGCGAGATCGTGCGTCTGGCCGACGTGGCGCGACTGGAACTCGGCGCCAGCGACTACACGCTGCGCGCGGAGATGGAAGGCAGGAACGCGGTCGGCATCGGCATCTTCCAGGCGCCCGGCGCCAACGCGCTGGAGATCCGCGACCAGGTGATGGCGAAGATGGACGAGCTGTCGAAGCGTTTCCCGCCCGGCGTCGAATACGCCGCGCCGTACGACACCACCATCTTCGTGCGCGATTCGATCAAGGCGGTGATCAGCACCCTGCTGGAAGCGACCCTGTTGGTGGTGCTGGTGGTGATCCTGTTCCTGCAGACCTGGCGCGCGTCGATCATTCCGCTGATCGCGGTGCCGGTCTCGGTGGTGGGCACGTTCGCCGCACTCTACGTGCTCGGCTTCTCGATCAACACCCTGACCCTGTTCGGGCTGGTGCTGGCGATCGGGATAGTAGTAGACGACGCGATCGTGGTGGTGGAGAACGTCGAACGCTACATCGAGGAAGGGCTGGCGCCGCTCGCGGCGGCGCATCAGGCGATGAAGGAAGTCTCCGGCCCGATCATCGCGATCGCGCTGGTGCTGTGCGCGGTGTTCGTGCCGATGGCTTTCCTCACCGGCGTGACCGGCCAGTTCTACAAACAGTTCGCGGTCACCATCGCGATTTCCACGGTGATCTCGGCGATCAATTCGCTGACCCTGTCGCCGGCGCTGGCGGCGCTGCTGCTGAAACCGCACGATGCGGCCAAGGACGCGCCGTCGCGGCTGATCGATCGTCTGTTCGGATGGCGGCTCCAGAAATACGTGTTCCGTCCGTTCAACCGTTTCTTCAAATCCAGTTCCGATCGCTACCAGGGCGCGGTGTCGCGCACGCTGGGCCGTCGCGGCGCGGTATTCGCGGTGTACGCGGTGCTGCTGCTGGCGACCGGGCTGGTGTTCCAGTGGGTGCCGCGCGGCTTCATCCCGCTGCAGGACAAGATGTACCTGATGGCCGGCGTGAAACTGCCGGAAGGGTCGTCGATCGAACGCACCGACCGCGTGCTGAGCAAGGTGGTCGAGATCGGCCTGGCCGAGGAAGGCGTCGACAGTTCCGGCGCGTTCCCGGGCCTCAACGCGCTGCAGTTCAGCAACACGCCGAATACCGGCCTGGTGTTCTTCCCGCTGAAGCCCTTCGATCAGCGCACGCGCAGCGCCAAGGAGATCAACGATGCCATCAACCAGAAGATCGCCGGCATCCAGGAAGGCTTCACCTTCGCGCTGATGCCGCCGCCGATCCTCGGCCTGGGCAACGGTTCGGGCTATTCGATGTTCATCGAAGACCGCGGCAACCTCGGCTACGGCGCGCTGCAGAACGCGGTCGGCGCCTTCCAGGGCGCGGTATCGCAGACCCCCGGCATGGGCTTCCCGATCACCACCTACCAGGCCAACATGCCGCAGTACGACGCCGAAGTGGACCGGGTGAAGGCGAAGGCCCAGGGCGTGCCGCTGACCGAACTGTTCGACACCCTGCAGACCTATCTCGGCTCGGCCTACGTCAACGACTTCAACCAGTTCGGCCGCACCTGGCAGGTGATCGCGCAGGCCGACGGCCCGTTCCGCGACAGCGTCGAGGACATCGCCAATCTGCGCACCCGCAACGACCGCGGCGAAATGGTGCCGATCGGCTCGATGGTCACGATCAGGGAAAGCTACGGCCCCGACCCGGTGCTGCGCTACAACGGTTATCCCGCCGCCGATCTGCTCGGCGAAGCCGATCCGGCGGTGCTGTCGTCGGCGCAGGCGATGGCGAAGATCGACGAGATCGCGGCGCAGGTGCTGCCCAACGGCATGACCTTCGAGTGGACCGATCTCAGCTATCAGGAAGCGACCCAGGGCCAGGCCGCGCTGATCGTGTTCCCGCTGGCGATCCTGCTCGCGTTCCTGGTGCTGGCCGCGCTGTACGAAAGCTGGACCCTGCCGTTGGCGGTGATCCTGATCGTGCCGATGACCCTGCTGTCCGCGCTGATCGGCGTGAAGCTCACCGGCGGCGACAACAACGTGTTCGTGCAGGTCGGGCTGGTGGTGCTGATGGGACTGGCGTGCAAGAACGCGATCCTGATCGTCGAATTCGCGCGCGAACTCGAACTGCACGGCAAGAGCATCGTCGAATCCGCGCTGGAAGCCTGCCGCCTGCGCCTGCGGCCGATCGTGATGACCTCGGTCGCGTTCATCGCCGGCACCGTGCCGCTGGTGCTGTCGCAGGGCGCGGGCGCGGAAGTGCGCTCGGTCACCGGCATCACCGTGTTCGCAGGCATGCTGGGCGTGACCCTGTTCGGCCTGTTCCTGACCCCCGTGTTCTACGTCGCGCTGCGCAAGCTCTCGCGCCGTCCCCTGATCTCGCATGCGCCCGCCGAAACCGCCGCGCCGCTGCAGGCCTGATCCCTCTTCCTCCCTTTCGCATCCCCATCCCTCAGGAGTTTTCCCATGAACGCCATCTCCAAAGTCGCTCTCGTCACCGGCGCCACCCGCGGCATCGGACGCGAAACCGTCCGCCAGCTCGCGGAAGCCGGCGTCCACACCCTGCTCGCCGGCCGCGACCGGCAGAAAGCGGTCGCCGCCGCGCTGGAACTGCAGACGCAGGGTCTGCCGGTGGAAGCGATCGCCCTCGACGTCACCGACGCCGACAGCATCGCCGCCGCGGTGCGCGAGATCGAACAGCGGCACGGCCGCCTCGACATCCTCGTCAACAACGCCGGCATCCTCGTCGACGAATTCGGTCGCAAGGTGTCCGAGCAGAGCCTCGACACCTGGCGCAAGACCTTCGACACCAACGTCTTCGGCCTGATCGCCACCACCCAGGCGTTCCTGCCGCTGCTGCGCAAGTCCGACGCCGGCCGCATCGTCAACGTCTCCAGCATCCTCGGCTCGCTGGCGCTGCACAGCGATCCCGCCTCGCCGATCTACGACTTCAAGGTGCCCGCCTACAACGTGTCGAAGAGCGCGGTGAACGCATGGACCGTGCAACTGGCCTACGAACTGCGCGACAGCAGGATCAAGATCAACACCATCCATCCCGGCTACGTGAAGACCGAGATGAACGGCGGCGAAGGCGAGATCGACGTGCCCACCGGCGCGCGCACCAGCGTGCGCCTGGCGCTGATCGACGACGCCGGCCCGAACGGCGGCTATTTCCATCAGGAGCAGTCGCTGCCCTGGTAAGCGATCGACGCTCGCGTCATTTCCGGAGAATCGCAATGACTCACCCTGCACGCGCGACCGCGGTCGCGCTGTCGAAAACCGCGGCGCTCACGCTCGCGCTGAGCGCCTGCGCCGCGGGTCCGGACTTCGTCCGCCCCGATCCGCCCGCACCCGATCGTTTCGCCGCCTCGGCGTTGTACGCCGTCGAAGCGGCACCCGCCGCGACCGATGGCGCCGCGTTCTGGCGCGGCTTCGGCGATCCGCAGTTGGACGCACTGGTCGACGACGCACTGCGCGCCAATCACGATCTGCGCATCGCGCTCGCCCGGCTCGACCGCGCCGACGCACTGCTGCATGGCACGAAGTTCGACCGCCTGCCGACGATCACCGCCGACGCCACCGCGACCGATGGCCGCCGAAGCGTCGATCAGGCCGGCGGCGCGCAGCGCGATTACGAGAACTACGAAACCGGTGCGCGGCTCGCCTGGGAACTCGATCTGTTCGGTCGCGTGCGTCGCGGCGTGGAAGCGCAGCGCGCCGAAGCCGACGCCACCCGCGCCGATCTCGCGGCGATGCAGGTCGCGGTGGTGGCCGAGGTGATCGGCACCTACGCGGAACTGCGCGGCCAGCAGGAGCGGCTGCGCGTCGCGGAAGCCAACGCCGGGCTGCAGCGGGAAACGCTGCGTCTGGTCGAAGCCCGACTCGCCGCGGGTAGCGGCACCGAATTCGACACCGCACGCGCACGCGCGCAATTGGAAGCGACGCTGGCGCGGGTACCGGCGCTGCAGACTGCGGTGGCGACGGCGACGCACCGGCTCGCGGTGCTGACCGGCCGCACCCCGGACGCGCTGACGACCGCGCTGTCGGTGCCGCACGCGCTGCCGTCGTTGCCGGCCACGCTCGCCGCGGACACGCCCGCCGAAGTGTTGCGCCGGCGGCCGGACATCGCCGCGGCGGAACAGCGGCTGCAGGCCGCGACCGCGCGGATTGGCGTCGCCACCGCCGAGCTGTTCCCGCGGCTCACGCTGTCGGGCCTGCTCGGCATGCAGTCGTTCGACGCCGGTGCGCTGGGCGACGGCGGCAGCGGCACGCGTCTGGTCGCGCTGGGCATCGACTGGTCGTTCCTCGATGTCGGCCGGGTCCGCGCGCGGATCGCGGCCGCCGACGCCGACGCCCGCGGTGCGCTGGCCGGCTACGAACAGGCGGTGCTGCGCGCGCTGGAGGACACCGAGAACGCGCTGGTTCGCCACGCACGCACCCGCGAGGAGGACGCCCACCTCGCGGCCGCCGCGAGCGACAGCGCGGACGCCGCGCGCCTCGCCCGGCTGCGTTACGACGCCGGCGTCGCGAGTCTGCTCGAAGTGCTCGACGCCGAGCGCACCCGGCTGCAGGCCGAGGACGCCCTGGCCGAAGCGCGCACGCGCAGCGTGATCAGCGCGGTCGCGGTGTATCGCGCCACCGCCGGCGGCTGGCCCGATCGCAGCCCCGACCGGGTGCCGGTCGCCGGCCGCTGAGCCGCGGTCCGGCGGCATGCGGTCGGCGGGCCGGGACCGACGGGCCCGCGGTTTCCCGGCTATGATCGGGCGGCCCGCATCCGCGGGCGGCATACGGGGGTCGCATGCGCCGGTTCGCCCTGCTCCTGTTCGTGCTGTGTCTGTCCATCGCGCCGATGCCGAGAGCCGCGGCGGCCGACGTGGTCTCGGTGGAGAATCTCGACATCACGCGCTACGCCGGCGAGTGGCACGAAATCGCCCGCCTGCCGATGTTCTTCCAGCGCAAATGCACCGCTGCGATCACCGCCCAGTACACGCTGCGCGAGGACGGCATGGTCGGCGTGCGCAATCGTTGCCGCACGACGGACGGCGAGATCGACGAAGTCGAGGGCGTCGCCCGTCGCGACCCGACGCATCCCGGCCGGCTTGAGGTGCGTTTCGCGCCAGACTGGCTGTCGTGGCTGCCGCTGACCTGGGCCGATTACTGGGTGGTCGCGCTCGATGCGGATTATCAATGGGCGATGGTCGGAGAACCCGGTCACGAGTATCTGTGGATCCTCTCGCGCACGCCGGACATGTCCCGGGCGCAGTTCGACGCGCTCAAGGCGCAGGCCATCGCCATGGGCTACGACCTCGAAGAACTCATTGTCAGCGCACCTTTGCGCTGACCCGCCGGCCGCGCGCCGGAACCCACGATGACCCGTCCCCGCCCCCCAACCTACCGGGGCGTACGGTCCCCGACGGCTCGCGGTAGTATTGCGGCCCGGCAGATTTCTTGGAGCGCGCGATGCAGCGTTGGAAGTTCCGATCGACGGCCAGCAGGGCGACGTCACTCGTCAACTGTGTTCTGGCCGCCTGTGTCCTGGCGGCCGCCGCCTGTTCCACCGGCCCGGTGAAGCGGGTGTCTGAACCCACCGCGAGCATCCAGCAGTTGACCGTCGACGCCGACGGCCAGTGGACGGTCGAACTGCGGCTGCAGAATTTCAGCAGCGTGCCGATGCGCTTCGAACGCCTGACGCTCGACCTGCGTGCCGGCAACGAGGCCGCAGGCGAACTGCGCGCCGAGCCCGGCCTCGACATCGGCCCCGAAGCGGCCGACACCGCCACCGTGAAATTCGTCCCCGCCGCCCCGGCGCGGCTGCTGATCGCGGATGCGCTCGCCGACCGCCGGAGCCTCGTCTACACCCTCGAAGGCACGCTCGTCGCCACGCCGCAGGACCGCAAGGCCCGCGACTTCAAGATCCGGCGCAACAGCGCGCTCAGCCCGGTTCCCGGCCTGCCCGGCGTGCTGCGCTGAGTCCGGTCATCGCCCTGCGGGCAGCGTGTCCGCAGGCGATGCCGCCCCCATCGGCGCACGCCAACCCCTCCCATTCCCACCTCTGCACCGGTCATCCATGAACACCTACAAAGCTCCGCTCGCCGATATCCGCTTCGCGCTGTTCGATGTGCTCGACAGCGAACAGACCTTCGCCCGGCTCGGCTTCGGCGACGTCAACCGCGAACTCGTCGACGCCATTCTCGAAGAAGGCGCGCGCTTCACCGAAACCGTGATCGCGCCGCTCAACCACGTCGGCGACCAGCATGGCTGCAGCCTCGACAAGGACACCGGCAAGGTGACCACGCCGCCCGGTTTCCGGGAAGCCTACGTCCAGTTCGCGGAGAACGGCTGGGCCGGGCTGACCTCGCCCGCGGCGTTCGGCGGACAGGGCATGCCGCACGCGATCGGCGTGCCGGTGAAGGAAATGATCGACGCCGCCAACCTGGCCTGGGGCAACTTCCCGCTGCTCTCGCACGGCGCCACCGAAGCGCTGATGCACCACGGCGAAGACTGGCAGAAGGAGATCTTCCTCAAGCCGATCGTCGAAGGCCGCTGGACCGGCACCATGTGCCTCACCGAGCCGCACTGCGGCAGCGATCTCGGCCTGCTCAAGACCCGTGCCGTGCCCGCCGACAACGGCGCCTACGCGATCACCGGCACCAAGATCTTCATCACCGCCGGCGACCACGATTTCACCGACAACATCGTGCACTTGGTGCTGGCCCGCCTGCCCGATGCGCCCGCCGGCAGCAAGGGCATTTCGCTGTTCATCGTGCCCAAGGTGAAGGTGGACCGCGCCGGCAACCTCGGCGACGCCAACGCGGTGCGCTGCGGCGCGCTGGAACACAAGATGGGCATCCACGCCTCGGCCACCTGCGTGATGAATTTCGACGGGGCCGAAGGCTGGCTGATCGGCCAGCCGCACAAGGGCCTGATGGCGATGTTCACCATGATGAACACCGCGCGCCTCGCGGTCGGCCTGCAGGGGCTCGGCCTGTCCGACCGCGCCTACCAGAACGCACTGCGCTACAGCCGCGACCGGCTCCAGATGCGCTCGCTCTCCGGCGCGAAATTCCCGGACAAACCCGCCGATCCGATCATCGTGCATCCGGACGTGCGGCGCATGCTCCTGACCCAGAAGGCGCTGATCGAAGGCGGCCGCCTGCTCGGCTATCACGGCGCATCGCTGGTCGACGAGCTCGAGCATTCGAAGGACGCGGCGGAACGCGAACGCACCGACGCACTGCTCGGTTTCCTCACCCCGATCGTCAAGGCCTGTCTCACCGAATGGGCGATCGAATGCACCTATCACGCGCAGCAGTGCTTCGGCGGCCATGGCTACATCCAGGAATGGGGCATGGAACAGCTGGCGCGCGATGCCCGCATCACCACCATCTACGAAGGCACCACCGGCATCCAGGCGCTGGACCTCATGGGCCGCAAGGTGATGCAGCTCAAGGGCGCCGGCATGCGCGTCTTCCTCGGCATGATCGAGGACTTCTGCAAGGCGCAGGCCGACAACGCCGCGGTCGCCGAATTCATCGGCCCGCTGCGCGAACTGACGCAGGAATGGCAGCAGCTGACGATGCGCATCGGCCAGAACGCGATGGCCGATGCCGACGAGCTCGGCGCCGCGGCCTGGGATTACCTGTTCTACTCCGGCTACGCCGCCCTCGCCTACTGGTGGGCGCGCAGCGTCGCCGCCGCGGAAGCATCGGCGCATCCGCAGGCGTTCAAGGACGCCAAGCGCGAGACCGCGCGGTTCTATTTCGCGCGGATCCTGCCGCGCACGCGCACCCACGCCGCGGCGATCGCCAGCGGCGCCGCGCCGCTGATGCGCCTGGACGCGGACGCCTTCGGCGAGTGACCCGCGGGCCATCGCCGACCCTTCCGTCGGCGATGGCACCGGCATGCACGATCGCGATGACCGCCGCGACGAATCGTGCGGCGCCGCGTCATCACAATCGACATGAAATGGGTATATGCTCGGTGTCCATATGGAGGCCGACACACCCAAGTTGCGCCTGATCCCCGGGGCTTCGCAGCCCGCACGGATCACCCCCCGGGCGATCGCCGACGCCCGGGGCGATGTCGTCGACACCGCAGAGCGGCACCCACGCACACAACCGGATGGACAGACCGTCCAGGCGCACGCCAGCGGCGCCGTCGCGGCGCGTCTGGATGCCGTGCGCCTGCTCTCGCTCGATGCCCACGGCCGCGTGCTCGACTGGATCAGCTGGCAGGATGCCGCCTGCCTCTACGCACGCGGCGCGGTCGCCTGGACGCTCGGCGAACCCTGCCTCAGCATCCATGGCGGCATCAGCCGCATGACCGGCGAACGCAGCGTCCTCGAACTGCATCCGATCGTCGCCGCCCGCGGCCACGCGCGTGCGCACGCGCTCGATCCGACCCCGGCGCTGAGCAATCCGGCGCTGTTCGCGCGCGACCAGCACCTGTGCCTCTACTGCGGCAAACATTTCGGCCGGCAACTGCTCACCCGCGATCACGTCATGCCGCTCTCGCGCGGCGGCCGCGACGTCTGGGAGAACGTGGTGTCCGCCTGTTTCCACTGCAATTCGCGCAAGGGCGGGCGAACCCCGCAACAGGCATCGATGCCGCTGCTGGCCGTGCCCTACCGGCCGAGCTGGATCGAACACCTGATCATGTCGAACCGGAACATCCTGGCCGACCAGATGGCGTTCCTGAAGACGCATCTGCCGAAAAACCCGCGCGGCACCTCGATCCTGAGTTGATCGTGGCCGTCCGGCCGCATCGCCGCGATCCCTGCCGAGGGTGGCAGATCCATCGACGTGCGTGCGTGCATGATCGACGCGACGACGACGCGCGATGTGAAGCACTTCCGCCCAATCCGCGGCAGCGGTCGCAATCTTCGCGCCCATCCCCGCCAAACTGACGCAGAAGGTAAGAAAGCGCCGCGGTGCGCGCGTTGACGGGCAAAACCCACTTGGCGACACTTCGAGGTTCACGAAAACCGGGCTGAAAACATGTCGTTGACGCTGGGCCTGACCGGAATGGATCAACCGACGGAGCTGGCGTTGAAGAGCGCCTTCAGCGACGCCAGCCTGCGCGTGCGCGGCTGGTCGATGGTGGCCGAAGCGGACGCCGATTTCGTCATCGTCGACATGGACAGCATGTACGGTCCGATGAGTTGGCTGCGCCTGCATGCCGCAGGCAAGCGCGTGATCGGTCTGACCTCGGCACCGCGCACTCAGGCCGACTTCCGCCTGCCCCGGCCGTTCGATGGCCAGCAACTGGCGCAGGTGCTGGGCGAGATCGGCGGCGACGCGCCGGTCGCGTCCGCGGTGCCGGAACCCGCGCCGGTGATCGCGGCGCCACCGCCACCGGCTCCGGTCGCGGTGGTCCCCGAACCTGCGCGCGCGCCAGAACCTGCTCCTGCACCGCCTCCGCCTGCGGTTGCAGCCGCGGCAGCGCCCCAACCGTCGGCGCCCGTCTCCGCAGCGCCCGCGCCTGTTCCTGCGCCCGCTGCAGCCCCGCCTGCACCCGTCGCGGTCGCGACGCCTGCCGCGCCGGTCGACGCCGCACCGTCTGATACCGGAACCGAGCCCCCGGCGCCCACCGCCCGCAACACCGCCTTCGCGCACTGGCTTCGCCCCGGTGCGCTGACCGGCCGCGCCCGTTACCAGAGCGGCAAGGGTCCGGCCCTGTTCATCGATTTCGCCCAACGCCAGTACTACGGCCCGGCCACCCTGAAGCCGCTGGCCGAGTATTTCGTCGCCAGCATCGGTCTGCGCGATTTCGAGCAACTCGACGACAGCGCGTGGCAGCGCGCCATCGCCGCGCTCGGCGCGCCCCTGCCGCTGAATCGGCTGCAGTGGTTCGGCGGCCTGCTCGCGGGCGAAGGCCGGCTGCTGGCGGGGTACAACCCGGACGGCCGCTTCGTGCTCGGCAAATGGCCGGAAACCGAGCGCGAATTCCCGCGCCATTTCCGCATCGCCACCGCGATGATGAAAGGCCCGCAGACGGTGGCCGAGATCGCCGCCGCCAGCAACGTGCCGGCAGCGGACGTGATCGACTTCATCAACGCCAACCTCGCCACCGGCTTCGCCGAACAGCCCGGCGAAGGCGCTCCGGCCGCAGCCGACGCCAAATCCGGGGGCCTCTTCGACCGCCTGCGCGGGCGCTGACCGGGGCCCGCCGCAGGGCTGCTGAACGCCACCCGCCGGCCATCGCGCCGCGTTTGTTGCCGCTATGCGCCGCAAGGGAGGACAATAGCGCGTTGTCCTCCGAGCCTCAGACGCCATCGTGATCGACTCCGCGCGCTACCCGCGCCTTTCGCGCATCGCCATTCCCGCCGATCTGCGCCAGTTCCCCGAAGACGAACTCGGGGCCATCTGCGACGAACTGCGCGCCTACCTGATCGAATCGGTCGGCAAGAGCGGCGGCCACTTCGGCGCCGGCCTGGGCGTGATCGAACTCACGGTCGCCCTGCACTATCTCTACGACACGCCGGACGACCGCATCGTCTGGGACGTCGGCCACCAGACCTATCCCCACAAGATCCTCACCGGCCGCCGCGACACCATCCACACGGTCAAGCAGAAGGACGGCGTGGCGCCGTTTCCCAAGCGCGAGGAAAGCGAGTACGACACCTTCGGCGTCGGCCATTCGTCGACCTCGATCTCCGCCGCGCTGGGCATGGCCATCGCCGCCGCGCGCGCGGGCAGCCAGCGTCGCATGGTCGCGGTGATCGGCGACGGCGCGATGACCGCCGGCATGGCCTACGAAGCGCTGAACCACGCCGGCGGCATGGACAGCGAACCGAATCTCCTGGTGATCCTCAACGACAACCAGATGTCGATCAGCGAGAACGTCGGCGGCCTCACCAAGATGCTCGGTCGCATGACCGGCAGCCGCACGCTCAACGCGATCCGCGAAAGCGGCAAGAAACTGCTCGGCGACAAGCGCACCAGCAAGTCCGCGCGCTTCGTGCGCCGCTGGGAAGAACACTGGAAAGGCATGTTCGTGCCGTCCACGCTGTTCGAGGAAATGGGCCTGCATTACACCGGCCCCATCGACGGTCACGACATCAAATCGCTGATCGCCGCGCTGAAGACCCTGCAGACGATGAAGGGCCCGCAGCTGCTGCACGTCATGACCACCAAGGGCAAGGGCTACGACCTCGCCGAAGGCGATCAGATCGGCTATCACGCGGTCTCGCCGTTCGATCCGCAGAAGGGCCTCGTCGCCAAGCCCGGCGCGAAGAAACCGACCTACACCGATGTCTTCGGCGACTGGCTGTGCGACATGGCCGCGGCGGACGACCGCCTGCTCGGCATCACGCCGGCGATGCGCGAAGGCTCGGGCCTTGTGCGTTTCAGCAGGGAATATCCGGACCGTTACTTCGACGTGGCCATCGCCGAGCAGCATGCGGTGACGCTGGCCGCGGGCATGGCCTGCGAAGGCGCGAAACCGGTGGTCGCGATCTATTCGACGTTCCTGCAGCGCGGCTACGACCAGCTGGTCCACGACGTGGCGATCCAGAACCTCGACGTGCTGTTCGCCATCGACCGCGGCGGCGTGGTCGGCCCGGACGGCGCCACCCATGCCGGCAACCTCGATCTGAGCTATCTGCGCTGCGTGCCGAACATGGTGGTGATGGCGCCCGCGGACGAAAACGAATGCCGGCAGATGCTGAGCACCGGCCATCGCCACGAAGGGCCCGCGGCGGTGCGCTATCCGCGCGGCACCGGTCCGGGCACCGCGCTGCTGCCCACGCTCGACACCCTGCCCATCGGCAAGGCCGACCTGCGCCGCAAGGGCGCGCGCATCGCCCTGCTCGCGTTCGGCGCGATCGTGCCGGCCGCTGAAAAGGTCGGCGACGAACTCGATCTCACCGTCGTCAACATGCGCTTCGTGAAGCCGCTGGACCGCGCGCTGATCCTCGAACTGGCGAAGACCCACGACGGCTTCGTCACTCTGGAAGACAACGTGATCGCCGGCGGCGCGGGCTCGGGCGTGGCCGAACTGCTCGCCGAGGCCGATGTGCGGCTGTCGATCCTGCATCTCGGCCTGCCCGACAGCTTCCAGCACCACGCCAGCCGCGAGGATCTGCTGGCCGAAGCCGGTCTCGACGCGAACGGCATCCGTGCCGCGGTGCTCGCGCGCTGGCCTTCGCTGGCATCACAGGCACGGAGCGGAGCCCCGGCCGCACGCGCCGCAGGCGGATGACGCGAACGCGCATCGCCCCGGATACAGCCTCGATCGTCGGCATCGCGCTCGGCGGCCTCGCACTCGCCAGTCTCGGCTTCGTCGCCGGACGCCACTCGACGCCCGCCATCGTCGCGCCGGCAACGGCCGACGCCGCACCTCCCTCACCGAAGACCGTCGCGCTCGGCTACACCCTGCCCAATACCCGCGTGCATCCGCTGCCGAACGCCGCGACCGGTCGCGGATACGAAGTCTGGGTGGATCTGCCGCCTTCCTATTTCGAGAACGACAGGCCCTATCCGGTCGTCTTCACCACCGATGCCGACTACGGCTTCCCCTTGATCCGCAGCCTGCGCCGACGCATCGGCGCCGATGGCCGCAACGTCGAGGATTTCGTGCTGGTCGGACTGTCGTACGGCGTCGGTGAGGCGTCGATGCCCAGCAAGCGCCGCGACTACACGCCGAGCGATCCGTTCGCACGCGGCAACGTCGGCAGCGGAACCTACGACCGCGCCGGCACCTACGGCCAGGCCGCCGCGTATCGCGATTACATCGAACGCGACGTCTTCCCGCTGATCGCACGCGAATACCGCGTCGACATGCGACGCAAGGTCTACATCGGCCACTCGTTCGGCGGCCTGTTCGGTTCCTACGTGCTGCTGACGAAACCCGCGATGTTCAGCCATTACGTCCTGGGCAGTCCGTCGCTGTGGTTCGACCGGCGCATGATCTTCGATCTCGAAGAACGCCATGCCGACACGCGGCGCGATCTGCCGGCGCAGGTATTGCTGTCGATCGGCGCCTACGAAACCACCGGCGACGGCGCGCGCCATCTCAAGACCGACATGATCGGCGACATGCGCCGCTTCGAACGCGCGCTCGAAAGCCGGGGCTACCCGGGGCTGCGGGTCGACAGCGAAGTGCTTCCGGACGAGGACCACCTGACCGTGCTGCCGCGCACGATCACCCATGGACTGCTGTGGGCGCTGCCGGGCACGGGCCCGTATCGCGGCGGTTGACGGGCCTTACGGCTCCTCGATCATGTAGCCCTTCGCCACCAGGCGCTGCAGCAGACCGTTCGGTTGCAACAGTTGGCTCATCGGCAGCACCGCGAAGGTCGTGTCGTTCTCGCGCAACGCGCGCTCCGCGACCGACATCCATTCGTTCTCGATCCGCGCCTGCAGATCCTGCAGGCCCTGTCTGCGCGCGATCGCGTTGTCGGTGAACGCTTCGGTGCAGGCGATGAACTGATTGCGATAAGGCAGATTGCGCAGGGCTTCGATGTCGCCTTCGGCCCAGGCATTGGCGCGCAGCACCATGGTGTCGAGATCGGTTTCGATGCGGTCGAGCGTGCCCCGGAAACATTCCTGATCGTTGAGGGTTTCGCGCGAGAACTCGCGCAGCGTGCCTTTCGCGTCGGTGATCTTGATCTCCAGCGACGGCACGGTGATCTTCACCTTGCTGCGTTTCGCCGCTTTGCGCACGGTGCCGGGCACCGGCGGTTCCTCGGCCATGCCCCGCCGCGCGATCGCCTTCTCGTACAGCACCACCGCCGCGACCAGCGGCCGCCATTCTTCGACATCGCGATCGTTGCCGATGTAGCGCTGCTTGAGCACCGTCCAGCGCGCGTACTGCTCGGGCGGCACCAGATCGCGCAGCATCTTGCCGTCCGGATTCCTGCGCGCCCGCAGCAGCGACGGCAACAGGGTGAGGCCGCGGAAAAACCCCACGTCTGCATCGAACGTCAGCGTCGGCGGCATCAGCACTTCCTGCGATTCGCCGACCCGGCGCTCCACGTTCGCCGAATCCCATTCCATCCGCTTCGGCAGCGGGCTCTGGGTGCCGAGGATCCACAGCGTGCGTTCGCCGCTGCGCACTTTCCACAAACCGGGACCGGGCTGGCGCCCGGCGACGAGGATCGCATCGATATCCTCCAGACCGTCCGGCGGCCGGACTTCCTGGAACTCCCCGGCCGGCGGATCGGCGGGAGGCGCGTTCTGGGCGAACGCGGTCGCCGCGAGGGAACAGCCGAGGGTCAGCAGGACCAGAAACAAGACGCGGCGCGACATGCGGTCATCCGTGGATGGGAGCGCGGCAGTGTCCAACAAATAAGCCCCGGCGTCGCCGGGCTTTCGGCATGGCATTCAGCCGGGCGAGAGCTTGCGCGAAACATGCCCGCACGCCGACCTGGACCATCCATGCCCGGCCGGCATCGACCGGAGCCCGACCCTCGCGACGCGTCGCGTGGACGCTCCCATCCATGTCGGACCACCAAGACCGTGCGACGGGTCCGCGGCCCCGCGCGGACCGCGATGATTTCACTGCGGCGCGCGCGGTGATCACAACCTTTCTCCCGCATGAATCCATGCCCGCATCGGCGAAACATGCGCCGCCGGCAGGAATAATGTGATTCGCGATCCGATCGGAGTCATGTGCATGCACCGGGACGATATTCGCGCAACCCTTTTCGACAGGCGCGACCGCGAGGCGGAACGCAGAGCGCTTTCGTCGATCGACATCGATGCGCTCGCCGACGATCAATTGCTGTGGCTGGAGGTCGTCGAACGGCGCGCGCTCGAGGACATCGCAGGACCGCTCCGGTTGACGGCGCGCATGCTGGATGCCGTGCGGACACGGGACACCACCCCCGCCCTGCTCGACGACGGCCATTGCTTCTGGCTGCGGGCGAATCACATCCGCCACGAGGAGAGCGGGACGCGATTGGAGGCCCATCCGATCGATCTGATCGCAGGCCGCAATTTCGTGGTGACGTTCCGCACTGCACGGCCGGCCGCACCGGACCCGGCGCCGGACCCTTCGAACCGCGCCCTGGGACGATTGAGCGCGGCCAGCGTGGTCGCGGCGCAGTTGCATGCGCTGCTGTCGAGCTATTTCGAAGCGGTCTCCCGGCTGGAAATGGCGGTGGAACGCATCGATCAGCAAATCCTCGATCCCGGACATACCCAGTGCCTGGACGAACTTCGCGAACTGCTGAAATCCACTTCGCAGCTCCGGCGCGCGCTGGCCGCACACCGCCCGCTGTTCACCGGCTTGTCCAGGCCCGATTTCCGGCCTGACGAGCGCGACGAAGCGCAGCGGCACTTCGCGGCGCTCGATCACAAATACGAGCGCGCTCTCGACCTCGTCGAAAACAGTCGCGACCTGGTCATCGATTGTTTCGAACTGTTCAGCAGCAGAACGGCTCTCGATACCAACGACACCATGCGCACCCTCACCTTCCTCACCGTGCTCATCGGCGTGATGGCGGTCGCCGCGGGCGTACTCGGCATGAATTTCGAAGCCGCCTTTTTCGCATCCGAGACGGGGTTCTGGGTCACGCTCGCGCTGATGATCTTTTCGGCGCTCGCCGCACTGCATGTCGCGAGGCGCCGACGCTGGATGTAGCCACACCGTTCGCCCGTCGCCGGCCGATGCGGTGAACATTCATCGCGGTGCGTGAATTTTTTTCACGCCGACCGCCGCGGGTCGCAACACGGATGAAGGCGACGACATCGTGCCAATCACGATCCACGTTCGCCTTTACGCTTTTTTCGCTCGCGTTTTTTCTTCAGACCGCCTCCATCCTGCTTGTTGACGGTGGCCCAGGCGATGCGCTCGGCGTCTTCCCGGCTTCGGCCCGCCTCCCGTTCGCTCTGCTCGATATGCGCCGCCTGGCGCTTCTGCTTGTCGGTATAGGCTGCTTTCGTGTCGGTCGCCATGTCGGTCTCCAAGTTTGCGCATCGCGCGCATGACCATGCAAACCGCATGCCATCCGAACGCGGAAAGCCGGGATTTCCGTACTTGCGGGCAGGCACGCATCTTGCGTGACGCAGGGAAGTCCCCCGACATCAGGATCAACCGAGGAGCGACCCATGCATCACGAAGAACTCGAAAGGAAGATGTGGAAACAGCTGAAATCCGATCGCACCGTCATGCTCGGACTCGAAGGCGTCGAAGACGGACACGTGCGACCGATGACCGCGCAGTTCGAAGAGCCCCGCGGACCGATCTGGTTTTTCACCGCCGCCGACAACCAGCTCGTCCGGCACCTGGGCACCACCGGCGGACGCGCGGTCGCCGCTTTCGCATCGAAGGATCACGACCTGTTCGCCAGTCTGCACGGAACGCTGCGCGTGGACACCGACCGCGATGTCGTGCATCGCCTCTGGAATCCGTTCGTCGCGGCCTGGTATCCGGGCGGCGAGGACGATCCGAGTCTGCGACTGCTGCGCCTGGACGCGGAACACGCCCATGTCTGGGAAAACGAATCGAGCCTGCTCGCGGGCGTGAAACTGCTGATGGGCATGGACCCCAGGAAACACTATGCGGACAAGGTCGCGGACGTGGATCTGCGATGACCCCTCACTCATTCACCGATACGGCAACGACAACGACCGGAGAAGGCACATGCAGAGAGATATCCTGAAAACCCTGAAGAACGAACACGACGCACTGCGCCAGCTGTTCGCCGAGATCAACGACACCACCGACCGCGCCGAGAAAGGACGCGGCAAACTGCTCGAGAATATCGAGAAAAACCTCATGCCGCATGCGAAATGGGAAGAGACCGTGTTCTATCCCGCGTTCGCGGAGCGCGCCGATCGCGAAGGACTGAAGACGCATGCCGAGGCGGTGCTCGAGCACCACGCGGTCGAACAGGTCGTCATTCCCGAAGTGCATGCCGCCGGCATCCAGACCCCGGAATTCGCCGGACGCGTCAAGGTGTTCGGCGAATTGATCGACCACCATGCCCGCGAGGAGGAAACCACCCTCTTCAAGATGGCGCGCAAGCTTTTCACCGCGGAGGAACTCGCATCGTTCGACGAAGAATACGAAGAGTGGAAACAGTCGAACACGGCCGCCATGACCATCGCCGCTGAAAAGGGCAAGGCGGGCCTGAGGGCGGCGATGAAATCCCTCGGCGGCTGAACAGACGACTGCCGGACGGCGGACCGGACGATGCCGGAAGGACCCTCCATCCTGATCCTCCGGGAGACATTGGCCCGCTTCGCCGACGATGTCGTGCTCGACGCCGACGGCCGGGCCGCGATCGATCTGTCGCGCCTGCGCCGTCGGCGCCTGCATGCCGTCCGCAGTTGGGGCAAGCATCTGCTGCTCGACTTCGGCGACTTCAGTCTGCGGGTCCACCTGCTGCTGTTCGGACAGTGCCGCATCCACGATGCGGCCACGGCATCGACCGGCGCACCTTCGGTCTCGCTGCGCTTCGAGAGCGGTGATCGCATCGATTTCCACGCGGTGTCCGCGAAGTGGATCGAAGGCGATCTGGATGCGCACTACGACTGGACGGCCGATGTCCTGTCGCCGTCGTGGGATGCGCTCGCGGCGCACGCGAAACTGCAGGCCGCGCCTCGGGTGTTGGCCTGCGATGCTCTTCTCGATCAGACGATCTTCGCGGGCGTCGGCAACATCATCAAGAACGAAGTCCTGTTCCGCACGTCGATCCATCCGCTCAGTCGAATCGCCGCCCTGCCCGATCCGCAGCGCATGCGCATGGTCGACGAGGCACGGACCTACAGTTTCGATTTCCTTTCCTGGAAACGACAGCACGTACTGCAACGGCACTGGCAGGTTCACGAACGGCGGAACTGCCCGCGTTGCGGCGACGCGCTTGCGCGGGTCTCCCGCCTGGGCCTGCGCAAACGGCGCAGCTTCCACTGCGATCGCTGTCAGCGTCTTTACGTCTCGCCCGTCCTGTTCGACACGCCCCCGAAGCCCGGGAATGCGCCGCGATCAACGGGCCCGGCTTCGCGAAGACCTTCGTGACCTGTTGCGCTCCGAACTCGAAGAGGACGTCCATGCACCACGACGAACCGGAACGTCATCCCGTCGACAGCGAATGCGACGCGGGGGCCTTGGCGCAGAGGCTGTCGCTGCGGATCGGTTGCCCCGAAGCGCGGCCATGGAGTTATCGGGCCGAGGATGCCTTGCTGGGGCTCGATATCGCCGCCATCGAGTACGCCGCGGACCGCCTCGCCATGACGCCGGAATACCGGATCAAACCCGAGGCGGATCTCGCATCGGGCCTGCTGGACGGCGAATACGACATCGCGATCGGTGGACTGCTGTCGTACGGACATGCGGGCATCCATGCGATCGAGGTGCCGCATGCCCGCGTCTGGACAGGCGCGACGAGCGAGACGCGCGCGCGCATCCGCCGCGTGTTCTTTCCGAACGTCTGGTGGATCCGCCGCAACGATCTCGGGCTGCGCTACCGCTTGCGATTCCTGCTTCTGCGATGGCGTTTTTCGGCGCGCGGCGGCGCGGCATCCCGCCAGCCCGGGCCGATCGACACGGGCGGCTGATGCGGCATGCGCGCCGCGTGCGGCGATCCGCGTGCAGGATTTTCATCGTTGCGATCCTTCCTTCGCGGCGTCGCGCCGATCCGGATGCGTCGTCCGGCCGGAGATGCGGCCGCCGCGAACGCGCAGGACTGGCACGGGTCGTGCGTCTGCATGCCCAGATGCCCGTCGGCGAAAGCATCCGTTCGCGGGATGCGCACCTCCTCCTGCCGCCGACGGGCATCTCCTTCCACGACCCGCGAAGGCGTGCAGCAGCAGGGAAACGAATCCATGCTTCGTCCCATCCTCGTTCACGACCGCCGCGAATCTCCGCCCACGCGACCGCCGCATCGCCTCGTTCGCACATCGCGCATCCGGACGGACGCATGCTGGATTGCCTGATCGTCGGCGGCGGTCCGGCGGGATTGACTGCGGGCATCTATCTCCGGCGCTTCCATCGCAGAACGCTCGTGATCGATGCGGGCGAAAGCCGCGCAGGATGGATACCGCGCAGCCACAACGTTCCCGGACATGCGGCCGGCATTCCCGGCGCCGGGCTGCTGGCGGATCTGCGCGCGCACGCGGACCGTTACGGTGTGCCCAGGCGCGCGGACCGGATCGTCGCGCTGCATGCGGAGGATGGCGGCTTCCATGTCGTCGGCGAAGCCGGAAGGTGGCGGTCGAGGACGCTCGTGCTGGCCACGGGCGTGGTCGACCGCATGCCGGCGTTGCACGGATGGCGACGGGCCATCGCGACCGGCGTCGTACGCCTGTGCCCGGTCTGCGATGCCTACGAGGCCACCGGGCGTCGGATCGCGGTCCTTGTCCGCGATGCCGGAGAGGCGCTCGCGCACGCGGCTTATCTCCGCACCTATTCGAATCGCGTCTGCGCCGCGATCGCGACGGCACGGGGCTGCGACGATGCATTCCTGCGCGAAGCCCGGCGCCTCGGCATCGACACGATGATGGAACCCACGCGGATCGCCCTGGGCGGACACGGATGCCTGCTGCAGGACGGCGCACGCACGGCGCACTTCGATCTGCTGTATGTGGCTCTCGGCGCCGATGCCCGATCGGATCTCGCCACCGCGCTCGGCGCGGAAACCGGCGAACACGGAGAGCTGGTCGTCGATGCCCATATGCGCACGCGCGTTCCGGGGCTTTATGCGATCGGCGATGTCGCCGAAGGTCTGAATCAGATCTCCACCGCGATCGGCCAGGCGGCGGTGGCCGCCTCCGCGATCCATCGACAACTCCCCTGGAATCCATATCCCTGACACGTTCCGGCGAGTCGCTCATCGTGCGCTCGCCGCACCTTTCCCTCGAACATTCCGCAGGCGATCCGTGCGGTCACTGGCGTGACCGCACGGTCGCACGCTTCAGCGCTTGCTGCCGCTTTTGCCGCTGGAACCGCCGCTCTTGCTGCCGCTCGAGGAGCCGCTGCCGCTGCGGCTCGACGAACCGCCGCCGGACTCGCTCTTGCTGCCCGAGCCGCTCGAACTCTTCGAGCCGCTCTTTTCGTCGTCGCGCTTGGTGTGCTGGTTTTCGCCCTGGGGATTATTGTTCGGCATGTCTGCATTCCGGATGTTCGCCTCCCATCGAGGCATCGATGATGACGCACCGATCATGCCAACTTCGCGAGTCGCGATGCGCTTCGTTCGAACGTTTCGCATGCGTTGCGGACAGCGGATGAAATCCCGGGAAACACGGCGTTTCATGCGCTTCTCCGCATTCGAACACGTATCGGCGCGAACCGCGGCGCATGCGCCGACCGGGCAGAAAATTCCCGGATGAGGAAGAACGCGCCCGGCTTCAACCGGATCGCACGAGACGCAAAAAAAACGGGCTTCCGAAGAAGCCCGTCGATATGGAACTCGGCGATCGCGTATCGCAGGCGATGCCGGATGCGTCGTCAGGTATTCGTGGTGCGGCTCGAACCGGACGACTGTCCGCTCTTGCCCGACGACTGCGTGCCCGACGACTGCGTGCCGGACGATTGCGCATTCGACGATTGCGCGCCTGCAGCGGAAGCACCGGAAGACGATTTTCCGCCCGACGACGACAGTTCGGTTTTCTGCTTGTCGTCCTGTCCCTCGCGCTTGACCCGGATGCGGTTTTCGACATCCTTCACGCCCGAGCAGCGCTCGGCGAGATCCTCGGCGCGATGCTTCAGCCAGCGCTGCTCGACCGTGCCTTCCAGCGTGACCTCGCCGTTCTCCACGGTCACGGTGATGTCGCTGGCATCGATCATGTCGTCCTGCGCCAGCTTTTCGTTCAGGTCCTCGGTGATGCGCTCGTCGGAACGCGAGTAGTTCCGCGGTCCCTTGCCGCGATGGCTTTGGCGTCCCTGTCGATCGCCCTGATCCTGACCGCTTCGACCGTATTCGCCACGGCCCATGCCGCCTTCGTCCTGGCCGTAGCCGCTTTCGCCGTAAGCGCTCCGGCCATAGTTGCCTTGGCCATAGTTGCCTTGGCCATAGTTGCCTTGACCGTAGTTGCCTTGGCCGTAGCGGTCTTGACCATAACCGCTCTGGCCATAACCGCTTTGGCCATGATCGCCCTGAGCGTAACCGCTCTGGCCATAACCGCCCCGACCATGGTCGCTCTGGCGATCGTCGTTCCGGCCAAAGCCGCTTACCCCGCTCAGACCATGGTTCTGTCCGCGACCCTCGCCATAGCCCTGGCTGCCGCTCTGCCCGTACGCGCTGCCCTGACCATAGTCGTTCGAACCATGAGCGCCGCCCTGGCCATACGTGCTCTGGCCGTAGCCGCTCCGGTTCATGCCTTCGCTGCGGTCGTAACCGCCGCCGCGACCCATCGAACCGGAACCGTACTGTGCCTGCGCCTGACGACGCGCACCCGGCTGATTGCGGCCGTATTCGGACGCGTCTTCCGACGCGTAACCGCCGTAGCGGCCCGCATGCGATCCGCCGCCGGCCTGATCGTATTCCTGGCGCATGCGGCCGCCGCGCGAACCGCCGCTTTCCGAATAGTCGCGGCCGTAGCGCTGCTGGGAATACTCGTCCTGTTGCCACTGTTCGCCGGCGCCCTGTCCGCGCTCGTATTCGGCACGCGGATCGTCGTAGTCGGTGCCGCGATAACGCCCGCCCTGCGAGGACTGGAGGCGGCCATTGCGGTCGTCCTGATGGCGGGTCTGATTGTAATCGCGATCGTTACGATCGCGTCCGCCGCGGTTCTGGTACTCGTTTGCCATATCGGTTCTCCTGTTGTTGAGCCACGCTTTACCCGCACTCAGGCAGCGGGCGCCCAGATCGAGCACCTCGCTTCCGAGCGCTTTCATTTCGGATGTTCCGGTCGTTTTCTGTTCACGCACGAAAGTCACTCCTGTTTGAGGGTGGTTCGTCCCGGCCGCGAATCGGAATGGGTCGTCGGAGGATCGGCTCCGACGTTCCGCATGCGCGTTCGAAGGACTGCCGGGAGTGCGATGGAATGCGCAAGAGACGTGCCAGCCGCGAACGCCCGCGGCGACGCGACGCGCCGCATCGACGCGATGACGCGATTGCGCGCACGTGCATTTATTTCCCGCGTACGCGACGACGTCGCGAGTGGATCGGCGCGCGTCGTGCATCGCGCGTGGCGCGATGCTTACGGAACGCATGCGTCCGCCACCCATGCTTCTGGCACGGATGTTGCGCCGCATTGCGCGAGCAGACTCATGCGCGCGTACGCCCGCGGACACGCGCGCATGGACGAGACAACGCGTCCGCACGGATCCAACAACGAGGAGAACACCGGAATGAAAGCGCTCGTATGGCATGGGAAACACGATGTGCGCGTCGACGATGTCGCCGATCCATCGCTGCAGAACGACGACGACATCGTCATCCGCGTGACCGCAACCGCGATCTGCGGCTCGGATCTGCATCTGTATCGCGGCAAGGTGCCCGGCATGGAATCGGGCGACATCCTCGGGCACGAATTCATGGGCGTGATCGAGGATGTCGGCCCGGGCGTGACCCGGCTCAAGCGCGGCGATCGCGTCGTGGTGCCGTTCACGATCGCCTGCGGCGATTGCTTCTTCTGCGATCACGAACTGTTCGCCGCCTGCGAAACCACCAATCCCGGACGCGGCGCGCTCCTGAACGCGAAAGGCGTGCGTCCCGGCGCGGGCATGTTCGGCTATACCCATCTGTACGGCGGTTACGACGGCGGACAGGCCGAATTCGTGCGCGTGCCCAAGGCCGACAGCGGCCCCATCCGCATTCCCGACGGCATCGAGGACGAGCGCGTTCTGTTCCTGTCGGACATTCTGCCCACCGGTTATCAGGCGGTGCTGAATGCGGAAGTGCGTCCCGGCAGCACGGTCGCGATCTTCGGCGCCGGCCCGGTCGGATGCATGGCCGCGGCATGCGCTCGATTGAAGGGCGCGGAGCGCATCTTCGTGATCGACCATCACGCTTTTCGCCTGCAGTACGTCCGCCAGCAGTACGATGCCGAAACGATCCACTTCGACGAGGTCGACGATCCCGCGGAATGGCTGATCGAACAGACCTCGGGACGCGGCGTCGACGCCAGCATCGAAGCGGTCGGTTTCGAAGCCAAGGGCAGCATGGTCGAGACCGCCCTGACCACGATGAAGCTGGAAGGCTCCAGCGGCGTCGCGCTGCGCCAGGCCATCGCGGCGACCCGTCGCGGCGGCATCATCAGCGTGGCCGGCGTCTACGCCGGTTTCATCCACGGCTTCCTGTTCGGCGACGCGTTCGAGAAGGGACTCACGTTCCGGATGGGACAGACCCATGTCCAGAAATATCTGCCCGAGCTGCTGACGCTGGTCTGCGAAGGCCATCTGCGCCCGCACGAACTCATCAGCCATCGACTGCCGCTGTCCGAAGCCGCGCGCGGCTATGCGATGTTCGACGAGAAGCGCGAGCAGTGCCGCAAGGTCGTGCTGCGCCCTTGAAGCCGACCCTCCCCTGCGGCCGCGATGCGAACGTCGCGGCCGCAGCGATCAGGTCCCCGTCTGCCGGTGCGGCGCCTCGACCGGCTTGGACTGCGTGGAATTCCGCTCGCGCAGCACGATCGACAGCAGCACGATCGCGAGCACCGACACGAATTCGCTCTGCCAGTTCTGGAAGGATTCGAACCACAGTTGCGAATCCGCGAGATAGCCGACGAATCCGGGCGCAGGTTCGCCCTCGGCCAGACGTTCGTCCACGGCCTGCAGCCAACTCGCCCGCCAGTGGATCGCGAACGACAGCCCGCACAGCGCGAACAGCGCGATCACGAGCGAATGCGCATACAACCGCAACCACCATCCGCCGCGCACCACCGGCCACGGTTCGGGTCCGGAATCGATGCGTTCGGGCGGCTCCTCGCCCGGCAGGGCGCGCGACTCGGCCGAACCGCGCTGGCGCAGACAGGCCGTGAGCAGAATGTAGATGGCCATCTGCAGGAATTCGCTTTCCCAGTTCTCGAAGGTCGCCGATGCGAAATGCGGTTCGCGCACATACCCGACCCACGACACCGGCGCTTCGCCGCGGGATTCGCGCTCGCGGTTCAGGACAGACAGCCCGGCCGCGTACTGGCCGACGATGCTGCACAGGAACAGCGCTGCGAGCACCAGACTCAGCGCATTGTCCCGAAGGAAGCCGCGACGGGCGTTCACGGCGCGTCTCCGGACGCCTTGTCGCGCTTGCCCGCCCGGCGGTCGGTGATCAGCGCGCTGAGCACCAGCGCCGCGCCGATCAGGCCCGCGATCGCGAACAGCACCATGACGATCGTCGTGTAATCGGTGCCCGCGATGCTGCGATCGCCGCGCATCAGCATCGCCGATGCGATCACCAGCGATGCGGTGACGACGCCGGCGCTCACCCGATTGGCGATCTTCTGCAGATTCTCGATCAGCCTCGATTCCTCCAGACCCGCGATGCGCAGGCTCAACCGGTTCTCGGCGATCAGGCCCAGGCATTTCGACAGCTGTCCCGGCAGATCCTGCACGAGACGCTGGAGTTGCAGGGCGTCGCTGGTCAGGCGCGACGTCGACAGCGTGTCGCGCAGCCGGGTCATGATCACGCGTTCGAGATGGCGTTCGACGATCCGCCGGGTATCCAGCCCGGGATCCAGCGCCTGCACCACCGATTCGAGATTCATCAGCGTCTTGCCGAGCACGCTCAGCTCCGGCGGCGTACGCAGGCCGTGGCGCGCCGCCAGCCGCACCAGATCGAAGAACATGCGCCCTTCGGAAAACGCGTCCGATCCTGCGTGCGCGTGATAGCGGGCGATCGTGCGCGACACTTCGCGCCGATAACCGTCGGGATCGAAGTCGGGCAGGCGCGTCCCCATCCCGATCCCGGCCTCGGCCGCATCCTCGCCGCGACCGTCGACCGCGGCCAACAGCAGTTGCAGCAGTTCGCCGCGTCGCCGCGGCGCGATATGCGTGACCATGCCCAGGTCGAACACCGCCAGCCGCCCGTCGTTCGCCAGCAGCAGATTGCCCGGATGCGGGTCGGCATGGATGTCGCCATGGATGAACACCTGGTCGAGATAGGCGCGCAGCAGCGCTTCGGCCAGATCGGACATGTCGTGTTCGGTGCGACGCAGCGGCGGAATGTCCTGCACCCGCGTGCCGCGGACCAGGGTCATGGTCAGGACCCGTCGCGAACAATAGTCGCGCAGCGGCGCGGGGACGTACAGCTGCGGATAGGCTTCGAAATGGGTCGCGAAGCGTTCGAGGTTGTCGGCTTCCTCGCGATAGTCGAGCTCCGCCAGCACCATCATCCGGAATTCGTGGACCCACTCCGAAAAATGCAGGCGCCGGCCGAGGGTCGTGACCCGGTCGGCGGCGCGGGCGATGCCCATCAGGATGTCGAGATCCTGCCCGATCTGCGCCTCCACGCCGGGACGCTGCACCTTCACCGCGACCTCGCGGCCGTCGCGCAGCGTCGCGCGATGGACCTGCGCGAGCGATGCGCTGCCGATCGGCTCGGGATCGATATCGGCGAACAGATGACCGACGCGCACGCCGAGTTCGGTTTCGATCTGCGACCGGGTGCTCTCGAAATCGACAGGCGCGACATCGCTCTGCATGCGTTCGAGGGCGGCCATGAAATCGGGCGGCACCATGTCGGGTCGCGTCGACAGCGCCTGACCGATCTTGACGAAGGCCGGGCCCATCGCTTCGAGATCGCTCACGAACTGCTCCGGCGTGCCGGGCTCGCCCTCGGCGCTCGGCACTTCGGGCGTGGCGGATCCCGGCTCCGCGTCGAGGCCTGAAAAAATGCCTGCATTGCGGTAGCGGGCGAGGAACGCGGCGATGCGTACGGATCGGGCGGTGCCGGTCTCGTTCATGGTCTTTCTCCGTGATGCGGTGTTCGCGAATGCGTCGCAAGATGCGTGCCTTGCGACGCATGCCTGCGATGCATGTCTTCGCCGATGCCCGGGCCGTGCCGTGCCGTGCGATGGCACGCATGTTGCTGCGTGGTTTCCGACCTAGTTCGGAAACTCGCGCATGACAGACATCCTGCAGCAGATCATCGGCTGGACGGCGTCGGCCGTATTGCTGATCACCCTCATCGCGCAGGTGAGGACCCAGTACCGGTCCGGAGCCACATCGGGGGTCTCGCGACGGCTTTTCGTCGGGCAAATCGCATCGAGCGTGGGCTTTCTGCTCTACAGCGTGCTGGTCGGAGATCGGGTGTTCGTCTTCACCAACGCCTGCATCCTGACGACCGCGATCGTCGGCGAGCTGGTGTATCTGCGGAACCGCCGCGCCCGGAAGAGGCGCGGCGGGTAGGCGCACCCGATCGTTCCGTCAGACGATCGGCGGATCGGTCTCGCGTTCGAAGTGACGATGCGCGGCGAGCGCCGCGATGAAGCGGAACGGCGTGCCCTCCTCGAAACGTTCGACCCGCAGCAGCCCGCTGTCTTCGTGCTCCAGCGGAATGCCGGCCATCGCGAGCAGCCGTGCGGATTCGCCGATCGCCAGGATCGGCTTGCAGTGGCGGAAGTGATCGCGGATGAACTCGAGCGCGCGGCCTTCGTCGAGCAATGTCCTCACGCACCGTTCCCCGTCGACGAGGATCATGCCGTCGAACAGCACCGAGGGCTCGTTTTCGAACGAGGCGTCCGCGACCAGCCGCGACGACTCCGCGACCGGGCCGATGCGGGTCGCGACGAACCGCACCGTCGCGCCCTCCTTCTCCAGCGACATCCGCAGCGTGCGGGCGGCGTCTTCGTTCGCGCCCTTCTCCACCAGGATCGCCACGCGACGCGTGCGCACGCCGTCCAGCCCGGGACGCGCGAACATCGACAGCGCGGGCGACACCCGCGACACCTCGGGCTGTCGCCGCGCATTCGATGCCGCTTCGCCCGCCGGTACCGACATGCCCAGACCATCGGCGACCTTGCGCGCGAGGGCTTCGGATGCGTTGGCGAGCATCGCGACCGTGCGCTCGCGGATCGCCGGCACCGTGACCTTGCTCAATTCGAAGCGGAACGCCGCTGCGATATGGTCGCGTTCGACGGGTGTCTGGCTCTCGTAGAACAGCGCGGCCTGGTGGAAGTGCTCGGCGAATTTCGCCGGCTTCGCGCGAATTTCGGTGCCTGCGACCGGCTCCGGAAACGACGCGAAACCAGCGGCACCCGCCTGGAAGGGACAACCGCCGCCTAGGGAATTGGGCTCGTAGGACACGCGACCGCGGTGGATCGCCTGCCGATGCAGACCATCGCGCTGATGGTTGTGCACCGGCGCCAACGGCGCATTGATGGGGATCTCGTGGAAATTGGGGCCGCCCAGCCGCGACAGCTGCGTATCGACATACGAGTGGATGCGGCCGGCCAGCAGCGGATCGTTGGTGAAATCGATGCCGGGCACCACGTGCGCGACGCAGAACGCGACCTGTTCGGTCTCGGCGAAGAAATTGTCCGGATTGCGGTCAAGCACGAGCCGCCCCACCGGTCGGACCGGCACCAGCTCTTCGGGAATCAGTTTGGTGGCGTCCAGAACGTCGAAGTCGAACGACTCCGCTTCCTCCGCGCCGAACACCTGCACGCCCAGTTCCCATTCCGGGAATTCGCCGCACTCGATCGCTTCCCACAGATCGCGACGGTGATAGTCCGGATCGACGCCCGAGATCTTCACCGCTTCGTCCCAGGTCAGCGCATGCGTGCCGAGCCGCGGCGTCCAGTGGAATTTCACGAAGCGACCGCTGCCGTCGGCGGCGACGAAACGGTAGGTGTGCACGCCGAACCCCTGCATCATCCGATAGCTGCGCGGGATGGCGCGGTCCGACATCAGCCACATCAGCATGTGGGTGGATTCTGGCATCAGCGAAACGAAATCCCAGAAGGTGTCGTGCGCGGACGCCGCCTGCGGCATCGCGTGATGCGGCTCGGGCTTGACCGCATGCACGAGATCCGGGAATTTCATCGCATCCTGGATGAAGAACACCGGCATGTTGTTCCCCACCAGGTCCCAGTTGCCTTCGTCGGTATAGAACTTCACCGCGAAGCCGCGCACGTCGCGCGCCGTGTCCTTCGAGCCGCGCTCGCCGGCGACCGTCGAGAAGCGGACGAAGACCGGCGTGATCTTCGAGGCTTCGGCGAACACCGAGGCCGCGGTGATGTCGGCCAGCGATTCGTAGCACTCGAAAAATCCGTGGGCCCCGGAACCGCGCGCATGCACGATGCGCTCGGGAATCCGCTCGTGGTCGAAGTGGGTGATTTTTTCCCTGAGGATGAAATCCTTGAGCAACGCCGGTCCGGAGACGCCGGCTTTCAGCGAATTCTGGTTGTCGGCGACGGGCACGCCCTGATTGGTGGTCAGCACACGGTCTTCGGCGTCTCCGCGCACCGCCGACAGAACGCCCGGCTGCGCCGGCTGCCCCGCGGTCGCGGCTTGCCCGGTCTTGGCGTTTGTCCGCGTTTCCGAAAGCGTGCTTGCGGTCGCGGCCCTGGCGACGGCCACGGCCGGACCTTTCGGCGGCGCCTGCGCCCCCTCGCGGTATTCGGCCGCTTTCGCCTCGCGATTGTCGAAGGCGGCCGCGGCGCGGTCGGCCTCCTGCAGTTGGCGGCGGCGCTCATGCTCGCCTCCGACATCCTGCGGCCGCGACGCATCGTCCGTCGTCGGCATCGCATCGTCCGGCGTCGTTTTTCCTGTCATCGTCATCGCTGTGTCCCTTCTGGTCTGAGGTGAACCCGCATCGGATCCGCCGCACGGACGCAATCGACCGTCGTCCGTTCCGGAATCTCCGTGTTGCGCGACGTCATCCGCGGCATCATTTGCCCTGCGCCAGCCGCTTTTCGACGGCCTGCGCATGCTCGCGAAGCGTCGGCAGCGCATCGTTCGCGAGCTTGCGCACCGACTCGTCCGCGGCGTTCGCGGCCCCCGCTTCGAAACGGGCGATCGATTTGGCGTGGCCTTCGGCCATGTGCTGCAGATAGGCCCGATCCAGCGCCGCGGGTTCGGTGGACCGGATCATCGTGTCCATCGCCTTGGCCGATGCATCCATCTCGAGGCCATCGGCATCGTCGCCGGCGCGCTCGCGGAGTTTCGCGTTCAGGGCTTCATGGTCCTCGGCGATGCGCTTGGCCAGATCGCGCACGGCTTCGGTCGGAGATCGGCTTTCGACATCGCGCGACATCGACACTTCCGCGAGCCCGCTGGCGAGCGCAGTCCGCAGGAACTCCCGGTCGGCGACGACGGCGTCCGACGATGCGCTTCGTTCGTCCATCGGTTCGGGGCGCGCGGGATCCGCCAGCGTCGCGGCGCGCGGCGCATCGGCCTGGGGTTCGGGTCTGTCGTCGCGCTGGCTGTCGTCGCGACAACCCGTCGCCGATACGGCGCAGGCGGACAGGACGAGCAATGCGATGGCGTTGCGGCGATATGCGTGCATGTTCGGAACCTCTCGATCGTTGAGTGAAGCGCCGTGCGATCGCCGGCGCATGTTCCGTGAACCGCCGCAAGGAGCATGCCACCGGCCATCCCCGCCTCGAACGACGGCGCTCGCGGGAGATCGCGCGCTTTCTCGCGCTTTCGGCGCATCGCATGGGTCGCACGCGATGCAAATTTTTCCGCATGCAGAAAAAATGTGGGGCGGATGGTGCGCATCGCACCGGGCGTGGTCGCGACGAACCGTTCATCGCTTGCCTCGACTCGCGGGCCATGGGCCGCGCGGCGATCCCGACGGGTGATGGCACGATTCTTGGATGGCTTCCGGGTGAGCGATCCCGCTCGCGCTCCCCGGAGACGACATGAACAACGCATGCACATCAGTCGGCAAGGTATTGCTCATCGCGGCCACGCTTCTCGTCGCAGCATGCGATCGGCGGGACGACCCGAACGACACGCCGACCGACACGCCGGCCGCACGCGGCGACGCCGGCGACGCCACGCAGGACCCGACGCGTCCCGCGAATGCGTCCGTCGACGAAGCCCAGGCCGAGCGCGATCTCGCGAACGACGATGGCCTGTCGGACCGCACCGAAACCGTCGCCGATGCGCAGCGCACCGCCATCGATGCCGGTGCGATCGATCTGCAGAAGGCGGAGTCCGATCGGCAGATGGCCAGGCAGCGTTGCGACAGCCTGCCGGCCGCGGATCGGAACGCCTGCATCGACGCCGCGGATACCGCGTACGAAACCGCCAGGGTCGCGGCGCAGCGCGCCCAGGATGCGGCCGACGTACGCACGCCTGCGACGCCGCCGACGCCCTGATGCTTCGCATCGCGATCGCGCCGGTCGCGATGCGGTATCGCCCGCCCCATCGGACCACCCGCGATGCATCTCAGAAGCGGCATTCCATTCTGGAGCGCGAAGAACGGCCTGCTCGCGCATCACGATCGCCTCATCAGGCATGCGCACTGCGAGATCGCGGTCATGGGCGCCGGCATCACCGGAGCGATCATCGCGCATGCGCTGGCGCAGCGCGGCCACGATGTGCGCGTGCTCGAAGCGGTCGAAACGGGCTGGGGCGATACCGCCGCCTGCATGGCGATGATGTCGGGCGACCCGGGAAAACCCTTGATCGATCTCGCGGCGCTGCATGGCGAAACCATCGCGATGCGGGTGTTCCATGCCTGCGCCGCCGCGATCGAAACGCTGACCGCCTCCACCGGCGCGGCGATGGCGACGCTTGGCGAAACGACGATCGATCTGCGGCACGCAGGTCGCGGTCGCGACTGCCGTCCGCTGCGGCGCGAATTCGAATTCAGGCGAAAAATGCGCCTGGAGGTCGAATGGCTGGAGCGCGACGAACTGGATGCGCGCTACGGCCTGCAGGCGCGCTGCGCGATGCTCGGCCGCCCCGCGGCTGCGATCGACCCTTATCTCGCCACGCATGCCTTGCTGGAAGCGGCTTGCCGGGCCGGTGCGCACGTGCATGCGAGAACGCATGTCGTGCGCATCCACCGCGACCATCGCGGCGTCCTCCTCGAAACATCGCGGGGATTGCGCGTCCATGCCAGGCATCTGGTGCTGGCGACCGGCCCCGCGGCGGAAGCGCTGCTTCCCGCGCCGGTCGGCAGCCGGCGCATCGGCTGCGTCCTGGTGAGCGATGCGCTGGACGCGGGATCTCTGGAGAGAATCCGTCCGCTGCTGATCCGCGACGCGTCCCGTCATGGACTGAGCATGCGCACCACGCCGGATGGGCGGGTGATGATCGGCGGCGACCATCATGTCCATGCACATGCCGATGCGCCGCAACGCGATGCCGGCATCGGCGTTTGCGCGCATTCGCTGCTGCGCAAGGCGCGTCGGCGCCTGCCCGCGATCGATCTTGAGCCGGCGTTCGGCTGGGCAGGAAGTTACATCGCATCCGATGACGGCCTGCCCTATTTCGGAACGCATGCGCTCACCGGCCCGAGAATCCACTATGCGATGGCTTATGGCGACAACGGCATCGCCTTCTCGTCGATCGGCGCCGACATCATCGCCGACGCGATCCGGGGACGCACGCATCCGCTCGCCTCTCTGCTCGATTTCTCGCGCCTTTACGGCATCGCCGCGTGAGGGACGTCGCTTCCATCCGACGGCACGCGACTTGCTACATCCCATGGCACCGGCATCGCGCGATGCGATGCGGTCCCCTCACTTCGGAGAAACATCATGGGTATCCTCATGTGGCTCATCGTCGGCGGCATCGTCGGCTGGCTGGCGAGCATCGTCATGAAGCGGGATGCGCAACAGGGCATCCTCCTCAACATCGTCGTCGGTATCGCGGGCGCATTCCTGGCCGGATGGTTCATCGCACCGATGTTCGGTACCGCCACCATCAATCAGGGCCTGAGCGTTTCGAGCTTCCTGGTGTCGCTCCTCGGCGCGGTCATTCTGCTCGCCATCGTCAATCTGTTCGCGCGCGGCCGGGCCAGATGACATCGTCGCGGGCAGACCCCGCGATGTGACGGGCGGGCGCTTCGTCGCGATAGCGCTCCGCAGCGCGGACGAAGCGCCCGCCCCGCACCGGACGAATGACTTCGAATTCCTTTCCCTTGAGCGCATTTTTTTCGCGCATCCGTTCGCGGCAGCCGCCTGGTGCGCATCCCTCACGCGAATTCCTTCCCCCGCATCGGCTTCCTGCGTTTGTTTCAGACGCGTCGAAACGGCGCGCTCGAACACAGCCGTCTCAGCCGGACATTGAAGCGGAACACGCCATGATCGGTCGTCATCGGCATCTTGCCGAGCGCGGGATTGAACAGCACGTTGCCGCTATGCATGACGTGGACGGACGGCACCCAGAGCAGATCGCTGGCCGCACCGCGCAACCACGCATCGCCGATACGCCGGCTCATCGACTTGTTGCGCGTCCAATCGCGTGGCAGCGTCGCGGCCTCGACGATCCGCAGGGTCGTACCGGCGGGAAAGTCGAAGGACAGGAGCCGATGCGGTTTCGGATTTTCGGCGAGATGCGCGAGCGCTTCCAGCGCCGCGAGCGCTTCGGAGGTCGAGGTATACAGCACATCGGCGCCCCGGGTATGCCAACGCGCCGCCGACGGCGATGTCGCGGCCTCGCGCCAGTCCGACACCGGCGAGATCCGCCAGAGACGACCGGCATGTTCGCCGGAATGAATGCGCTCGATCCACGCATCGTGTCGATTAGGCGCTGAGATCAATGCGTCGACTCCTGCATGATGTTCGTTCGGTGCGCGCTTCCGATCACCGGCAACGCAGCCATGACGCACGTACAAGACGACGCACCAGCAAATCCCGCGCCAAAGGCGCCACGGTCGCATCGTGCACGATGCGACCGTGGCGCATGCGTCTTGCAAGATAAAAACGCCGTAAATGCGTGCATTTTCGTCGATTGATGAATCCTTTGTGAGCGCGGATCGCGTCCTCCGGGGGAAATACGGTTTCAGGACGCAGATAACGAAAAAACAATTCCGCTCACAGCACAATCGTGGTCGAACTGGCTGGTACGACGCATCGCGACGTTCGGATTCACCGAATGCTGTCGACGACCCGGATCGATCGAGGTGCCGCCGCGCGCGCTCGCCGATCTTCGCTCAACAAGGAGATATCGCATGCCGAATCCGACTGCATCGATCCTGATTCTGGACGACGACGCAGATTTCGCACACGCTGCCGCGGACCTGGTCAGCCTGCGCGGCATGAATCCCGTGATCGCGCAGTCCATCGCCGAATCGACGCGCATCGCCGAGGAACAGGACATCGATCTGATGCTCGTCGACCTGACCTTGCCCGATGGCACGGCGTTCGATTTTCTCGACGGCATCGACGTGACGCAGCACGGGCAGATCGCTCTCGTGACCGGATCTCCCACCGTCGAATCGGCGGCCAGGGCGGTCGCCCGGCCCTTCATCGATTACCTCATCAAGCCGGTGCTTCCCCAACGCATCGAAGCCCTGTTGGAACGTGCCATGCAGCGCGCGACGCTGCGCATGTCGCGGCAATCCGACGATTGCGGGATCATCGGCGCATCCTGCGAGATGAACGCCCTCGTCCATGCGATCGAGAACGTCGCGCGCACCGACGCCTCGGTGCTGGTCACCGGCGAGAGCGGGACCGGCAAGGAAGTGGTCGCCGGCGCCATCCACGCGCGGAGCGGGCGTCCCGGCGCTTTCGTCGCGGTCAATTGCGGTGCGATCGCCCCCGAACTGCTGGCCAGCCAGTTGTTCGGTCACGAAAAGGGCAGCTTCACGGGCGCGCACAACCGGCACGTGGGCTTCGTCGAACAGGCCGACAAGGGCACGCTGTTTCTGGACGAGATCACCGAGATGCCGATGCCGCTGCAGGTCTATCTGCTGCGCGTGCTCGAAACCGGCCGTTTCGTCCGCGTCGGCGGACTGGGCGAAATCGAGGCCGATGTCCGGATCGTCGCCGCGACCAACCGCAATCCGTTCGCCGCGGTCCAGAGCGGCCATCTGCGCGAAGATCTCTATTACCGTCTGGCCGACGTGCAACTGGACATTCCGCCGCTCCGTTCGCGCGGGCGCGATGTCGTGCTGCTCGCCCAGCATTTTCTCGACAAGCTCAATGCCCGCTACGGCCAGCGCAAGCGCCTCGCGCCGGGCGTGGACCGCATCCTGATGCGCCACGCATGGCCCGGGAACGTGCGCGAACTGCGCAGCGCCGTGCAACGCGGCTATCTGCTCACGCAGGGCGATCTCATCGACGTGAAACCCACGGCCATTCCGCCGGCGATCCTCGAGGAAAGCGAGAGCGCGATGGTGTTTTCGGTCGGCATGTCGTATGCGGAGATCGAGACGAAGATCCTGCTGAAGACCCTGGCGCATCACAACAACGACAAATCGGCGACCGCGCGCACGCTCGGCGTCAGCGTGAGAACGATCCACAACCAGCTGGCGCGCCTGAGACAGATCGCCCATGTCTGAAGACGGCGTCGCCGCGGGCCCGGCACTCGACGACGAACGCATGCATGCGCTGCGCAACGCCATCAATTCGGCGAACCTGTGCGTGCATGCGGCCGAGCAGTTGCTGATCGCCGGCCACGGAACGAGGGCCATGGATCATCTGACCCGCGCTCTGCATTGCCTCTCTCACGCGCGCGGTCTGCTCGGCTCTCCGGCGGATGCCGCTTAGCAGCGATGCCGTACGTCCCACGACGACAGCTCTCGTCCCTGTTCGCGATCGGGTTGGGACTGCTCGCGATGTTCGGCGCCATGCCGCTGTCCGGCCGTCCATTGCCGCTGCCGCTGATGTCGCTGGCGGTCGCTGCGGCCGCGTGGCTGGGCGGAGCGCGCATGGGCTATGCCGCCTGCGCCGTCATCGTCCTGGCGACGCCGGTCTCCGATCATTCGCTGTCGACGAACGCCGGAATCGAGGATTTCGCGATCTTCGCGCTGCTGTCCCTGGGGCTGATCCCTGTCTGCGCCGCAGCCCATGCCGCCCGCGTGGCCCGAAACGGCGCGCAGGGTACGCTGCGCGAGCGTCGCATGTCGATGCGGGTGACCATCGACGGGATCCCGGCGCTCATCGCCTACATCGACCGGAACATGCGCTACGTCATGCACAACCGCATGTACGAAGAATGGTATCCCGAGCGGACGATCGACGGCGCCGAGGTGCGCGAGATCATCGGAGAAGAATCCTTCGCCGCGGTCCGGCCGCTGTTGATCCGCGCCCTCTCCGGCGAAGCGGTCTCCGACGTTCTGGTGTTCGGAAGCGACGATGCGCAGCATCAATTCGAGGTGCATTACCGTCCGCATCGCGGCGAATCCGACGAAGTGATCGGTGTCGCGATGCTGGTGCACGACATCACCGCACGGCAAGTCTCGCTCGACAGCGTCAAGGCCAGCGAGGCGCGCTTCCGAAGCCTCGCCATGACCAGCGCCACCATCGTCTGGATCGCGGACAGCGACGGGGCCCTGATCGAAGCCCAGGGCTGGCGCGAATTCACCGGCCAGTCGCCGGACGAATATCTCGGCGAGGGGTGGCTGGCCGCTTCGCATCCGGAGGATCGCCCGCGCCTGGAATCCGAATGGCGGCGCGCGCGCGAAGAGGGCGAATCGCTCGCCGGCACGTATCGGCTGCGCACGGGCGATGGCCGTTATCGCGTCGTCGTCGGCCAGGGCATTCCGATCCGCGACGGCAACGATCGCGTCATGGAGTGGATCGGCTCGTTCCGCGACATCGACGATGCGTATCGCCTCGAACGCGATCTGCTGGAGCGCGAGCGCGAGCGCGACGCCCTGCTCGAGAACGTGCCGCACATGGTGTGGATCGCGAACGCGTCGGGCGAAATCGTGTTCAGCAACCGGCGCTGGTACGAATACACGGGGCTGGGACCCGAGGATCACTGGAAATCGGTCACGCATCCGGACGACATCGCGCAGGCTGAAAGCTTCTGGCGCCACTCGCTGGCGAGCGGCGATCCGCTGATCGTCGAGAAGCGTTTTCGCCGCGCCAGCGACGGAGAATATCGCTGGCATCTGATCCAGGGCGTGCCGATCCGCGACGCGGACGGCAGGATCGATCGTTGGTACGGCAGCAGCATCGACATCGAAGACCAGAAGCGCGCCATCGCGACGCTGGCCGAGGCGAACGAACGGATCAGCCGCTTCCTGTCGATCCTGAGTCACGAGCTGCGCAATCCGATCTCCGGCATCGTCACCGCGAGCGAACTGCTCGCGCGCGAGCACGGCGACCGGCCGCCGCAGGGGCGCGCGCTGGACATGCTGTCGCGCCACAGCTGGCAATTGCAGCGCACGATCGACGATCTGCTCGACATTTCCCGGGTGACCGAAGGCCGCATCGAACTGCGGATCGAATGCTGCGACCTGCGCGCGGTGGTGCGCGATCTGGTCGTCGATCTGGAACCCGATGCGATGCGCAGCCGCGTGGAATTGCAGATCGTGGAAACGATCGACGGCGATCGCCCGCGGGTGAATGCCGACGAGATCCGCCTGCGCCAGATCTTCACCAATCTGATCACCAATGCGATCAAGGCGAGCCAGCCCGGTCATCGGGTCAGGATCGAGATCGAATCGCCGTCGCCCCCGGGGAAATGCACGGTCGCCATCGTCGACGAAGGCAGCGGCCTGTCGAGCGAGATCCGCGACACCCTGTTCGAACCGTTCGTGCAGAGCGAAAGCTGGCGACGGTCCGGACGCGGACTCGGACTCGCGATCGCGCGGCAGCTCACCGGCCTGCACGGCGGCGTGCTGCGCGCGGAAGAACCCGTCTCCGGCAGCGGCGCACGGTTCGTGCTCGAATTGCCCTTGGCGACAACGCGTCCTGATCGCGACGGCGATACGGAAGGCGACAGGCGCGCCCGGGAGCGAACGGATCTGCGCGTGCTCATCGTGGAAGACGAACTGGACAATGCGGAAGCGCTCCAATCGCTGCTCGAAGCGCGCGGGCACGACGTGCATGTCGCGACCGACGCGGAGATCGCGATATCGGATTGGCGCACGCTCAGGCACGATGTGGTGCTCTGCGATCTCGAACTGCCCGGCGTACTCGATGGGCACGACGTGGCGCGCGCGCTGCGCATGCAGACGCCGCGCCCCTATCTCATCGCCTACAGCGGCTACGGCCAGCCGCAGGACCTCATCCGCAGCCGCGAAGCGGGCTTCGACGAACATATCGTCAAGCCCGCGACCTTCGCCCAGATCCTCGAAGCGCTGCAACGCGCGCCCTGACGCCGTCGCATCCCGGCCCGCGCCGCAAATCCGGGCGATCAAGTGCTGAGATGGCCGCCGCCGTTGACGTGGATCGTCTGGCCGGTGATGTAAGAGCCATCGTCCGATGCCAGAAACACGTAGGCCGGTGCGACTTCGGAAGGCTGGCCGGGGCGTTTCATCAGCGTTTTCCTGCCGAATTCGGCGACTTCGTCCGCATCGAAGCTGGCCGGGATCAGCGGCGTCCAGATCGGTCCGGGCGCGACCGCGTTCACGCGGATGCCCCGCTCCGCGACGGCCTGCGCCATCGACAGGGTCAGGGTCTGGATGGCGCCCTTGGTCGCCGAATAGTCCAACAGCTTCTTGTGGCCTCGGGCGGCGGTGACCGAAGTCGTATTGATGATCGTGCCGCCCTCGGTCATGTGCGGCAGCGCGATCATCATCATGTAGAGATGGGAAAAGACGTTGGTCCGGAATGTTTTCTCGATGGTGGCGACGTCGAGATCCTCGGGCGCGTCGACGGGGTGCTGCTCGCCGGCGTTGTTGACGAGGATATCGATGCTGCCGAATCGGGACAGCGCGGCTTCGACCAGCGTTTCCGCCTTGCGGGGATCGCCCAGATCGCCCGCGAACAACAGGCAGCCCACGCCCTCTTCCTCGATCAGATCGCGCGTCTTCCTGGCATCGTCCGTTTCCTCGAGATAGGCCACGACCACGTCGGCCCCTTCCCTCGCGAAGTGCAGCGCGACGGCGCGACCGATACCGCTGTCGCCGCCGGTCACGATCGCGACCCGGCCTTCCAGTTTTCCGGTGCCCCGATATCCTTCGCGAATCGACTCCGGTTGCGGATGCATGTCCGTCTGCTCGCCGGGCTGATTCGGCTGCGTCTGCGGCGGCATCGTCTGCGTGCCCTGTCCGCGCTCGTTCTTCGTTTCGTTCATCGCGATTCTCCATGGATGGTTGAGCATGGATGGTTGAGCGCCCGCGACACCGAGGGCCAATCGGTCGAAGCGCGTCCGCATCGTTCGCTTGCGATCTTTTCGAACGGCGCTTTCCGGCATCCGGGCGGCACGGGGTTCAGGCGCAAGAGACATGCCAATCCCGCACGTGCGCGCCGCAGGCACGCATCGCCGCTTTCGAAGAACCGGGATGCGACGGAATTTCTGAAGATACGCACTTTTTTCATTCGGATCGCGTCCGATCGTCCACGAGACGATCGCAGCGCATTCGGCGGGCGGTTCGTTTCGATCGTGCCGATGGCACGAACATTGCGCCCGCTTTCGCAACACGCCCCGCACAGGACCGATCATGAATGAAAATAAAGTGGAAACGTCGCTCGACGATGCGTTGAGCGCCTCATTCCCGGCGAGCGATCCGCCTGCGCAGGCCTCGCCCTCGGCGGCGATTCCGCTGGACGCGGAATCGCCCAGCCCACCCTGCATGATGCTCTACCGCATCATCGAGGCCCGGCGTACCGGGACGGATCTCGCCGCACTGGTCGGTCGCATGGAACATCAGTGGGCATCGCCGGAAACCGGACTCATCAGGATGGCGACATCGATCCCGCTCGCGGTGCTCGACTATCTCATCGAACTGGAAGGCCCGACACCGCACGGCCATGTGCTGTTGACCATGCGCATCCCGCGATCGAACGTTTCAATGCTCAACGATTATCCGGCCGACTGGGATCAACAGCCGTGCCCGAGTCACGTCCGCGACACGGGCGACAGTTGGGCAGCGAGTCGCCGATCTCTCGTTCTGCGCGTCCCCAATGCGATCTGCCGAAGCGAATCCACGGTCCTGCTCAATCCGGCGCATTCCGATGCCGCGAGTCTCGGCGCTTTCACGATGAGCGCATTCCACCTGGATTCGCGACTGCGGACATGATTCCGCAATCCATGCGCGCATCGGAAATAGTTGCCTCCCGACCCTCTCCGTTTCGCGACCGCGGCGCGATGCATCCGTGCGGATGCGGGTGGCATGGTTATTGCGGTTTGTCGAGTGCGGGAATCGCGATCTCTTCACCGGACATCGTCGACACGTCGCGAATCTTTCCTGCATTCCCCCAACAAACGAGAAAAAAGTCATGGCTAACCAGAATCAGGATCGCAACCAGAGCGGCGGCAGCCAGAGCGGCGGCGGCCAGAGCAGTGGAAACCAGAACCAGAACAAGGATCAGAACAAGAGCGGCAACGACTCGAACGAGGGCCGCGGTTTCGCAGGCATGGACGAGGAAAAGCAGCGCGAAATCGCGAGCATGGGCGGCCGCGCGGCGCATCAGAGCGGCAATGCCCATGAATTCGACTCGGAAGAAGCCCGTGAGGCCGGCCGCAAGGGCGGACAAGCCAGTGCCGAAAGCCGTTCGAACGATCGAGACGACGAGAACGATTCCAACGACAACCGCCGCAGCGGTTCGGGCAGCAGCGGTTCGGGCAGCGGCGGTTCCGGCAGCGGTTCGGGCAGCGGCGGTTCGAGCGGTTCCGGCAGCGGCGGCAACCGCCGCTGAGTCCGCAACGGTGTCGCGCCAGGCATCGCGGAGGCACGGGATCTTTCCCGTGCCTTCCGATGAACCGCGTCGACGGCATCGCTTCGCATCGCACCTTTGCGGCTGCGCAGGCATCGTTGGGATTGCGAATCCGACAGCGCCGCATCGCCGGGCACGCTCCGGGCATCGGCATCGACCGTGGAGCCTCACGATGCGAATCCAATGTCCAGGCCGTCAGGCCGCCATCAGTTCTCAATCCGAAGGGAGATGACCATGAAAGACGAAAGAAGAGTGAAGGAACTCATCCAGATCGCGACGGACAGCGCGACCTTTTACGCGCGCGCGCTCGAAAAAGTGGAAAACCCCGACATCCGCCGCATCCTCACCGACATGGGGCAACACAAGCGCGATGTCGCGGTCTCGCTCAGGCAAGCCCTGCAGATCGACGATGCGACCGCCGACCCGAACGGCACGCTGTCGGGCGCGATGCGGCGTGCCTATGCCGACCTGCTCGCGATGGTGTCCAGCGACGACGACAGAATCTATGTGGGGCAACTCGAAGAGATGGAGGACAAGTTGCTGCACAACCTCAAGGAAGCCATCGCGGAGATCGAAGATCCGAAAATCGTCGCGATCCTGCAATCGCATCTGCCCAGGATCGCCGCCTGCCACAGCGAAATGAGCGCCCTGAAAGCGACGTTTTCGTAAGCACATCGGCAATGCGTTCGAGAAGAGGCTGTCGCCCTTCGCGATCACTCGCCTGCCACGGCCGGACGCCGATCGGCGATCACTGTCTATGCATCCCCCCCATCGATTCGGGTCTGCGACGGGCTTGGGTGGAAGATCCGACGGCGCTTGCCGGCATGCGCTTGGAACACGGCAACAAAAAACCCCGGAGCGATCCGGGGTTTTCGATGGCGCGCCCGGATGTCGCCGGGCGAGCGGGATCTTCTGTTGGGGGAGTGCGTCGCCAGTTGGGCGACGGACAGTTCGGCGAGCTCCGCCGGAAGCAGTGATGAGGTCGGTAATGATTGGCGTCCTCACGCGAACGCGCGTTCGCCGGTGCCGCGGCGCAGTGCCTGGCGTTCGTCGGCCTCGACGTCCTTGCGGCGGTAGCTGACGCGATTGCCGAGCTTCAGGTAGATGGGCCGATCCCCATCCGGCGCCACTGCTGCAGCGTGCGGTGGGAGATGTCCCAGTGTCGGGCGAGTTGGTTCTCATCGAAGGCGCGGGCATCGTCGGAGACGCCTTGCGCGGAGGTGCGGTCTTGCATGTCGTACTTCCCGTCGTGCTGCGGTAGCAGCGGGCGACACGCAGACGATGCATCGGACGATCGGAAAACAGGAAGAAGATCGCGAAGAAACCGGACTTTTTCTTTCTTCCTGTCAAGCCATTGTTTTATATGGCGTTTTTGATGACACACCACCTTCAAGGCTCTCCGTCCCTTCGCCAGGCTGTATTCGCACATCGCCGGCCAGTCAAGATCTGAGCGATTTGCCTCATACAATGAATTTGCAACTATCGGGCACCCAAGCTGAGGAGTCGTGATGCGTGAGGGATGGTTAGGTCGTGCGTTTGTGCTGAGCGGCCTCGTGATATTCGGCTGGTCGGGGGTGGCGTCCGCCGAAACCTACTCCTGGGCCAGCTCGCCCGTGTTTCGTTTGGCGGGGAATACGCTGGTGTTTCCCGACAGGCCTGCAGGCACCTTGCTGTCGGACACCTACCTGCGCGCCGACGGCAAGGGTTGGGCCTTCGATACGACCCGTGATACGCAGCCCGTTCCCATCCACTGGTTCCGGCAGTCGAACGGACAGTTCTGCATCACTAGAGCCTTCCGTGGCTTTCCGGATCCCGGTGAGTGCGCGAACGTCACCGTATCGGGGACCCGCATCACATTTCGGAGCACGGACGATCGTGTTCTCGTTGCCGAAATCAAGGAAGACGATCCGTTGGGCCTGGAAGCCCGTGCTACCGGTCGCTCCCCGCAGCGCTATGCGACAGCCGAGGCGCTGCCGATGCTGGTGGGCAATACGCTGCTCTTGACACCGACCGGCGGACACAAGCCGAGCGGCGGTGCCTTATACATGATGCCCAATGGCTCGCTGCAGCTGCTCGATGAATACGAACTCGGGAACGATTACGTCGGTGAGATCAAACTGATCACCGGCCGATGGCGCACTCGGCCCGATGGGCGACTCTGTCTTGCGTTCAATCTAGAAGAGACGTGCTTCGACTTGTCGATTACGGACAGTCTCGTCGTGCTTCGTGATCATCACGAGGCCAAGCACATGGGCATTCTCGAACAGGGAGATGTCCGGCACTTGTCACCACAGGGAAGACGCGACTCCAATCGCCTCTTGGCATCGATCACGGGCACTACTCTGTCATTTACAACGCGCCATGCCGTAGAACGTCAGGCCGCGCTGTATCTTGGCCAAGACGGCAAGGGTGAAAAACTCGAACGAGAGGCCGGGCGCTGGGTCCGCAAAGACCGCGTCTACTGGATGTTTCGCCCGGATCTGAGGTGGCTGTGTACGTTCGCTGCGCGCCGGGGTGGCGCTGACATCCGATACCAGACCAGCAACTGCACACCACTGGTGCTTTCGGAAGATGGAATCGCGTTCAAGGTCGATGGCCAACCACCGGTCCCCATCACCTTGTCGAAGGGACGGCCCGATATCGTGGACCCGTGACTAATGAGGCACCAACAGTCTCGTCTATGCCTAAACTGCAGACAACACCACGTCGGAGAAAAGATCCATGACGACTCAAGAACCCATCAGCCCCGAATTGCAAGCCAAGATCGACGCGCTGCCGGAGGGCAATGTGAAGAAAAGAGTCATTCGCGCGCTCACCGGTCCAGGGATACGCGCGGCCAGCAACGAAGCCATCTTCGAGACCATCATGAAATCCGTTGCGGAGGCTCAGGCGCAGCGTGCGCAATGGCGACAGTGGCGCGATGACGAAGTGCTTGCCTTTGTTGATCACTTCAAACAAGAAATGCCCAAAGATTATGCTGAGTACATGCGCCAGCAGCATGAGGACAATCAAATTGACGGTGAGCTTTCGTTGCGCGTTAGCCGGCTCGCAATCCAATGGATTCCAGGGCTCGATTATCAAGACTGCACTCTTCTGCTTGGAAAGCTCCGTGACTACTTTCGCTCTATACCGAGATCAGGGCCGGAGATGTTACCGTGAGCAATGGATACTTCCTGGCCGACGCTAACAGCCTCGTCTATGCTTTTCGTGCGGGCGGCCCTGAACTGCTTGACGAGTACATTAATGTAGCGGATGGACAGCAACGTGAATTCGCTATTACACGGACAGTACAGCGCGAAATTTTGGACGGCCCGCTCAGTGCAGAACTTAGCCAATACCTAGCTGACAGAAACATCCCTGTTATTTCTGCGCCTCGAACGGAACTGCAACTCGCTGCCGGCACACTCTCGTCAAAAAGCGCCGGCGAAGTCTCCATGCTGGAAGTTGCTTCTAGAGAACAGGAGGCCGGCCGCATCACGCGCATCTGGTCGGACGACAAGTACTTCGATTCCCCCCCAGATCATGCGCAATCACCCCGATGTCCATCGGTCGATGAGCGCGGACTTGCTCGATGAAGCCTATGAGCATAGGTACATCGGCAACAGCGAGTACAGAGCCTTTCGCGATGGCTACCGACGTCCCCCCGCTTTCAGTAGCGGGACGATCTAGAGTCCGGGGCACTGTAAC
>CAMLLG010000015.1 GCA_946480825.1 uncultured Lysobacteraceae bacterium
TCCATGTTCTGCAGCAGCGCCTTGCGCTCGCCGAGACGACCCATCACGCCGCCCTGGAACTGTTCTTCCATGTCGACGACCAGCGATTCGATCGGCTCCTGCATCACGCCATCGATTTCCTTGATGATCACTTCCGGACGCGACACCGCGAGTTCGTAGCCTTCGCGACGCATGGTTTCGATCAGAATCGACAGATGCAGCTCGCCGCGGCCGCTGACCTTGAACTTGTCGGCGTCGGCGGTGTCTTCCACCTTCAGCGCGACGTTGTGCTGGGTTTCGCGGGTGAGGCGGTCGCGCAGCTGGCGCGAGGTCAGGAACTTGCCGCCGCTGCGGTCCTTCACGCCGGCGAACGGCGAGTCGTTGACCTGGAAGGTCATCGAGATGGTGGGTTCGTCGACGGCGAGCACCGGCAGTTGTTCGACCGCATCGGTCGCGCACAGCGTGTCGGAAATGCCGATGCCCTCGATGCCGCTGAAGGCGATGATGTCGCCGGCCGAGGCTTCCGGCACTTCGATGCGCTCCAGGCCCATGAAGCCGAGCACCTGCAGCACCTTGGCGTTGCGGGTCTTGCCTTCGCGGTCGATCACCGTGACCTGCTGGTTGGTCTTGACCTTGCCGCGCTGGATGCGGCCGACGCCGATGATGCCGACGTAGTTGTTGTAGTCCAGCGACGTCACGCGCATCTGGAACGGGCCGTCCGGATCGACCGGCGGCGCCGGCACGTGATCGCAGATCGCTTCGAACAGCGGGGTCATGTCGCCGCCGCGCACATCTTCGGTCATGCCGGCGTAGCCCTGCAGGCCGGAAGCGTAGACGGTGGTGAAATCGAGCTGGTCGTCGGTGGCGCCGAGGCGGTCGAACAGATCGAAGGTCTGGTCGAGCACCCAGCTGGCGCGGGCGCCGGGGCGGTCGACCTTGTTGACGACGACGATCGGTTTGAAGCCCATCGCGAACGCCTTCTGGGTGACGAAGCGCGTCTGCGGCATCGGCCCGTCCATCGCATCGACCAGGATCAGCACCGAGTCGACCATGGACAGCACGCGTTCGACTTCGCCGCCGAAATCGGCGTGGCCCGGAGTGTCGACGATGTTGATGCGCCAGACTTCGCCGGTCTTCGGGTTGGTCCAGCGGATCGCGGTGTTCTTGGAGAGGATCGTGATCCCGCGTTCCTTTTCGAGATCGTTGCTGTCCATCACCCGGTCGGGGACGACGGCGCGCTCGTTCAGGGTGCCGGACTGCTTCAGCAGCTGGTCGACGAGGGTGGTCTTGCCATGGTCGACGTGGGCGACGATGGCGATGTTGCGCAGGCGTTCAATGGACATGGCGAATGCGCGCCCGGAGGTGGCCGGACGCTGATTTTCGTGAAGGAAGCCGAATAGTATAGCTGCTGACCGGGAGCAATGGCTCGGTTTCCCTCACCCGAGCCGCCGGAGGCTGCGCCGTATGCCACCCATGAAGACGCCCTGGAAGCCGCCGCTCGGCCTGCTCGCGCTGGATGTGCTCGGCGTGGTTCTGCTGGCGATCGGGCTGGCGATGCACTTCGCGCCAGACGCCGCTTTGGCGCAGGCCTTGCCGGGTACCCTGCGCCTGCCGCTGCTGATCATCGGCGGCGCCATGGCCGCGCTGGGTTGGGCGGGCATGGTGGCTTCGCTGTTGGCGCATCGGCGCCGTTGACGCCCGTCTTCCGGCGGCGGGGCAGCGCTGGTCGGGTTCGCCGGGGAGGGCGGGCATGGTACGGTGTTGCCCCGTTTTTTCGTCCTGTCCGTCCTTTCCCGGAGCCCGCCATGAGCCTCATCGCCCACTTCGACACCGACCGCGGCCCGATCCGCATCGAACTGCATGCCGACAAGGCGCCGCTGACCGTCGCCAACTTCGTCAATCTCGCCAAGCGCGGTTTCTACGACGGTCTGATCTTCCATCGGGTGATCGCCGATTTCATGGTCCAGGGCGGCTGCCCGCAGGGGCGCGGCACCGGCGGCCCGGGTTACAAGTTCGAGGACGAAGCCAACAACGGCGTCCGCCACGAGCGCGGCGTGCTGTCGATGGCCAACGCCGGCCCGAATACCAACGGCAGCCAGTTCTTCATTACCCATGTCCCCTGCGGCTGGCTGGACGGCAAGCACACCGTCTTCGGCAAGGTGCTGGAAGGCATGGATGTGGTCGACAGCATCCGTCAGGGCGACACCATCAAGTCGCTGAAGATCGAAGGCGACGCCGACGCCGCGCTGGCCGCGAAGGCCGACCGCGTGGCGGAGTGGAACAAGATCCTCGCCGCCTGATCCGACCGCAGTCTTCCGTCCCGCGATGCGATCGTCGCGGGGTGTTCCGCCCTCTCCAACGGGATCATTCCGATGAAGCGCATCCTTCCCTTGCTGGTGCTGTTCCTGGTCCTGCTCGGCGGTTGCCTGAAGGATCCCGTGGTCGCCGATCTCGAAGCGTTCGATCGCCACGCCGCGGCGGTGATCCGAGACCCGGTGTCGAGCGGCATCGAACAGCGGCTCGCCGCGGCGAAGACGAACGAGGAGCGCATCGCGATCCTCGACGAATGGATCGCGGTGATGGACAGGAACACTGCCGCACTCGCCCGCTACAAGCCGAAAACGCCGGAAGTGGCGAAGATCGCGGCGGGGCTGACCCAGAGTCTGGCGTCGAGCATCGAAGGTGCGCGCGCGGTGCGCGGTGCGCTGGCGGCGAACAACAGCATGATGATGAACGATGCCGCCATCAAGATCACGCAGGGCAATACGCAACTGGTCGTGCAGGTCAACGCGTTGAAACAGTTGGCCGCCGAAAAAGGCTATGAACTGAAATAAGGCGGTCCATCCGGCACTGCCCGATCGTCCGATGATCGGCGGACGGAGGTCTGGCTATACTCCGGGCCATCGATTTCCGATCGGAGGCTTGAATGGCGGATCCGGACGATAGAACCACGACACCGCCCCCCGGCGGGCCGGTCGATGCCTCCAGGATGACGCCGCGTGAACTGCGCGGCGTCATGCAGTGGCTGGGCTACGAGCCGCCCGCACAGATGAGTCCGGCCGATCTGGCCGCCGCTGCCGCAGTGGCGCAGGCGCTGCCGCGCGAAGCCGTCGCCGCGGCCTTGAATCCGGGGACGCAGGTCACGTTCACGACGCCATTGGGCGGACTCGGTGTCCCGGGCGCGCTGCCCGTGAGCGGCGGGCAGAATTTCGAGGCCGGTGGCGAGGTGGCGCTGTCGCGCGTGCGCGTCGGTCCCGGCGGCGAGCGTACCCAGACGCTGGAAATGTCGGTGGAGCTGCAGAGCCAGATCGGCGCTGCCTACGGGCGCACCGATCTCAACCGTCTGTATCGCTATGCCGATCGTTTCGACGTGTTGCCGGACGGTGTCCGCGACCGCGTCGACGGTTGGCCGCGGGCCGCGCAATGGGCCGTGCGCGGTCCGAATTTCCCCGGATCGGTGTCGGCCGAGCAGTTCAGCGGCGGTCGCCTGAGTTACGAAGCGGTGGTGCCGCCCGAACTGGGCGCGCGCATCGCGGCCGGCGACCTGCGCGCGGCGCCCAACCCGCTCGATCCGCTGTCGATGCTGCCAGGCGCATCGGTGGTGATGCGCGGCGAGGCCCTCGAAGGCACCGCGTTCGCGGCGTCCTATCGACTGGTCCGCGGCAACGAGTCGCTTACCGAACTGCGCGGCCAGGGCTTCGGCGTGCGCCGGCTCGAAGGCAACATGGTCGAAGTCACCACCGGCGCCATCTCCGCGGTCGAGCGCGAGGCCTATCTCGGTCTGGGCCTGGGCGTCGCCAACGTCGGCATCGGCACCGAGCGCCGTCTTTCCGACGAACGCTTGTCGGTCGCGCGGATGGATCTCGGCACGGCGGAAGGCCAGGAGGCGTATCGGCAATTCATGCAGACCGGCTTCGTGCCGGACCGCGCCGGTCCCGGCGTACCGCAGGCCGGCGAGCGCCGGCAGGTGGAAGCGCAGAGCCAGACCACGGCGCAGGCCAACCTCGGGCCGTTCTCGTGGGCGGCGACGCTGTCGGACTGGCGCTACGAGAATACGTCCACCCGCTGGCAGGACGGCAGCGGCGAGCAGCGCGTCAGCGGCCATCGCCCCAACGGCGACGCCTATGAAGTCACCGCGCAGACCCGGCCCGACGGCAGCGTCGACGAGGCCAGCCGCTCGTGGCGCGTGGCGCTCACCGGCATGCATCCGGCCGCGGCCAGCTACATGCGCACGGCGTTTTCCGGCGCCGATTACGCCGCCGATCTGCCCGCAGGCACCACCGCGGACATGCGTTTCAGCGATCGCGATCTGATGCGGATGCGTGATTTGGCGCGCGACGAACTCGGCAGCATCAACCCGCAGGCGCTGGCGTATATCGACGCGCGCCGCGACCAGCCGTTCGGCATGCGTACGTCGGATCCGGGCAGTGTCCTGCATCGCATGGCCGCGGCGCAGACGCCGGAGGAAGTCTTCCGTGCCGGTTTCGTCGCGCCGGTGCAGTCCAGCGGCGCGCTGTCGGAGACGCTGCTGACGCTGTCGATGCGTGCGCACGCCAACGGGCAGGATCCGCGACTGCCGGGCGATCTGACCCTGCGCGATCGTTCGATGACACCGCTGTTCGAACACACCCGTGCCGCCGAGCCTCGCACCGATGCCGCGCGTACGGACGTGGCGCCCGCGGAGCGTTCCGTCGCGACGCCGGCCGCGAACCCGGAGACCACACGCGATGCGACACCGCTGTCGCCGCCGGTCGCGCCGCCACGCGCGAGCGCCGACCCGCGCCAGCCCGACGACCCGGACCATGCGCTGTACCGGCAGGCGTCCGGCGCGGTGCAGCGGCTCGACGCTTCTTTGGGACGCGCACCGGACGGTGCCAGCGAATCGTTGGCTGCCAGCCTGACCCTGTTGGCCCGCCAGAACGACATGCGCATCGATCATGTGTTGTTGAGCACCGGCAACGGCAGCGTTGGGCAGGGCGAGAACGTGATCATCGTGCAGGGCGCGCTGGACGATCCCGCGCACCGCGTGGCGACGATGCCGACGCAGACCGCCGTGCAGACGCCGGCCGAAGACAGCTTCGCCCAGCTGGGCCGACAGCGGCAGGAGACGCCTGCCCAGCCCGCGCAGGAAGCGCGCACGCAGGATCCGCCCGCGCCGCACGCGCAGGACACGCCGGAATTGGCGGTCGCGCAGCGACGCTGATGCTGCGGCGCCTGCGCGGCGGCGGGTGTGTTCGGGCTCGTCTCGTCCGATGCTCGCTGGCGTGCGGTCTCGCCGGTCTGTCCGCTCACGCGCTCGCCGCCGACAGCGTCTGCTATGGCACGCCGGCGAACGGCCGCATCGAAGAGGCCGTGCGTCTGCCGCGCAGCGGCACGAATTTCGGTGCGTACAGCGCCGCGGGCGTTGCGCTCGGACGGACCTACGCCCACGGACGCGTCGTCGATGCGATCGCGGCGTCGTATGCGGAACTCGCGCGTTCGTTTCCCGCGAAAACCTTCGTCTATGGCGAAACCGGTTTCGCGAAGGGTGGCGCATTCGAGCCGCACAGGACCCATCGCAACGGCCTGTCCGTGGATTTCATGGTGCCGGTGCTGGATGCGAAAGGCCGATCGGTGCCGCTGCCGGGCAACGCCGCGAACCGTTACGGTTACGACATCGAGTTCGACGCCCGGGCGCGCTATCGCGGCCTGCGCATCGACTTCGAGGCCATGGCCGAACATCTGTACGTGCTGCATCGCGCCGGCGAGCGCTCGGGCGCACGCATCGATCGGGTGATCTTCGAGCCGGCCTATCTGCCGAAACTGTTCGCCACCCGCCGCGGGCCGTGGCTGCGGACGCACATCGCATTCGTGCGCGGCCGGGTGTGGTGGCGGCACGACGAGCATTACCACGTCGATTTCCGGGTCGCCTGCAAGCCCCGCTGAGCGCGCATGGCGAATGCGAAAAGAGCGCCTTCCGGCGCTCTCATGTGTCGTGCCGCGATGGCGCGGTTCAACCGCCTGTCACTTGAATCGCATGCCGTCCAGCATCGCCTCCACCGCGGCCGCGTCGCGGCCGTGGTAATACTCCTTGGGCGCGATCCACACCAGCACGGTGAGCAGGTTGTTGCGCTCCGCGACCGCGGCGGTGCCCTTGTAGATCAGGCCGTCGGGGTTGGTCATCTCCATGTCGAAGCGGATGCCTTCCACGGCCCCGAACGCGTGCGGGCGCAGGTTCGAGGTCTGGATGCCGATCCACTGCTGGTCGGCGAACCCGTCGGCGACGAGTTTCTGCTGTTCGTCCAGGCGCATGCCGGCGCGATACCACGGACCGTCCGGGCGCGATCTGCGTTCGCGCACCATCTGGAACACGTGCTCGCCGGGCTTGACCTTCGAGAAGATGATCAGGCGGTTCAGGGCGACGCCGTCGATGGTCCACAGCTCGTTGCGGCGCGCCTTCATCCGCGCCCAGTCCAGCGACGTGGTCATGGTCATGTCGAACGCGGTCACGTCGCCCTTGGTCTGCAGCCGGCCGCCGGCCGAGGCGCAGGCGGTGAGCAGCAGGGCGAGCGCGATCGGCAGCAGCCACTTCAGCGGGCGCAACGTCATGGGGTGGGCTCCAGCTTGGTCAGATAGTGTTTGATCAGCGCGGCATCGCCGGCGTCGGGCGCGGCCTGCAGATAGGTGCGCAGCGCGCTGGCGGCGCCGGCGGCATCCCCCCGCGCGCGCAGCAGCATGCCCTGTTCCCGCCACGCCGCCGCGGGCGGCTCCGGCAGCGCCAGCGCTTCGGCGTAGAGCTGTCCGGCGCGGGTCATGTCGTCGTTCTTGTTGCGCCGGCGATGGGCTTCGGCCAGATAAAAGGTGGCGAGCGCGGCGGTGTCAGGCGTGGCGTCCTGTTTCAGCTCGGTGAACACCTGGATGCTGGTGTCGTAGGTGCGGCGCGACAGCTCGCTGTCCATCCAGCGCTGCAGGAACGGTTTGATCGCGGCGCGGTATGTGGCCGCGTGCGTCTGCGGGTTTTCGACATTGATCTTGGCAGCGGCGGCGCCGATGTCGACGATCCGCTCCGCACTCTGCGGATGGCTGGCGAACACCGCGCGATCCTTGTGGGTGCGATCGGCCTTCTCTTCGCGGCGCAGGCGTTCCCAGACGCGCACGCCGCCCTGCGGGTCGTAGCCCTGCGCGACCGCGGCGGCGAAACCGAGGCTGTCGGCTTCGCGTTCGTTGTCGCGCGATTGTTTGTACAGGCCGGTGATGCCGCCGAGATACGCGAGGTCGCCGGCGATGGGCACGCCCACGCCCCAGGTGACCAGCGCGAACGTGCTGAGGAAAGCGGTGGTGCGTTTCGCGGTTTGCCAGCCTTCCAGCGAATGCCGTGCCTTGTAGTGCGCGAACTCGTGGCCGAGCACCACGGCGAGTTCGGATTCGTCGCGCATCCGCAGCAGCGCGCCGCTGAAGATCAGGGTCACGCCGTTCGGCGCCATCGAGGCGTTGAACACCGGCACGTCGACGATGTAGACCCGCAGATCCTTGCAGTAATCGCCGGTGACCTTGCAGGTCACGCCTTCGACGTAACGCTGCAATTCCGGATCGCGCACGATCTGCGGCGATTGGCGGATGCTTTTTTCCGCCTGATCCATGCCGTACCACAGCTCGGCTTCCACCGAACCGGCGATCGGTCGTTCGCCGGGCTGGATATGCGGCAGCGAAGCGGCACCGGCACTGCCCGTGAAGACTGCCGTCAGTGTTGCGGCCGCGAGCGCCGTGCGGATCGAAGATCGATGGAAGCCGCGCATGGCGTTCACTTCACCGGCAGTTTCTGCAGCATCTGCTGCACGGTCTTGGCCGCGCCCTTCTGGTCGCGCAGATCGCCCGACTGGTTGGCGAGCAGGTTGTACCAGACCACCTGCCCGGTGCGCAGATCGACCACGGTGGCCACGCCGAGCTGCACGCCGCCGCCGATGTCCAGGCCGGTGCCCATGGCCGCGCCCACCAGGAAGCCGAAGACGCGCAGCGCGGTGCGTCCGCCGCTGGCGTAACTGTCGCGGACATACGTGAAGAGCGCGTAATCGGCGCCGGTCTGCTCGCGCAATGCGGCGACGCCCGGGCCGAGGCTCCAGTCCATGCGCGGCCGGCCCTTGGCGTCCTTCTTGGTCGCCAGCACGCTGCCGGGGACCGAATACTGGCTGATGCTCACCGCGACCGCCTGGTTCAGGCGGATGATCTGACCGAGCTGCGAGGTGGGATCGAGCCCGTCGGGAATGTCGTAATCCGGCACCAGCACGACGCTCTTGCCCTGCAGCTGCGCGTGGACTTCGGCGGGGTAGAGCCGGCGCGCGGCATCCGACCATTCGCGGCGCGGTTCGCTCAGGCCACCCGCGGTCAGCAGATACAGTTCGATGTCCGGTTCCACCAACACCAGACTGCCGTCGATCTTGACCTGATTGCCGCTGTCGTCGGTGGCGACGCGGGCGCGCGTGGCCGCGGTCGCGGCGGTGGCGCCCAGCATGAGCGCGATCAGCGTCACCACGGCAAAGAAACGAGTCTTCATGCGGTGTATCCCCTTCCGGTCGTGGTGCTGAAAAGCCATGGTGCCGCGGATTTCGATGCCGAGGATCGGTGCGGTGGCCACCGCCGCGAAGGCCCGCTTTCCCCATGGGCCTGCTGCGGTCCGGAACCCGCGGGGCTACAATAGTCCAAACCTTCCGCAGGTCAAACCCCCATGCCTCAACTCGCCCGGCGCGTCGGTCGCGCCAAGCCCAGCGCCATCATGGTCGTCGCCGAAAAGGCGAAGCGCCTCAAGGCCGAAGGCCGCGACATCATCAGTTTTTCGATCGGCGTCCCGAATTTCCTGCCGGGTCCGCACGTGTACGAGGCCGTGCGCGAAGCGCTGAACAGGGATTCGGGGCAGTACGGCAGCAACCGCGGCGCGGACGCGCTGCTGGATGCCTTCATCAAACACATGGAAGCGATCGGCCTGACCGGTTATACCCGCGCCAACATCGCGACCGGCATCGGCGCCAAGCACGTGATCTACAACCTGGCCGAAGTGCTGCTCGACGAAGGCGACACCATCGCCTTTCCGACGCCGTACTGGACCAGCTATCTCGACATCGCCGAAATCGTGGATGCGAAGATCGATCTGCTGCCGTGCCCGCCGGAACAGGACTACAAACTCACGCCCGCGCAGCTCGATGCGGCGCTCGCGAAAAAGCCGAAAGTCTTCCTGTTCAACAATCCGTCGAACCCGACCGGCATGGTCTACACGAAGGACGAGATCGCCGCGCTGGCCGACGTGGTCGCGAAGCATCCGGACACCTGGATCATCACCGACGACATCTACAACCGCATGGTGTTCGACGGCATCGGCTATCACAACTTCGTGCATGCCCGCCCGGAACTGCGCGACCGCGTGATCTTCCTCGACTCGCTGTCGAAGACCTACGGCATGCCCGGCTGGCGCGTGGGTTTCATGGCCGGCCCGGAATCGGTGGCGGGCGCGGTGGTGACGATGAATTCGAACCACATCACCAACATCCCGGAGCTGACCACGGCCGCCGCCATCGCCGCGCTGACCGGCCCGCAGGATGTGCCGACGCAGAAGAACGAAGAGTTCCAGGCCAAGCGCGATCAGGTGATGGCCACCTTCGCCGCGATTCCGGGCATCGTCTGCCCGAAGCCGCAGGGCGCGTTCTACGTGTTCCCCGATGTCAGCGCCTACTTCGGCAAGACCCACGGCCCGACCGGGCTGACCATCGCCAACGACGTCGACCTGTGCAACGCGCTGCTCGACGCCAAGGGCGTGGCCTGCGTGCCGGGCTCGGCTTTCGGCGAGCCGCGCGCGCTGCGCATCAGCTACACCTGTCCGACGCCGCAGCTGGCGCCGGGCCTGCAGCGCATCCAGGAGTTCTTCGCCGAGTTGCAATGATCCCAACACGGTCATCCCGAGCCGCAGGCGAGGGACCTGTTTTCGGCGTCGGAACCTACCAGCAGGTTCCTCGCCTCCGGCTCGGAATGACATTTTCTTTATCGTTCGAGGAGTGATGTTGATGAAAGCCCCCATGAGAGTCGCCGTGACCGGTGCCGCCGGCCAGATTGGTTACGCCCTGCTGTTCCGCATCGCCTCGGGCGAAATGCTGGGCAAGGACCAGCCGGTGATCCTGCAGATGCTGGAACTGCCGCTGGAGAAGGCCCAGGCCGCGCTGAAGGGCGTGATGATGGAGCTCGAAGACTGCGCCTTCCCGTTGCTCGCCGGCATGGTCGGCACCGACGATCCGAAGGTCGCGTTCAAGGACGCCGACTACGCCCTGCTGGTCGGCGCGATGCCGCGCGGCCCGGGCATGGAGCGCAAGGATCTGCTGCTGAAGAACGCCGAGATCTTCACCGTGCAGGGCAAGGCGCTGAACGACGTCGCTTCGCGGAACGTGAAAGTGCTGGTCGTCGGCAACCCGGCGAATACCAACGCCTACATCGCGATGAAGTCCGCGCCGGATCTGCCGGCGAAAAACTTCACCGCGATGCTGCGCCTCGACCACAACCGCGCGCTGTCGCAGCTCGCCTCGAAGGCCGGCGTGGCCGTGGCCGACATCGAGAAGCTGGTCGTGTGGGGCAACCACAGCCCGACCATGTATCCGGACTACCGCTTCGCCACCGCCGGCGGCGTGTCGCTGAAGGACAAGATCGCCGACGCCGACTGGAACGCCAACGACTTCATCCCGAAGGTCGGCAAGCGCGGCGCCGCGATCATCGAAGCCCGTGGCCTGTCGTCCGCCGCGTCGGCCGCCAACGCCGCCATCGACCACATGCGCGACTGGGCGCTGGGCACCGACGGCAAGTGGGTGACCATGGGCGTGCCGTCCGACGGCAGCTACGGCATTCCCGAAGGCGTGATGTACGGCGTGCCGGTGACCTGCGCGAATGGCGAATACACCCGCATCGAAGGCCTGCCGGTCGACGATTTCAGCCGCGCGGCGATGGACAAGACCCTCGCCGAACTGGAAGAAGAGCGCGCCGGCGTGGCGCATCTGCTCTGAGTTCTACAGGTCGTATCGCGATCAAGGAAAAGGCGGCTTCGGCCGCCTTTTCCGTTTCGGCGAATCGTCGAGCCCACCCTGCGGTCCGGTTTCAGCGTCCCCGATGCGGAGGCAAACTCAGCTTCCAGCGGATCGCCGCGCCGCGCAGGGCGAATCCGACGACGACGCCGAGCGCTGCGGGCCAGGGCGCGGGCAGGCCTGCGCCAGTCAGGCCGACGAACAGCACGGATGCCGCGAGCGCGGCGGTCACGTAGAGTTCGTGGCGCATCAGGATGGACGGCACGCCGACCGTGATGTCGCGGATCACCCCGCCGATGCACGCCGTGATCACGCCGGCCGCGACCGCGGACACGGGCGAAACGCCGAAACTCATCGCCTTGCTCGCACCGTAAACCGAATAGGCTGCCAGGCCGGCGGCATCGAACCATTCGAGCGCGCGTTCCGGCCACCAGCGCAACGGCACCAGCCAGGCAGCGAATGCGATCGCGACGCACAGGATCACCGGCGTCGCATCCTCCATCCAGAACACGGGCGCGCCGATCAGCACGTCCCGCAGCGTGCCGCCGCCGACTGCGGTGACCAGGGCGAAGAAACACGCGCCGATGAAGTCGACACGCTTGCGCACCGCGACGAGCACGCCCGACACCGCGAACACGGACAGTCCGGCGATATCGAGCCAGGGCAGCAGGAGGCCGAATTCGTGCATCGAAGCAACGCACCGCGAAAAACCCCGAAGCGGGGCGTGCGACGGAGGCTGCCACAGCGGTTGTGGGCGGTCAATCGAGAAACACGGGTTCGCAGACCATCGAAAAGCCGGGTCCGGCGCGCGCATTCCGTATCGCATGCGCAGAGTCGACGTCGCGCCCGGATTGCCCTTTGCCGATGCGCGCTGCGGCCTGCGCGAAACGTCACGCAGGCCGCAGGGAAAGACGAATCAGGCGAAGTGCGCAGTCAGATTCGCGATGATCCGAGTTCGGCTGCCGTCCGCCAACGGCACCGTCACCGTGCCACCGCTGAAGGCCACCAGACTTTGTCCGGACGGGGCGGTCTGCGTGAAGGCCGTCCGGGTGGTCGAGCCGGACATGGTGCCGAATGGGCCATACGTTTTCCCGCTTTTGGATTGCAGCGTCAGCTGCAGCACGCATTGCCAGCCATACCACCCACCGGTGTAACCGGACATGGAGACGATCGGATCGTCGAGCGGGATCGTGAACGTGTGGCCTGTTCCACTGTTCCCGCCGTGCTGCGGCAGGATGAAGATCCCGGTTCCCGTGTTATGCGTGCCGGTGTTGTATGAGCCCGTTCCGGTATTGACCGCCTGGATGGCGTCGAGGACGTCGCCCGAACGGACCGTCATCTGCGTCATCGCGGGATTGCCTGCCGCACCGACGATCGGCGAGTCGTCGAAGCTGTTGCCTGCGGGCGGATTCGCCAGTTGGCCGAGAATCGCGATCTGCGCCTGTTCGAACTGGAAGTTGCCGGAGTTCAGGCGCCACACGAAAACGTCCTGATAGCCGTAATGGACATTGCTGTCGGTGAAACCCGGCGAAACGGCGTCCCAGACCTGCTGCGCGCTCGAGTTCGGCGCGGCATTGCCCGGCTCGAACTGCGCGCCATAGCCCATCCTGTCGGGGGCGATGCCCGCGTCGAGAAAGTCCTGCAGCGACGTGCCGTCGTAGAACTGAGGGGACACGAAATCGAACGTGTTGTTGATGGTCGCCGCAAGCGCGCTGACGTCCCCCGGCCATGCGGGCGCCATCGAGAGGTAGTACTTCACCGGCTGCTGATCGAAGACGTTGCGAATGGTGGTGAACAGGATCTGGAACTGCGACTGGGTCAGATCGTCGGACAGCGGCGGCTCCCAGTCGATGTCTATGCCGTTCATGCCGGCGCTTTTCAGATAGGCGACCAGATTGTTGGCGAATGCGGTGGCCTGCGTCTGCGGATCGCCGCCGCCCGCGAAAATGGAGGCCAGGGTGTTGTCGCCCGAATACACCATGGTCGCCAGCAACTTGATGCTCGGATTGATCTGGCGCGCATCGCGGATCAGATTGTTCAAGTAATCCTGATTGCTGAGACCGCCCGGATGAGAGGCAGTGCTGCTGACGCCGATGGTGAAGCCATTGGCGGTGGGAAAGACCTCGAAAAAAGCGATGCCGAGAAAGTCGAGGCTGTCGTAGATCCTGTACTGACGCAGCGACTGATAGCAGCTGTTGGCGCTGTCGTAGTTCGTGCCCGGCGGCTCGTCCTCGTTCAAGTAGATCCACGCATTGATGCCGTTCGGTAGCCCTGTCATGTCGCTTCTCCTGCGGGTGAATGTGGCGGGTTGCACGACCTGGCGCCGATGGCTCGCGGGTTGGCGAAACATGTCGCGATCATTGTTTGACCCGTGCGATCGATTCTCCGCAAGGCCGCGGCGCGGGCGGTGTCGTTCCGAATCCACTCCGGTGCGCTTCGGGAGGATTCGTCGTGGTCAAGAGCCCCGGGTGCGGCCTTTGGCCTTACCCAGGCTACTCGCTAATCGCTCATGGATGATGCCGAGCAAGAAAGTCCGTAATTCCTGACACCATGGCTTTGGTTTGAGATTCATTGAAATCATCAAACTTTCCGTGAGCTGCGGCATTTCTGATGTCCACCCATGAGCGAAGCTGCTTCGCTGTTAGCTCGTTATATAGCTGGCGCTTTTTAAGTGCGTCGACAAGGCCGCCAAGCATCAGTGCTTTTCCGTTTGCTTCGATCGGCTCAGGTGGCTGTAGTTTTGTTGCAATTGATCGTAAGCCGCGTTCAAGAACAGCGCCTGATAGAACCGCCGCAGGGATGTAGCTCTTGTTCTCGGACTTCCCGTGGGTGAGCAGTTGTTCGGCTTGATGTAGATAGTCAGAGCTAATTTCCGCGTCAATCTGAGCTTCTAAGCTTTCGAAGAATCCGTCTTCGAAGTCCTTCTTTATCGCTTTTAGAAAGGATACGCCATGGTCGCGCGCCGAAGGTTTGTTTTGAAAGCTAGCGAACTGATCTATGGATTTACGGTGCAGGCTTGAGTTTGGAATAACTGCCTCAAGAACTGTAATGCATGCGAAACGCCACTCCACAAAGGGGGCGAACGCTAAATGCTCTCTGGTCCGATAGTGATTTTTTCCAGTGAGCAAATTGCCGCCAGCCCATTCTTCATGGGTCTCGGTGGCGATTTTGTTTCCGATCTCGATCAACTCTGCCAGTCGATCAACGTATTTATGTTTTGTCTGTTTGTTTGCCAAGTGTCCTCCTTCAGATGACTTCTAGCGCTTCAGTTGAGCCGCCCCGAAGCAAGTAGGGTGGGCCCGGAGCCCACCCTGCGGAATTCATTCTTTCGTCTATGGCTCCACCCCGGTATACCTCGCCCTCGGCCGAATCAACTTCCCTTCCGCCTGTTGCTCCAGCGCATGCGCGAGCCAGCCCGCGAGCCGCCCCGCGGCGAACATCACCAATGCCGGTGTCGCCATCAATGCATGCGCGTGACAGATCGCGGCGAGCATGAAGTCGATGTTGGGGTGCTGACCGCTGACGTCTTCTGTTGCGGCGATGATGTCGTCGAGTGCGCGCATCGCGTGGGCGTCCGCGTGCTGCGCGCGCAGGCGCGTCAGCAGTTCGGCGGCACGCGGGTCGCCGTGGGGGTAGAGGGCGTGGCCGAAGCCGGGGAGGTCGTCGCCGCGCTGCAGTCGGGTTTCGATGAAATCGCGCGGCGACGCGGCTTCGCACGCGTCGGCGATCAATGCGTAGGCGCGCGCGGTGGCGCCGCCGTGGCGCGGGCCGGAGAGCGCGGCGAGGCCGGCGCACACGGTCGCGTGCAGATGCGCGCCGGTGGACGCGACCACGCGCGCGGCGAAGGCGGAGACGTTGAGTTCGTGATCCGCGCACAGCACCAGCGCGGCGCGGACGAGATCGGCGAAACCGGCGTCACCGGGTTTCCAGACCTCCGCAAGCAAGGCATGCGTCGGCGCGGCCGGTGGCGGATGCCCGACCAGCAGCGCGGCGTTCTGGCGGAGCAGAGTGGCGGCGATCTCGTGACGCGCGCGCGCCGTGGAGTTCAGCGCGCCGCGCGTGCCCAGCGCGAGCAGCGGGATCGCGGCCATCGCGCGTTCCAGCGGCGGCAGCGTGCTGTCGGCAGCAATCGCCGCCACATGCGCGGGCCAGTCGCCGCCCTGCAGCGCGGCGAACGGATCGTATTCGCCGCAGTCCCAGAGCAGGCGGGCGGCGTCTTCCAGGGTCGCGCCGTCGCGCACGAGCGTCACCGCCGAGCGACCGCGGTAGTACGGGCCGTCGGGCCGGATGAGCGAGATCCGCGTTTCCAGCACCGGCAGGCCGCGGTCGAGGCTGTGCGCGGCGGCCGCGGCAGCGCTGCGCCCGACCTGCTTGCGCTGCGCCAATCGCTCCACATCGAGCCGCGGATACAGCCGGCTGCGGTGGTCGGGGCCGGGGCGTGATTCGAGCAGGCCCCGGCTCACGTAGGCATACAGGGTCGCCTGACTGATGCCGAGCAGGCGGCAGGTTTCGCGGGCGGTCAGCAGGTCGGCCATGGCAACAGATTGATTGGTTCGATCAAGATTGATCAACCTTCGGGATGGTGCCAGATTTGCGGCCCCGGGCGGGGCGTACGCTCTCGAACGCCGCCGCTGTCCGGTTTCGCGAACGATGAGGAGTTCCGACCATGACCCAGCTTTCCGCCGGCGCACGCTCCCCGGGAGCGATGTTCCGCGCCGCGCTCGCCGAAGAATCGCCGCTGCAGGTGATCGGCGCGATCAACGCCAACCACGCACTGCTGGCGAAACGCGCCGGGTATCGCGCGATCTACCTCTCGGGCGGCGGCGTCGCCGCCGGTTCGCTCGGCATGCCCGACCTCGGCATCAACACGCTCGAAGACGTGCTGATCGACACCCGTCGCATCACCGATGTCTGCGATCTGCCGTTGCTGGTCGACATCGACACCGGCTTCGGCCCCAGCGCGTTCAACATCGAGCGCACGATCAAGTCGCTGATCAAGGCCGGCGCCGCCGCCTGCCACATCGAGGACCAGGTCGGTGCCAAGCGCTGCGGTCATCGTCCGGGCAAGGAAATCGTGTCGCAGGGCGAAATGGTCGATCGCGTGAAGGCCGCGGCCGATGCGAAGACCGATCCGGAGTTCTTCCTGATCGCGCGCACCGACGCGATCCAGGTCGACGGCGTGGACGCGGCGATCGAACGCGCCATCGCCTGCGTCGAGGCCGGCGCCGACGGCATCTTCGCCGAGGCCGCCTACGACCTGCCGACCTACAAGCGCTTCGTCGATGCGGTGAAGGTGCCGGTGCTGGCCAACATCACCGAGTTCGGCAAGACGCCGCTGTTCACCCGCGAGGAGCTGGCTTCGGTGGGCGTGGCGATCCAGCTGTATCCGCTGTCGGCGTTCCGCGCGATGAACAAGGCCGCCGAGAACGTGTACGAAGCGATCCGCCGCGACGGCCACCAGAAGAACGTGGTCGACAGCATGCAGACCCGCGAGGAACTGTACGACCGCATCGGTTACCACGCCTTCGAGCAGAAGCTCGATACCCTGTTTTCCGCAAAGAAGTGACGTAGGGAGTCCATCATGAGCGAAACCACACCCGCACCCGGCTTCAAGCCCAAGAAGTCCGTCGCCCTGTCCGGCACCGCCGCCGGCAACACCGCGCTGTGCACCGTCGGCCGCAGCGGCAACGACCTGCACTACCGCGGCTACGACATCCTCGACATCGCCACGACCAGCGAGTTCGAGGAGATCGCCCACCTGCTGGTGCATGGCAAGTTGCCCAACCGCGCCGAACTGGCGGCCTACAAGGCCAAGCTGAAGGCGCTGCGCGGCATCCCGGCGGCGGTGAAGGCCGCGCTGGAGGAACTGCCGCCGTCCGCGCACCCGATGGACGTGATGCGCACCGGCGTGTCGGTGCTGGGCTGCCTGTCGCCGGAGAAGGACGACCACAACCATCCCGGTGCGCGCGACATCGCCGACAAGCTGATGGCCTGCCTCGGCTCGATGCTGCTGTACTGGTACCACTGGAGCCACAACGGCCGCGCCATCGACGTGGAGACCGACGACGACTCCATCGGCGGCCACTTCCTGCACCTGCTGCATGGCGAGAAGCCACGCCAGTCCTGGGTGCGCGCCATGCACACCTCGCTGATCCTGTACGCCGAGCACGAGTTCAACGCCTCGACCTTCACCGCGCGCGTGATCGCCGGCACCGGCTCGGACCTGCATTCGTGCATCACCGGCGCGATCGGCGCGCTGCGCGGCCCGAAGCACGGCGGCGCCAACGAAGTGGCGATGGACATCATCAGCCGCTACGGCAGCGCCGACGCGGCGGAAGCCGACATCCGCGCGCGCATGGAGCGCAAGGAAATCATCATCGGCTTCGGCCATCCGGTCTACACCATCGGCGATCCGCGCAACCCGATCATCAAGGAACTCTCGCGCAAGCTCTGCAAGGATGGTGGCAACCAGACGCTGTTCGACGTCAGCGAGCGCATCGAGACGCTGATGATGGACACCAAGAAGATGTTCCCGAACCTCGACTGGTACAGCGCGTCGGCCTATCACATGATGGGCATCCCGACGCCGATGTTCACGCCGCTGTTCGTCATCGCGCGCACCACCGGCTGGAGCGCGCATGTCATCGAGCAGCGCGAGGACGGCAAGATCATCCGCCCCAGCGCGAACTACATCGGTCCGGAAGACCGCGCCTACGTGGCGATCGAACAGCGCTGAACGGGACATGGCTGCCGGGGCGCCCCGATGCCCCGGCATGTCGTAGGCTAGGATCGTGTTCCGCATCCTCATATCGATCGGATGGATACTTCCTGGCTGATTCCCGCGGAACAGTGGGGCGAACATGCGCTGGTGGCTTTCGCCGCGCTGTTCGTGACCGCACTCGTGGTGGTGATCCATTACGAAGGCCTGCACTGGCTCGCGCATCGCTACTCCGGCCGTGCGCCGAAACGCGACCGCGGCGTCATGCTGCGCATCATCTTCGCGCTGCTCGGTCTGCACATCGTCGAGATCTGGTGCTACGGCCTGGTGTTCTGGGGCCTGCTGATGGTGCCGGACGCCGGTTTCGTCCACGGCGCGCACGGCCTCGACAATCTGTTCGATGCGATCTATCTCTCCGCGACCACCTACACCACGCTGGGTTTCGGCGACCTCGCGCCGGTCGGCGCGATCCGGCTGTTGTCGGGCATTGAATCGCTGACCGGCTTCCTGCTGATCACATGGTCGGCATCGTTCACGTATCTGGAAATGTCGCGCTACTGGCGCCACGAAGCGTAAGGTTGCCGTACGGCATCATGCAAAAAAGAAGCCGCCCGAAGGCGGCTTCCGGAACGGCTGGACCGGGGGAGGGAAGCGGTCAGGCCAGACCTTCGTCACGCAGCACTTTCTGGACCGCCGGATCGGCCTCGATCCGCGACGCGAACGCAGCGAGATTGTCCAGGCCACCGAGATCGACGCCGTTCGCGCGTGCCCAGCGATAGGTGACGTAGAGATAGGGATCGGCGATCGAACGCGTGTCGGCGAGCCAATCGCGCCCCTGCAGATGCGCATCGGCGCGCTGGAACAGCATGCGGACCTTCGCGCGCGCCGCGTCCTTGGTCTTGTCGATGGTGGCGGCGTCTTCGAGATACGCGGTGCTGCCGAACATCGGATAGAACGCCGGATGCACGTCGGAGTTCGCGAACGCGAGCCACTTGTTCACTTCGGCGCGGCTCTTCGCGCTGCCGTCGCCACCGAGGCCCGACTGCGGATGCAGATCGGCCAGATAGTTGAGGATCGCCGCGTTCTGGGTCAGCACCCAACCATCGTGCTCCAGCGCGGGCACCGCGCCGGCGGGATTGATCGCGAGGAATTCGGGCGTCTTGCGCTCTTCGCGACCGACCTTGATCGCCTCGTAAGGTTGTCCGATCCATTCCAGCACGATGTGATCGGCGAGCGAGCAGGCGCCGGGCGAGTAGTAAAGTTTCATGTGCGATTCCATTGGCGTGAACCGCGATCATGGTGGCCACCGATATCGGCCTCAACCGCGCCATATGGAACGCAGTGTCGTCCGTCGACGCGCAGGCAAAAAGAAAGCCGCATCGCTGCGGCCTGCAAGATTCGATACCGGATCGAAACCGTCGCGCCGCTCAGCGGCGGACGGGTGCATCTTTCTGCGGTTTCAACGATTGCACCTTCAGGAAGGTGTGATCGCCGATGGTCGCGACCCGATAGGCATTGCGCCAGCTGGGCTGGGCGATGGACAGGGCTGCGAAGTGGCTGGCACCGGGAACGATCTCCTGGCGTTCGCCGGGCGGGAGGGCCCAGTTGCGCTCGGCATCGAGCGCGAGGGTGATCGCCTGGGACCAGGCTTCCGCGTTGCCGAGCTGCGTGCGCGGCGACACGATGGTGGGTGCGAACTGTTTGCGGGCGGTGACGACTTCGCACATCGAGTCGCCCCACAGCCCGCTCTCTTCGCGGCGGAGCGCGACTTCGGCGACGGCCTGCTGGCCGCGGACGGGTTGATCGCGCGCTTCGAGGTAGAGGGTGGTGCTGAGACACAGTGAATCGGCGGCCTGAGGGGGCAACACCGAGGCGATCCAGAGGATCCAGGCGAGCTTCATGAGGACTCCTTGCTCCGTTGCTTCGGGCCGGCGATCGACGCTGCGGGCAGTGGATCCTGCAAAGCAGTGCGATCGTCGGGGACGACATGGCGTACTGGGGAGGGCTGCGTGCTCTATGGCCGCTTGTAGCCCAAACGTGGACCGGGCGGGGAGTCACCCTCTCGTGGGGTGGGTTGTCGCCTGCCGCGATCTCGCGCTGGTCCCGCATCCGGTGGCGGGAAAGCGGGCGTAGGGTAGCCAGCGAAACATAACGGTGGCTGAATGGAAAATCGGAAATCTCTGATTAGACTGGAGTTTTTGTTCAAAAGGAGGCGTAAGCCCCTGTCCGAACAGGCGTATCACCACCCGCTGAGTCGTGCCAGCCCTGCTGCGGTGCGGCACTGCAAGTCGCTACCGGGGTCACGGAATGCGCGGTTTTCGGCCCTTGACGCGGCTGAACATCGGCAGGAGGCCCGACCCCCGGCCGGCGGCTTCAGAAATCCGCCGCCAGCCGGCTGCCCTGGGCGATGGCGCGTTTGGCGTCGAGCTCGCTGGCCACGTCGGCGCCGCCGATGAGATGCGCGGCGACGCCTGCGGCCTGCAATGCGTCGAACAACTCGCGTCGCGGCTCCTGGCCGGCGCAGATCACCACATGATCGACCGGCAGCGTCTGCTCCTGACCGTCGACGCGGATGCGGAAGCCGTTGTCGTCGACGCCGAGATATTGGACGCCGCCCAGCATCTTGACCTGCTTGGCCTTGAGCGCGGCGCGGTGAATCCATCCGGTGGTCTTGCCCAATCGCGCGCCGGGTTTGCCCGGGCTGCGCTGCAGCAACCATACCTCACGGCTCGGCGGTTCCGGCTGCGGCTTGCGCAGGCCACCCGGGCCGGAGAAGGTCGGGTCGACGCCCCATTCCGCCATCCAGCGTGCGGGATCCAGCGTGGGCGAGGCGTGCGGCGCGGCGGCGTGGAAGGGGTCGCCTTCGAAGCGCGCGTCGTCGAGGATCGGCTGATGCACGAGAAACTCGGCGACGTCGAAACCGATGCCGCCGGCGCCGACGATCGCGACGCGCGTGCCGATCTTGACGCGACCGCGGAGTACATCGAGATAACTCACCACATTGGCGCGATCGGAGCCCGGAAAGCGCACGGTCCGCGGCACGATGCCGGTGGCCAGCACGACCTGATCGAAGCCTGTCAGCGCCTCGGCATCCACGACGGTCGACAATCGCAGTTCGACCCCGGTGTCTTCGATGCGGTGACGGAAATAGCGAAGGGTTTCGTGGAACTCTTCCTTGCCGGGAATGGTCTTGGCCAGATTGAACTGCCCGCCGATCTCCGCGGCGGCATCGAACAACACGACCCGGTGCCCGCGCTCGGCGGCCACCGTGGCGCAGGCGAGTCCCGCCGGGCCGGCGCCGACGACCGCGATACGTTTCGGTGCGCCGGTCTTCGTGTAGACCAGTTCGGTTTCCGCGCAGGCGCGCGGGTTCACCAGGCAGCTGGCCTTCTTTTGTTCGAACACGTGATCCAGACACGCCTGATTGCACGCGATGCAGGTGTTGATGCGATCCGCACGACCGGTGCGTGCCTTGTTGGCCCATTCCGGATCGGCCAGCAGCGGTCGGGCCATCGAAATCAGGTCGGCGCCGCCACCCGCGAGGATGCTTTCGGCCACATCCGGCGTATTGATGCGGTTGGTCGCGACCAGCGGCAATTTCACTTCCGGACGCAATTTCGCGGTCACGCCGGCGAACGCGGCGCGCGGCACCGACGTCGCGATCGTCGGCACACGCGCTTCGTGCCAGCCGATGCCGGTGTTGAGGATCGTCGCGCCCGCCGCTTCGATGGCTTTCGCCTGGGCCACGATCTCATCCCATGCCGAACCTTCCGGGACGAGTTCGAGCATCGAGAGGCGATACACGATGATGAAATCCGCTCCGCAGGCCTCGCGTACGCGGCGCACGATCTCGGTCGCGAAACGCATGCGCTTTTGCAGATCCCCGCCCCAGGCATCGCCGCGGCGATTGGTCCGCGCGCTCAGGAATTGATTGATCAGATAGCCTTCGGAGCCCATCACTTCGACGCCGTCGTAGCCGCCGTCGCGCGCCAGTTTCGCCGCATTCGCGTACGCCGAAATCGTGCGTTCGACGCCGAAGCCGGTCAGCGCGCGCGGCGTGAACGGATTGATCGGCGCCTTGATCCTGGACGGAGCCACCTGCAGCGGGTGATAGGCGTAACGACCGGCGTGCAGCAGTTGCAGGCAGATCTTCGTGCCGTGCGCGTGGACGGCCGCGGTGACCTGTCGATGTTTGCGTGCTTCCCACGGCCAGCTGAGCTTGCCGGAAAAGGGCTTCAGCCAACCCATCATGTTCGGCGAGAAACCGCCGGTGACGATCAGTCCTGCGCCGCCCGCGGCACGCTCGGCGAAGTAGGCCGCGAGTTTGGGGAAATCGCTGGCGCGATCTTCAAGCCCGGTATGCATCGATCCCATCAGCACCCGGTTGCGCAGGGTGGTGAAACCGAGGTCCAGCGGAGAGAAAAGGTGGGGGTAGGGCTGAGCGGCGACGGGCTGCGCGTTCATCGATCGATGCCCTGATGGCATCCGTGGGCGTATGGAGCGCGCACCATGCCGGTAAAGCGGGCTGCGCTCAAGCCCCGGCCCTGAGGCGATTGTCGAGTCGGAGATGGGGCGGCCTGCGGACGATCCGCATGGCGGAGGCCTCCGGTCGATATCGCAAGCCCGTGCCATTCATGCGCGGCGTGGGCGCGCATGCTTTTCCGGCCGAGCGCTTCGGCCGGATGCCGCCCGGGCCGGGCGCGATCAGGCATCGAACTGATGAAGGGATTACGGAATTCCTTGAGCGAACGGCGAACGGCCAGCAGCGGCCGTTTCACGCACGACACGGACCGTTTTCTGCATGATTGAAGCCGTTCAGCTTCATGCGTGAATCATAGCCAACAGGGCGGGACATCGATCCGGATTGAAAGGTTCCCCAGGAACCTGAACTGCGCTTGGATTCCCCAAACTGTTATGCTAGTGTTAATAAGCCCATGACGCGGCCGGATGCCATGGACGGAAAGGCCCCTTCACGGCAGCCTCTGCGTCCAGATCGACACCACCGAGTCTTCAATCATTCCTCCAAGGAGCATTGAGTCAATGAACAAGAAACTCCTCTGTGCCGCGCTGCTGAGCGGGCTGGCCGTGGCCCAGACCGCCTCCGCGCAGGACTTCGATGACCGCTGGTATCTCACCACCTCGGCCGGTTTCAACATCCAGGACGGCGCCCGCGGTACCCGCAACGCCCCGTTCGGCACCATCGGCTTCGGCAAGTTCATCAGCGACAACTGGTCGCTCGATGGCGAGTTCAACTACCAGAACCCGCACTTCGACAACCCCGATGTGATCCGTGCGCCCTTCCAGCGCGCCGGCAATCTGAACTGGAGCCAGTACGGTGTGTCGGTCGACCTGCGCCGTCACTTCGTCGCCGAAGGTCGCAACTGGAATCCGTACGTCCTGGCCGGCCTCGGCTATCAGCGTTCGGAAGAAGAATTCGACGCCTTCCCGAGCCCGAACTCGCCGGGCGAGCGTGAAGACGGCAACCTCGCCGGCAAGATCGGTGGTGGTCTCCAGGGCGACCTGGGCCGCATCGGCATGCGCGCCGAACTCGCCTACCGCCTCGACGCCGACGACAGCAGCGTCAACGCTGCCGACGAAAGCTGGTTCGGCGACGTCCTCGCCTCGGTCGGCTTCATCGTGCCGCTGGGTCCGGAACCGTCCGAGCCGGTCGCCGAAGCTCCGGCTCCGCCGCCGGCCCCGAACTGCGCCGACAAGGACAGCGACGGCGACGGCGTGAACGATTGCAACGACCGCTGCCCGAACTCGCAGCCGGGCGAAGCCATCGGTCCCGACGGCTGCAAGGTCCAGATCTCGATCGACCTGAAGGGCGTGAACTTCGACTTCGACAAGGCCACCCTGCGTCCGGACGCCGTCGCGATCCTGAACGAAGCCGTCGAAATCCTGAAGCGTTACCCCGACCTGCGCGTTGAAGTCGCCGGTCACACCGACCTCTGCGGCAACGACGGCTACAACCAGTCGCTCTCGCAGCGTCGTTCGGACACCGTGTACAAGTATCTGACCGACAACGGCATCGACGCTGGCCGTCTGGCCGGCCCGAATGGTTACGGCGAGAGCCGTCCGCTCGTGTCGACCGCGCAGACCTTGCCGGAATGCAAGAACGAGACCAACCGTCGCACCGAGCTCAACGTCCAGTAATTCCGGACGCGCTCGTCGCACTCCCCGAAGCCCGGCCTCGTGCCGGGCTTCGGCGTTTCCGGCGCCTCTGAACGCGCATGTTTCCGGTGCGTGGTCACGATCCGTGCGATCCGTCGCTGGCTTCCGGTTGTCGCACGCACCGGGTGCGGCCTACACTCGACGGATCGATCCTGCCGAGAGCCGAGCATGCGCCCCTTCCAAGTTCCCGTCGTGGCGCATGTGCGCATCGCGAGCTGTTTCATCGGTCTTTCGATGCTCGGTTTCGTTGCCGGCGCGCAGGCTTCGGTCGATTGCACCGCGCTGAAGCCGCAACTCCCCGCGAAGGGAAATCTCCTGCAGTCCACCCCGATCGCCGAAGAACTGGCGACGCCGAATGCGCAGATCGGTTCCGGCGTCGGTTTCGCCCAGTTGTTCGTGGAAGGTACTTCGGTCGAACTGGTGCTGGCGCGCGTGAAGCACAACGAATGCCGCGCCACCGCCGCAGCCGCGCAGCCGCTGTCGGGCGCTGCGGGTGCGTATCAACCGAAACCCGGCGATGCGCAGGCCTGGCGTTTCGACATGACCCAGAACGGCAAGCGCATGACCGCCGATGAATTCGACGCCTGGATGAAGGCGCGCGGCGTGCGGGTCGTGCAGGGGCCGGCCAAGCCTGCGGCACCGCCGCCGCCTGCGCCGGCGCCCGCTCCGGAACCGCCGAAGAAGAAACGGCGCTGACCCGTCCGCGGGGCCCGCGCTACGGCATCGCACGCGTTCTTTCGAAGCGCGGCGTCTGTTCGCGGACGCAGGCGGCGGAATGGGTGCGCGCCGGCCGCGTGCGCATCGGCGGACAAGTGGTGCGCGACCCGGAGTTCGCGACCGAACCGGATCGCGACGATATTTCCATCGACGGCGATCCGATCGCATCGACCGAGCCCTTCCATCTGATGCTCAACAAGCCGCGCGGGCTGGTGACGACCGCGAGCGACGAGCGCGGTCGCGAGACGGTGTATCGCTGTTTCGACGGCGCATCGCTGCCTTGGATCGCGCCGGTCGGGCGCCTGGACAAGGCCAGCGAAGGGCTGCTGCTGTTCACGAACGATCCGCAGTGGGCGGCCGGCGTTACCGACCCTGCGTCCGGGCCGCACAAGACCTATCGCGTGCAGATCGACCGGATTCCCGACGATGCGCTGCTCGTCGCCCTGTGCGCGGGCGTGGAGGTCGATGGCGAACGCTTGTCTGCGGTCTCGGTGGTGCCGTTGCGCGTCGGCGAGAAGAACGCCTGGATCGAGATCGTGCTCGATGAAGGTCGCAACCGGCAGATCCGCCGACTGCTGGCGGCCTTCGACATCGCGACGCTGCGATTGATCCGCGTCGGCATCGGCGGTCTGACGCTGGGCGATTTGCCGAAAGGGCAATGGCGGATGTTGAGCGAAGCGGATCTGCGTCTGATCCGCCGCGATTGAGTGGCGGCGATGCATGACTCGCGATCCGTGACTCGGTTCGCATCGAAGAACGACTTCCACATCGATCTGTGCGCGACGCCCATCTGTATTCAGACACATCGATGAGGCCGCGCCTACACTTTCGAGCGGGGGAGTCCGGGGCTCAACGAGGATTCAGATTCATGCGCATCATCCTGCTGACGGCGCTCGCCGTCGTCGTCGCATTGCCCGGCTGCGCCAGCCGCGCGCCCACCGCGGGCGATCTGCCGCCACCGCCGTCCCAGGTGGCGATCGGCAAATCCAACCGTTTCGAGATGACCCAGAACGGGCGCAGGATGAGCGCCAGCGATTTCGACGCATGGATGAAGGCGCGCGGCATCCGCATCGCCAAGGGGGCGCCGGTCGCGTCTTCCCCGAAGGCGCAGCCGAAGCCCCAGCCGAAAGCGCAGACTCGGGCGCAAGCCAAAGCACAGCCCGCAGCCGCGCCGGCAAAGCGCCAACGCTGACATCGCCGATCGGGTCGCCACGCGCGTTTCGGCGCCCTGTCAGGCGGCGTCGTCCGTCTCCGGCCTGCGCCAGCGCGCGAGCCTGCTGTCGAGCAGCTGCGCGACGACTTCTTTCGCCCGTGCGTCCTGCGGGCCGCGGGCGTCGTGGCTGACGCCCTTGCCGTGATTGCACCCCGCGCAGGCCAGGGCCAGATTGCGCGCATCGTTGGCCTCGTCGCCGACCCGCGCGGTCAGTGCGGCGGCTGAGCGTTTGCCGAACCAGGCCTGGGGCACGACGTGTTCCAGGGTCGCGTGGCCCAGCGCCTCGCCGTCGGCGCGCACGTGCAGTCGCCTGCGGCAGTGCAGACAGCGCGTCCGCCATTCGCCGTTCTCCATCTGCGCCAGCGCGTCGCTGGCGAGGGCGAGCAGGAACAGTCGTCGCAGCGCGGGGCGCACGGTCAGCCGGGGATGACGCCCAGTTCGCGGCCGATGCGCACGAACGCGTCGATCGCACGGTCGAGGTGTTCGCGGGTATGGGCGGCGCTCATCTGGGTGCGGATGCGCGCCTTGCCCTGCGGCACCACCGGGAAGAAGAAGCCGATCGCATAGATGCCTTCTTCCAGCAGACGCTCGGCGAACTTCTGCGCCAGCGGCGCGTCGTACAGCATCACCGGGCTGATCGGGTGCACACCCGGCTTGATGTCGAAACCGGCGGCGGTCATCTTCTCGCGGAAATAACGGGTGTTCTCGACCAGACGTTCGCGCAGATCGCCGGCGGCGGCGAGCATCTCGAAGGCTTGGATGCCCGCGGCCACCACGTGCGGCGGCAGCGAGTTGGAGAACAGGTACGGACGCGAACGCTGGCGCAGCATTTCGACGACTTCGCGCTTCGCCGTGGTGAAGCCGCCGAGCGCGCCGCCCATGGCCTTGCCGAGCGTACCGGTGAAGATGTCGATCCGGTCCATCACGCCTTTCACTTCGGCCGAGCCGCGGCCGGTGGCGCCGAGAAAGCCGGTGGCGTGGCATTCGTCGATGTGCACCAGCGCGGCGTATTTCGCGGCCAGCGCGGTGATCTCGTCGAGCGGCGCGATGAAGCCGTCCATCGAGAACACGCCGTCGCTGGTGATCATGATCGTGCGTGCGCCGTCGGCCTGCGCCTGCCGCAACTGTTTTTCGAGATCGGCCATGTCGCAGTTGGCGTAGCGGTAGCGCCTGGCCTTGCACAGGCGCACGCCGTCGATGATCGATGCGTGATTGAGGGCATCGGAGATGATCGCGTCGCGTTCGTCCAGCAGCGGCTCGAACAGGCCGCCGTTGGCGTCGAAACAGGCGGCATAGAGGATGGTGTCTTCGGTGCCGAAGAAGTCGGCGATGGTCTTCTCCAGCCGCTTGTGCAGATCCTGCGTGCCGCAGATGAAACGGACCGACGCCATGCCGAAACCGTGGCTATCGAGCGCATCCTTCGCCGCCGCGATGATGTCCGGGTGATCGGCCAGCCCGAGATAATTGTTGGCGCAGAAATTCAACACCTTGCGGCCGTCGGCGAGTTCGATCTCGGCGGACTGCGGGCTGGTGATGATGCGTTCGGACTTGAACAGGCCCTGGGCGCGGATGGCGTCGAGTTCGTCGGCGTAGCGCGCGGTCGGGGATGGCCGGACGAGAGCGGAATCGTTGGACATGGCTGCACACGGAATGGCGTGGCCGCATAGTGTACGCGCGGCACGACGGCGACACCCTGCGCCGCCGTATCGTCGCCGAAGTCAGGTGCCGGACGTTTCCGACGAAGCGCGTTCCGCGATCAGATCGCGCACCAGCGCGACCAGGATGTCTTCGGAAAAGGGTTTGCCCAGCAGCCGGGTGACGCCGGCCTGTTCGGCCATCGCCATGTGTTTGTCGGTCGCGCGCGAGGTGATCATCACCACCGGCAGATCGCGGGTCGCGGTCTGGGTGCGCAGGTTGCGGGCGACTTCCAGCCCGTTCATGCGCGGCATCTCGAGGTCCACCAGCAGGGCGTGGGTCGGTTTCGCCTGCACTTGGGCCAGCGCTTCGAAACCGTCGCGGGCGGTGGCGACCTCGAAGCCCGCGTCCTGCATCAGCTGTTCCAGCGCGCGACGCACGCTCAGCGAATCGTCGGCGACCACGACGCGGGTGACCGCCGCGGCCGTGCTTACCGACAGGCGCGCGGTGTCGAAGCGCCGTTCGTGCGAAGACTGCAGCAGAACGTCCAGGTCGATCACCGGCGCCAGACCGCCATCGCCGAGCTGGGTGATGCCGCGGACCGCGGGAATCGGCGGCAGATAGGCGCCCAACGGCTTGACCACCACGCTGCGCACTTCGTCGACGCTGCGGACGAGGACGACGCTGGGCCGGCCTTCGGCATCGCGCACGGCCAAGCCGATGCCGCCGCCCAGCCACATCGCGACATCGGCGCTGTCGCCGTAGAAGGCTTCGATCGGCAGCGCCGGCAGCGTGCCTTCGGGCAGCGCCACCTGCAGGCGGCCGTCTTCGTAACGGCATTCGCCTGCGGCGAAACTCACCACGCGCTCGACCGAGGCCGCGACCACCGCGCTGACCTGACGCTGGCCGCGCACGACGATCACGTTGGCCAGCGTCTGCGTCACCGGCAGGCGCATCAGCACCCGCATGCCGCGACCGGCTTCGCTGGAGAGCGCCAGGGTGCCGCGCAGCGCGGCGATGCGCTGGTTGACGACGTCCATGCCGATGCCGCGCCCGGAGACGTCCGAGGCGCTGCTGCGGGTGGAAAAACCGGGGAGCAGGATCAGACGCGTGAGCAGGCGCTCGTCGACGGCCTGGTCGGCCTCGATCAGTCCGGCGGCGATGCCGCGCGCGTGGATCGCGTCCAGGTCGAGCCCGCGCCCGTCGTCCTGCAGTTCGATCGTCGCCGCATCGCCCTGCAGGCCGACGCGCAGCACGATGCGGCCGGTTTCGGGCTTGCCGGCGGACAGGCGCGTCTCCGGCGATTCGATGCCGTGATCGATGGCGTTGCGCAGCAGATGCGCCAGCGGCTCGACGATGCGTTCCAGCAGTTCGGCGTCGACCGGAATGTCTTCGCCGACGATATCGAGCTGGATCGACTTGAAGACCTGTTTCGCGGTCTGGCGGACGATGCGCTGCAGACGCTGCGCGATCTGGCCGAACGGCACCGTGCGCGTGCGCAGGATCGTGCGCTGCAGATCGCGGTTGAGCTGTTCCTGTTCGCTGCGCAGATCGGACAGCGCATTCATGATGCGGTCGATGCGGCGCATGAATTCGCCGCTGTCGGCGTGCGCTTCCAGCAACTGTCGCGAGATCACGTGCAGTTCGTTGTATTGGTCGATCTCGAGCGGATCGAGATCGGCACCGGCCTTCTGCGCGGTCGACTGCAGCGCCGCGCCGCGCAACGCGACCAGATCGTCGAGGCGGCCCATGAGTTCGTGGGTGTAGCGCACGCCCTGGCGCTGGTCGCGATGGATCGTGCCGAGGCCGTCGAGTTGCTGATCGATCTGGCGCGAAGTCACCAGGGTTTCGCCGGCGAGGCGCTGCAGTTCGTCGAGCAGCGCGCTGGGGACGTTGAGGCTCTGGATACCGCTCGCGGCCATGCCGCTTTCGACGGCCCGCAGCGCAGGCGCAGGCGCTGCGATCGCGGCGGACGAATCGATGGTCGAATCGGCGGGCGACGATGCGCCTCCGCCATCATCGGCGGCGACATCGGTCTGTTCGCGCTGCAGCGATGTCTGCGGCATCCGCGCGCCGTCGGCCAACGCGTTCGCGGCGTCGAGCACTTGCTGGTAGATGTCGAGCACGTTGTCGGGCGCAGGGCCGCGACCGAGCAGATGATCCGAGATTTCCTCGACGCAATCGCTCGCGCTGGTCAGCAGGTCGGCGCAGGCGTCGTCGAGCAGGTCCGGCCGCTTCGCCAGCGCGATCAGGATGTCTTCGAGCGCGTGGGTGAGGTTCGCCAGTCCGCGGATGCCGACGGTGTTGGCGTCGCCCTTCAGCGTATGCGCGACGCGGCGCGCTTCGTCGATGGGTTCGGGCGACCGGGTCGAGGCGAGCGCGCGCACGGCGCCGCCGAGGCGTGCGGTGTTGCCCGGCAGTTCGCGGTACATGCCGTCGAGCACGCTCGGCAGCACGTCGTCCGCAGGCATGAGGCCGATGTCCCCGAAGCCGGCGATGGTCTTGCGCTGCGCGATCAGGGCCGGATCGAATCCGATCGTCACGTGCGAGAGTTCGTCCCCGAGCGCGGCCGCCCACGCGCTGTCGAGCGCGGGCAGGGCGGGCGCGACCGCGACCAGCAGATCGGCGCTGTCGCGCCCGGGCTGTTCGAATGCGGCCAGCAGTGCGTTGCACCACATCGTCAGCGCTTCCGGACCGACTGCGGCATCGCGTCGTTCGAGCGCCTCGCGCATGGCGTCCATGCCGCGGGCGAGTTCGAGCGTGCCGATCAACTCCATCACATTGACGATCAACTGGCACTGGTAGGCGAGTTCGTCGCCGAGCGCGTGGCCTGCCGCCGTCTCCGCGGCCTCCGACCAGGCCTGCGTCAGCGGCAGGATCTGCTCGATGAGCGCCTGACGGGTCAGGTCGAGTTCTTCCTGGCCGATCCAGATCGGACCGGTGTCCGCGGCCGCGTCTTCCCCGCTGGCGGAGCCGTCTTCATGCATGCCATCGTTCGCGTCGACGCGTGTCGATGTCGGTTCTGCGTACGGTGACATCGCTTCTGCAGCATCGATCTGTCCGGATGACATCGTGCCTCCGGTGTCGGCGAACAGTCGCCGGGTGTCGGCGGCGATCTTGAACGCGTCGGGCACGCCTGCGGCCGTGTCGGTATCGAGCGCGGCCGGATCGATCGCAGTGCGCTCGACCGCAGCCTGATCGAGCCTGCGCGCGATCACGTGGACGAAGCTCGGCGACAGTCTTGGCAACCAGCGGATGTCGTCGGGCAACTGCGCCAGCATCCGTCGGCCATCGCGATCGAGACGACCGGCGAGATGTTCCTGCAGCCCGGTGAACCACAGGCTCATGCGGATGAGGTCGTCCCGGGTCGGTGCGTCGCCGCGGCGCCCCAGATCCTGCAGCGCCGCCATCCAGCTGCGCAGCAGATCGGCGACGCCGGGCAGCGGTGCGTTCGCGGCGCCGGACTGCAACGTCTCCACCATTTGCCCGAGCAGTGCGGCATCGGCCAGCCCGGGGATGGCCGATGCCGCCTGCAGCAGCGACACCAAAGCGTCGAGCTGCGCGCGGTAATCCGCCGAAGCGAGCGGCTCCGCGGCGACCGGCTCCGTGGCGAGCGGGGCGTCTGCGCGATCGGATGGCGGTGACATGGCGGCGGACCTCGGTGAGCGTAGGGGGACGGATCGGAAGCGAAGCCCGGCTCAGCCCGGCAGCCGGAACTCCGAGACCGTCTTCACCAGCGCGGACGCCGATGCGTCGAGGTGTTCGGTATCGCCGCGCTGCTGTTCGATTTCTTCCAGCGTGCGCTGCGACGCGCCGATCAGTTCGTAGGCGCGGGCCAACAGGCGTTGCGAGGCTTCGCCCTGCGCCTGGGTGGCCTGCGAAATCGTGCGCACCGAATTCACCAGCGCTTCGGTCGCTTCGCGGGTGTCGTTCATCTGCGTGCCGGCCTTGTCCGCGAGGCGGGTGATGTCGACGACCTGCGCGATCGTGCCGTTCATCGCCTGCAGCGTTTCGGTGGTGTCCGACTGGATCGCGCTGACCAGTCCGGCGATCTGCTGGGTCGCTTCGCGGGCGTTTTCGGCGAGTCGTTTCACTTCGTCCGCCACCACCGCGAAGCCGCGTCCGGCTTCGCCGGCCGCCACCGCCTGCATCGATGCGTTCAACGCCAGCACGGACGTGCGTTCCGCGATCTGGCCGATGATGGTCACGGCCGAGGAGATTTCCTGCGAGCGTTCGGCCAATCGCTTCACGCGCTTTTCCGTTTCGCGGATCTGGTCGCGGGAGCTGGTGATGCCTTCGACCGTGGCGCGCACCACCGACATGGCTTCGTTGGTGGTGACCAGCGCGCGTTCCGCCTCGCGACCGGCGCCCTGCGCCTGTTCGCCGATCTGGCGCAGCGCGTTGGCGGTGATGCTCAGTTCCGCGGAGGCCGCGTTCGCCTGGTTGCTCGCCTCGTCGGCGAGTTTCAGCACGTTGTCGGCGCGCTGTTTGACCTTGCCCGAGCTGTCGGAGACCTGGGTCGAAATGCTGTTGACTTCGCGCAGCGCGCGCGCGGTCGAGGTGGTCATCATGTTGATGGCGTCCGACACCGCGCCGGTCACGTCTTCCGACACCGGCACCTTCACGTTCAGATCGCGCTGCGCGAGCTGCGCGACCGAGGTCATGATCTCGATGACCGAGTTGTTGAGTTGTTCGTTTTCCTGTTGTGCGCGCGCCAGTTCGGCCACCTTTTCGTCGAGCAGGCCGTCGAAGGCCTTCGCCAGCTGGCCGATTTCGTCGTTGCTCTGCAGGCCGGTGCGGGCGCCGAGGTCGCCGGCGCCGACCTTCAGCACCGTCTCCTGCACCCGGCTCAGCGGCACGTTGATCGAACGCGCCAGGCGCAGGGCCGCGAACAGCGCGACCAGACCCACCAGCACCAGGGTGCCCAGGCCCGCGATGGCGATGCCTCGCTGCAGCGCCGTCACCGGGGCGCTGGATTCGGCGGCGTCGATTTCCGACAGGATCACCCAGCGCAGGCCGAGGATGTCGATCGGCGCGTACGAGCCCAGCACGTCGATGCCGCGATAGTCCGGGTATACCGATGTGTCCGTCTTGCCGGCCAGCGCATTGCGCACGCCGGCGCTGTCGATCGTCATCAGGCCGATGTTCGAATCGCGCGAGTCCATCGCCGCCAGCTTGCTCTGCGGCAGCTTCAGGCCGCGCATCATCTGCATGAAACCGGTGCTGTTCTCCTGCATGAAGCGCGAGATCGAGCGCGGATTCTTGTCCGGCCCGACCAGATAGGTTTCGCCCGACGCGCCCAGGCCTACGTCTTTCCAGTTGCCGTCGAAGGTCATGATCTGGTTCACGCGGTCGATCGGCAACTGCACGACGAACACGCCGATGGTCTTGCCGTTTTCGTCGACGATCGGGGTGCTGACGAACGACGCCTGATCGTCGTATGAGGGACGGTACGGTGCGTAGTCGGTGATCGAGATCGCATCGGTCTGCGTCGCCGCCATCGCCTTGGCGTAGGCCTGACCGAGCCCGCTCTGCGCCCACGGGCCGTCGCGCAGGCTGGTGGCGAAGTCGAGTTCCTTGAAGTAGCTGTAGACGAGGATGCCGGTCTGGGCGTCGATCAGGAAGAAGTCGTACAGGCCGTAGTTCTGCACCGTGCGGCGTGCGTAGCCGTGGATGCGGCCGTGCACGGCGCTGTAGGCGGAGCCGTCGTCGGCCTGATCGAGATCGCCCTTCTTGCCCAGGGGATTCGGGTTGTTGGCGATGTACGCGTACTGTGCGGCCACCGTCTCCGGCGACAGGGTGTCGACGAAGCCGGAAATGTCGGCGCGCTGGCCGGGATTGCGGATCGAGAACTGGCGGCCGAAATCGTTCTGGTAATAGTCGGTCAGCGCGGCCCGGGCCACGTCCAGATCGACCCCGGCGGCCATCTGCGGCTGGGTCGCGGCGCTGTCGCGCAGCGCCTGGCGCACTTCGGCGGTGTTCGCGACCGTGCGCATCAGGTCGGCGACGTTGTCGAAGTAGGCCTTGATCTCTTCCTGTTTGCCGGCGCGGATCGACGCCATCTGGTCGTAGGCGCGCTGTTCCAGCGCCGCGGCCGACTGGCGGCTGGCGTAATAGCCCAGCGCACCGGCGAGCAGGATCAGCGGGATCAGCGCCAGCGCCGTGGTGCCCAGGATGAGGCGGCCGCGGATGCTGCCGAAAAACGAGGTCGAAGAACTGGCCATGCGGATGTCCCCTTGAAACTGCCGGAAACCGGGATCGGAATGCGGGATGCGCGATGCGGGCGATCAGCCCGACGCGGTGCTGGAAATGTCCTGTGCGGCGGTGGCGAGCCAGCGCCGGAAGTCGAATTCGCGAACGCTGCCCTCGACGCTGTCGAAGGCCGGCCCCAGATAGGGCGCGAGCGCGGTGGTCTTCGCCGTATCGGTCGTGTCGGCATCGCCTCGCCCGAGCGGCGATCGTGGAACCAGCAGCGTGGGTGCGACGGCGCAGACGATGGCGCAGGCGCTGGCGCCCACGCCCACCGCGACGATCAGCGTCTTCGCGTCGTTCGACTCCAATCCTGCCCACACGGCGAGATCGAAGACCGGCAGCAGATTGCCGCGCTGGCTGACCATGCCCCTGAACCAGGCACGGGTATTCGGCACGCGCACCGGCACGACGTCGATCAACACCTGCATCGGGATGCCGTCGGGCACCAGCATCCACGGCAATCGGGGGTGCGCCCGGAAGGCGATCCGGGGCGTCGTCGCGAGGGCGCCGGCATCGATCGCGGACATGCTCAGCCGAAGGCCTTCAGCGTGTCATGGATCTGGTCGGCGGAGTAGGGCTTTCCGATCAGCGCCTTGCCGCCCTGCATCTTGGCCCAGATCTGATCCGCTTTCTGGTTCTTGCTGGACACGAAGATCACCGGAATGCCCTTGGTCTCGGCGCCTGCCTGCAGCTGGCGGCAGGCTTCGTAGCCGTCCATGTCCGGCATGATGATGTCGAGGAAGATCAGCGCTGGTTTCTCGGCAACGGCTTTCTGCACGGCTTCCGCGCCGTTGGAGGCGGTGACCGAATGCCAGCCGGCGTCGGTGAGGATGCTGCGGAGGTTGGCGAGTTCGGCGGCGGAATCGTCGCAGATGAGAGCTTTCGGCACGAGGCGTATTCCTTGGGAAAATGTGGGAGCGTTGTCGGCGCGCTTTCGCGGCGGTCGATCAGAGGCGGTAGCCGCGGGCGATCATCTGCGCGCGATCGTTGCGGAAGGACTTCATCAGCGCCTTGTCGACCGCCTGGCTGAAGGTGTCCCAGGTGATCGGTTTGATCAGGTAGCTGTCGCAGCCCGAGAGGGCGCCGCGGGCGCGGTCGAAGGGCGAGGATCGGCTGGTCAGCATCAGCACCGGCATCAGCCGCAGGTAGGTGTTGTGTTTGATCTTCCGGCACAACTCGTAGCCGTCGGTGCCGGGCATCACCACGTCCAGGAAGGCGAGGTTGTAGCTGTGTTGTTCGAGAAGCCGCATCGCCGCTTCGGCGCTGTCGGCCTGGTCGCATGCGATGCCGAGGCGCTGCAGGGCCTGACGCATCTGCTCGCGCACGGTCAGGCTGTCGTCCACCACCAGCGCGGTCAGGGGCTGGGGCTCGCCGGCCTTGCCGGCGACGAATGCCGATTCGATCGCCGCGTCCGCGCGCCCGCTCTGGGCTGCCGCCACGGTCGCCGCCGCCGGGTGCGCGGTGACCTTGTTGCCGACGAACTCGTGGTCCGCCAGATCTTCCAGGACCTTCATGACCTGCAGGAACAACGACTTGCGTTCGATCCGATAGCGGCTGTCGCCGGCCATGCCGTGGTCGGAAATCGTGACCGGGACCAGCCCCGGATGACGCTGGCGCAATTCCTCGTACCGTTCGGTGGACAGCGGCGAGTTGGCATCGATGATGGCCACGCGCGGCTGCGCGGCGTTTTCGGCCTGATCGGCATGAAAGGCGTGGCGCCCGCCGCTGGCGCGATTGATGACGATCTCGAGCAGTCTCGAATCCCGGGCGGTCAACCCGCATAGCGCGACCGAATAGGTCATACCTGAAGCCTCGTGCTCGTGTCTGGGCCCGTCGGAAGGGAACGGGCCGGGCTGCGGAAGATGTGCCGAACGTGTGCCGATCAATTGCCGATCGATTGCGGTCAATCAGCAAGATTGATGCCAAACATGAACCGCGGGCATACGGCGTGGTCGTGACAGCGGGATTTCCGGGATGTTTCCGTCGGTTAAATATGAGTTAATCTCGCCACGGTGCCGTCGCAATCGGCATCCACTCCCCCCCCTACGACCCGATCCACATCCCCGACCCGAGGAGGTCCTTGTGCGCAAACAGCTGATTTCCCTGGCGTTGCTGGCCCTGATGCCGCTGGCGGCCCAGGCCCAGGACGAAGACGATTCCGGTTTCAACTGGAACGCCGCCGCAACGTCCGAATACTTTTTCCGCGGCATTTCCCAGACCGACGACAAGCCCGCCATCCAGGCCGGCGCCGGCTACAGCTGGTCGAACGGTCTCTACGTCGGCGCATGGGCGTCGAACGTGGACTTCGGCGAATCCACCGATGCCGAGGTCGATACCTTCATCGGCTGGAACGGCGATCTGTCCGACAGCGTCAACCTCGACGTGCAGCTGGTCCGCTACAACTATGTTGGTGAGCCGGACGGCGTCGATTACGCCTACAACGAGCTGATCGGCGAGTTGTCGTTCGCCGAGAACTATTCGGTGACGCTGGGCTACACCAACGACTACCTCAACACCAGCACCGACAGCATCTACGCCGGTCTGGGCGGCAGCTGGGAAGTGGGCGACGGCTACAACATCACCGCCGGCCTGGGTTACACCACGGTCGACGAAGATCTGGCGACCGAAGACGGTTACATGGATTACTCGGTCGGCGTGAACCGCGATTTCGGCCCGGTCAACATCGGCGTCAGCTACATCGGCACCGACAACAACGGCGAAGATCTCTTCGGCGAAGACAATGCCGAAGACAAGTTCGTGGTGACGTTCTCGGTCGGCGGCTGATATCGCCTTCCGCGGCGGGGCTTCGGGCCCGTCCGCGAATCGAGTTTCCAACGGCACGGTACCGACGGTACCGTGCCGTTTTCGTTTCAGACGGTCCTTCGCGCGGAAAGCGGACGCATCCGCGCCGCGGCGATGAACGCATGGCTCCGCGCGATCGCCCGACGTGCATCCCGATCGCGTTTCGATGCGTAAACGGTCTGCCATGCGCGAAGCGCAGGCATTCCCCCGAACCGCAAAGGACATCTTCATGAACAAGCCGACTCTGGCTGCCGCCTTGGCCCTCGTTCTCGCCGTTCCCGCCGTTCATGCCGCAGGCCCGCAGGAGGGCGCGTTTTCCCTGTCCGTCTTCGGCGGCGCCGATCAGCCGCTGAGCGGCGACGTACATGGCGGCACCACCGCCGTGGTCCCCGATCTCGGTCCTCTCAATCCGGACCTGGCCGGCGTGGATGCCGAACTGCGCATCCGCTCCCGATCGCACGACGATATCTACGGATCCGCCGCCTCGTACGGTCTGGAGTTCACCTACGGCCTGAGCGCCAACGCGGAGGTCTTCGGCCAGTTGCGGTACACCGACGCCGACGAAGGCACGGTGCAGGTCGGCGGCGCCTTCGTGCCCGCGCTCGACACCACGCTGCCCATCAACGGCACTTTCAGCGATTACAAGGCACTGACGATCGAGGGCGGTTACCGCTATTTCTTCGGCGACCTCGGCCCGACCCGTCCCTTCGTGGCCGGACGTCTGGGCGCGACGCGCACCGACGACATCCGCGCCACCTTCGTGATTCCGGATGCGGCCATCACCATCGCCGATGTGCCGTTCACCGAGAAGAAGTGGTCCGCGAGCGCCGGCATCGATGTCGGTCTTCTGTTCCCGGTGGGCGACCGCGTGAGCATCACCGCGCAGACCGGCGTGCGCTATGTGGCCGATCTGGAAGGCGACGACAGCGCCATCGGCGGCCTGGGCCTGGGCAGCATCAACGACACCGGCAAACGCGTCTCCTATCCGGTCTCGGTGGGGCTGCGTTTCGATTTCTGAGCATGGCCGGCCGGGCGCCTGCGGGCGCCCGGTTTTTGCGTCGCACCATTGGTGCGATCTATCGAAATCGGCTGTGGAGGGTCATTTTGTGACCCGAAATTCCACTCAGCGTCAGTTCCAGCTCAACACGACCTTGCCCGATTTCCCGGATTCCATCAGATCGAAGCCTTTCTGGAATTCGTCGATCGGCAACTGATGGCTGAGCACCTTGCCGAGCGGGAAGCCGGACAGCACCAACTGCGTCATCTTGTACCAGGTCTCGTACATGCGGCGTCCGTAGATGCCGTGGAGCGTCAGGCCCTTGAAGATGATGCGGTCCCAGTCGACGCCGGCGCCCTTCGGCAGGATGCCGAGCAGCGCGATCTTGCCGCCGTGGTACATGCAGTCGAGCATGTCGTTGAAGGCGCGCGGGTTGCCGCTCATCTCCAGGCCGACGTCGAAGCCCTCCATGTGGAGGTCCTTCATGACGTCCTTCAGCGAGGTGTTGCTGACGTTGACCACGCGCGTGGCGCCCATGTCGGCGGCCAGCTTCAGGCGGTAATCGTTCACGTCGGTGACCACCACGTTGCGCGCGCCGATGTGTTTGCAGATGCCCGCCGCCATCACTCCGATCGGGCCGGCGCCGGTGATCAGTACGTCCTCGCCGACCACGTCGAATTCCAGCGCGCAGTGCGCGGCGTTGCCGTAGGGGTCGAAGAACGCGGCCAGTTCGCTGGGGATCTGGTCCGGGATCGGCCACAGGTTGCTGGAGGGCATGACCAGATACTCGGCGAAGGCGCCGTTGCGGTTCACGCCGATGCCGACCGTGTTCGGGCACAGATGCGGTTTGCCGGCGCGGCAGTTGCGGCAGTGGCCGCAGACGATATGGCCTTCGGCCGAGACCCGTTGCCCGAGGCGGTAACCGGTGACGCCCTGGCCCATCTCGACGATGCGGCCGACGAACTCGTGGCCGATGACCAGCCCGGGCTTGATCGTGCGCTGGCTCCACTCGTCCCACAGATAGATGTGCAGATCGGTGCCGCAGATCGCGGTCTTCTCCAGCTTGATCAGCACCTCGTTGGCGCCGGGCGAGGGGACCGGAACCTCTTCCATCCAGATGCCTTTGCCGGCTTCGCGCTTCACCAGCGCTTTCATCGTGGTCGTCGCGGCCATGGAGCTGCCCGTCGCAGTGGTTGGGGCGCGAATTATACGCCCCGGCTTGCGGCCGTCCCCGCGGGGCGCGACGCCGGAAGCGCCATGCCGTCGCGTATGGATGCGATGCCTGCGGCCGACAGTGCGACGCCGGTCGCATCGCGGTGCCCGGGCACATGACCATTGGACATGGTCCCCGCCCGCGGCGAACCGATACACTCGTGCTCTTTGTCCAGCCGTCCGAGAACACGCCATGCCCCGTTACGGTATCGCTCCCTCTTTGCTCGCCGCCGCGACCGTCGCATTCGTCGCCGGCGCCATGTCTCCCGCCGCGACCGCCGTCGAAGGCATGTGGGTGCCGCAGCAGTTGCCCGAGATCGCGGGGCCGCTGAAGACCGCCGGCCTCAAGCTCACGCCGAAACAATTGAGCGACCTCACCGGCGACCCGCTGGGCGCGGTGGTGTCGCTGGGCGGCTGCACCGCGAGCTTCGTGTCGCCGCAGGGTCTGGTCACCACCAATCACCACTGCGCCTATGGCGCGATCCAGCTGAATTCGACGCCGGACAGGAATCTCATCAAGGATGGCTTCAATGCGCCGACCCAGGCCCAGGAGCTGAGCGCCGGCCCGAATGCCCGCATTTATGTTCTGGACCGCATCGACGACGTGACCACCCAGGTCCGCGCCGCGATCCAGGCCGCGCCCGACGCGCTGGCGCGCAGCCAGGCCCGCGATGCGATCGAGAAGCGTCTGATCGCCGATTGCGAAGCCACGCCGGGTTATCGCTGCAACCTGTACAGCTTCTTCGGCGGCGGCACGTACCGCCTGTTCCGCAATCTCGAGATCAGGGACGTCCGTCTGGTCTATGCGCCGCCCGGCAGCGTCGGCAATTACGGCGGCGAAGTGGACAACTGGATGTGGCCGCGCCACACCGGTGATTTCGCCTTCTACCGCGCCTATGTCGGCCGCGACGGCCGTCCCGCCGCGTACTCGACCGACAACGTGCCGTACCGGCCGAAGCAGTGGCTGAAGATCGCCGACAAACCGCTGGCCGCCGGCGATTTCGTCATGGTGGCCGGTTATCCGGGCAGCACCAACCGTTACGCGCTGGCCGAGGAATTCGCCAACACCGCGGACTGGACCTATCCCACCATCAGCCGCCACAACAAGGCGGTGGTGGCGCTGGTCGACGCCGAGGGCCGCAAGACGCCGGACATCGCGGTCAAATACGCCAGCATCGTGCGCAGTTGGGAGAACGTGCTGAAGAATTACGACGGCCAGCTCGAAGGCTTCGAGCGCATGGGCGCGTCGGGCATCAAGGAGAAACAGGAGCAGGCGGTGCTGACCTGGCTGCGCAAGCGCGGCAAGGCCGGCGCGCCGGCGCTGGAGGCCTACGACACGCTGCGTTCGCTGAATGCCCAGGCGCAGGCCACGCGCGAGCGCGATCTGGTCCTCGGCCGCCTCGGCGGCAACGGCGTGCTGTCGGCCGCCACCCAGCTGTACCGGCTGTCGATCGAGCGCGAGAAGGCCGATGCCGACCGCGAGCCCGGTTTCCAGCAGCGCGACCTCGCCGGCATCGAAGGCGGCATGCGCCAGATGGAGCGTCGCTATCACCCGACCATGGATCGCGAAATGATGCGCTACTGGCTGGGCCAGTACGTGCGTCTGCCGAAGGAACAGCGCCTGCAGCCGCTGGACGCATGGTTGAAGGGCAACGACGACAAGGCCATCGCCGCGGCGCTGAAATCCTTGTCCGCGACCAAGCTGGGCAATACCGACGAGCGTCTGCGCTGGATGAAGGCGGACCGCAAGGAATTCGAGCGCAGCAAGGATCCGGCGATCCGCTATGCGGTGGCGATGATGCCGACGCTGCTGCGGCTGGAAGAAGCGCGCAAGTCGCGCGCCGGCGACAGCATGATGGCGCGTCCGGTGTTCCTGCAGGCGGTGGCCGAGTACAAGAAGAGCAGGGGCGAGGCGGTTTATCCCGACGCCAATGGCTCCCTGCGCATCACCTTCGGCAACGTGACCGGCTACACCAAGCGCGACGGCGCGCGACAGAAGCCGTTCACCCTGCTGGAGGAAGTGGCCGCGAAGGCGACCGGGCAGGAGCCCTTCGATGCGCCGCAGGCGCAGCTGGAGGCGATCCGCGCGAAGCGTTACGGCGGTCTCGCCGACAAGAAGCTCGGCACGGTGCCGGTGAATTTTCTCGCCGACCTGGATATCACCGGCGGCAACTCCGGTTCGCCGGTGCTCGACGCGAATGGTCGTCTGGTCGGTCTCGCGTTCGACGGCAACTGGGAGTCGGTGAGTTCGAACTGGGTGTTCGATCCGGCCGTGACCCGCATGATCTCGGTCGACCAGCGTTACATGCGCTGGATCATGCAGGAAGTGTTCCCGGCGCCGCAGTTGCTGCAGGAAATGGGCGTGCCGGCGAAGAAGTGAGTCGCGCGCTCATCGCGGCAGCCAAGTCGGCAAGTCATCGCATCATCAAGTCATCGCGGAAACGGCGGCCTCGGCCGCCGTTTCCGTATGCGTCGTCGGGCATGCATCGTCCTGCATGCGTCGCCCGACATTCGTCGTGCGATCAGTCCCGCGGCAGGCAGAGCGCGTAGCCGTTGGAATAGCGCGCGCTGGTCTTGCCCCACGCGGTGTGGTTGCCGTAGCAGTCGATCGCGCGATAGCCGATGGTGTTGCCGGCGGCGTCGAAGTAGTAATAGAACTCGCCGATGGCCGTCGGCCCGGGTGCTGCGGCGACGGCCGCGCCGATCGCGAGGGCCGCGCCGAATGCGAGCGCGATCTTCGTGCTGCGGCGCATGATCGAAGTCTTCATCGTTCCTTCCTTTTCCGTGGAGTCCCGCCGGGAAATCCGGCGTGTCGAATCTAACCGCTGCGGAATCGCCAAAACGTTATCCACGCAGCACTTCGATCATGGCCGGCGGCGACCCGTGCCCCGTAGGCGTTCGCGAAGCGCCGATGCCGTCGAGAGCGGGATGGTTTCGATTGCAACCGTTGGCCGCGACGGCCGGCGCGTATCCGGCCTTTGCAGCGTCCGCATCCTCTGCTAGTCTCGCCGGGTCGCGGATTCCCATGCCAGCCGGCCCCGTCTCCCGACCCGCAGGTGCAGCGCCCTTCGAACTCACCCCGAGTTCAGGCGTCTCCACCGTTCAGCGTCATCGCTATGCGTCGTGCCGGCTGCAGGGCTCCGCGGGATTCCTTTCCCCACATGGAGCGCTCGAAATGAAAGTCTTGGCATGCGACGGTATCCACGAAGACGGCCTTGCGATGTTCCGCGACGCCGGTTGGACCGTCGAAATTTCCGATCCGATCAAAGACCCCGCCAAACTCGCCGCCGCACTCGACGGCGTGGACGCGCTGCTCGTGCGCTCGGCCACGCTGGTCGGCGCCGATGCGATCGAGGCCGCGAAGCATCTCAAGGTCATCGGGCGCGCCGGCGCGGGCGTCGACACCATCGACGTCGATGCCGCCACCGCCAAGGGCATCGCGGTGATGAACGCGCCCGACGGCAACACCCTCGCCGCCGCCGAACACGCGATTTCGCTGCTGTTCTCGCTCGCCCGCCATGTCCCCAAGGCCGACGCCGGCATGAAGGCCGGGCAGTGGCCCAAGGCCGGCCTCACCGGTTTCGAACTCGAAGGCAAGCGCCTGGGCGTCATCGGCCTGGGCCGTATCGGCAGCACCGTCGCGCGCAAGGCGCAGGGTATCGGCATGGACGTGGCCGCGTACGACCCGTTCCTGCCGGCCGCGGCCGCCGCGAAGGGCAGTGTGGCGCTGAAAACGCTGGACGAGTTGCTGGCGTGGGCCGATATCATCACCCTGCACATCCCGCGCACCAAGGACACCACCAACATCATCGGCGAAGCGCAGATGCGCGCGATGAAGAAGGGCGCGTATCTGGTCAACGCCGCGCGCGGCGGTCTGGTCGACGAGGACGCGCTGCTGCGCCAGCTCGACGAGGGCCATCTCGCCGGCGCCGCGCTCGACACCTTCGCTACCGAACCGCTGCAGGCCGATTCGCCGCTGCGCGCGCATCCGAAGCTCATCCTCACCCCGCATCTGGGCGCATCCACCAGCGAAGCGCAGCAGGCGGTCAGCACCATCCTCGCGAAACAGATCATCGATTTCGCCGCGACCGGCGCGGTCGCCGGCTGCGTCAACCTGCCGCCGCTCACCGCCGAGGCCGCGCGCGAAGTCGGCCCGTGGATGCCGCTGATGTCGGCGCTGGGGCGTCTCGCCGTGCGCCTCGTGCGCGCGCCCACGCGCCTGGAAATCACCTACGCCGGCCGCACCGATGCGCTCGACACGCGGCCGCTGACGCGTCTGCTGGTCGCGGCGCTGCTCGGCACCTCGTCGGGCCGCGTCACGCCGGTGAATGCGCTGCAGGAAGCCGCGTCGCGCGGATTGACGGTCGCCGAAACCGTCGGCGGCGACGGCGACGGGTTCGATCGTCTGCTGAAGGTGCGCGTGGTCGGCGACAACGGTGCCGGGAAGATCCGCACCCGCGAAATCGAAGCCACCCTGCATCGCGGCCCGCGCGTGGTCCGCCTCGACGGCGTCGAGATCGAATTCGATCCGCTCGCGCACGTGCTGCTGATGCGCAACGAAGACCGTCCGGGCATGATCGGTCAGGTCGGTTCGCAGCTCGGCGCGGCCGGCGTGAACATCGTGAACTTCGCGCTCGGCGCGGCCGGCGACGGTCAGGCGCGCGCGGCGATCACGGTCGACAAGCCGCTGAACGACGAACAGATCGCGACGCTGAAGTCGGTGCCGGGCATCCTGTCGCTGCAGCAGGTCTGAGGTCGACGATGCGCATTCTCCTCGCACGCCACGGCGAAACGCCGTGGAACGCCGAAGGCCGCTATCAGGGCCAGATCGACATCCCACTGTCGCCGGTCGGCGAAGGCCAGGCGCGCGCGCTCGGTGCGCGCCTGGGCGACGTCCGCATCGATCGCGCCGTCGCTTCGCCGCTGACCCGCGCGAAGACCACCGCCGAGTTCGCGCTCGGCGATGCGCGGCACGCGCTGCTCGCCACCGATGCCGGACTGATGGAGATCGGTCACGGCGAATGGGAAGGGCTGCTCGCCAGCGAGATCCGCGACCGCGATCCCGACCGGCTGCAGGCGTGGCGCGACGCGCCGGACACGGTGCTGATGCCGGGGACGGGCGGCGAATCGCTGCAGCACGTGCTCGATCGCGCCTGGCCCGCGTTCGAACGCGCGCTCGCCGGGCTCGGCGACGATCAGACCCTGTTGCTGGTCGCGCACGATGCGGTCAATCGCGTGCTGCTGTGCCGCGTTCTCGGCATTCCGCTCAACCGGCTGTGGAGTTTCCGTCAGGCGCCGGCCACGCTGAATCTGCTCGAAGGCCCGTCGGCGGATCGCATGGAAGTCGTGCGCCTGAACGACTGCGCGCATCACACCGCGCTGTTCGGCGAAGCGGTGCATCGGGCGTTGTAACGCGGCCCCCTGGCCCGCCCACGATCCTCGATCGCTTCAAACAATGATCGAACCGTTTCGATCATTGAAACGGTCGCCGGGAATCGCAACGGCGGGCCAAGGGCCCGCCCTACGGCACCGCTTTGTCGCGCGCCGCTTCCCACAGCGCATACCACGCATCGCGCGGCAGCGGTGTCGCGCAGGCGCGCACGGCGTCGCGGATGCGTTCGATCTTGGTGCTGCCCAGCACCACGCGCGTGGCCGGCACCGATGCCACCCAGCGCAGCAGCAGCGAGGCAGGATCGAGGCCGAACTCGATCGACAGCGCATGCAATTGCGGCTGCAGGCGGCCGCCGATGGCCGACTGCGGATTCAGCAGATCGCCGCCGCCGAGCGGCGACCACGCCTGCGCCTGCGCGCCGCGCGCGCGGATCGCGGCGAGCGTGCCGTCGTCGATCGCCGCGCTGTTCGCCAGCGACAGTTCGATCTGGTTCGCGATCACCGGCAGGCGACCATCCAAGAGCGCGATCGCGTGGGCATCGAAATTCGACACGCCGAACTCGCCGACGCGGCCCGCGCGCCGTTCGTCGCGCACCCAGTCGGCGATCTCCGTCGGCCGCAGCAGCGGATCGAAGCGGTGCAGCATCAGCGTCTCGACATGATCGACACCGAGCGCCGACAGCGAATCGTCCAGCGCGCGCCGCAGGTGCGCGGCCGACAGGTCGTAGTACTGCACGCCGCGCGCGTTGCCGGGGCTGCCGGTCATGACGATGCCGACCTTCGCGATCAGCGCAAACCGCCGACGCAGGCCCGGCCGTGCGGCGAAGGCGGCGCCGACCAGCGCGTTGGTGGTGTGGCCACCGTAGATGTCGGCGAGGTCCAGCGTATCGATGCCGGCGTCGGCCGCGGCGTCGAGCAGGTGCGCCAACGCCATGGGCGACAGCCGTGCGCCCCATTCGCCGAAGCGCATGGCGCCGAGAATCGGCGTCGATGCGGTGGACGACGTGTGCATGCGTGACATGTTCGACCCAGTGCTGGCCGCGGATGGCGGCGACGCCCGATAATAGCCGCATGACCGCACGCACCCTGGCCGACTGGCTGGCCTTCATCGAGCGCCAGCATCCGAAAACGATTGCAATGGGGCTGGAGCGCGTGCGCGCCGTGGCCGATGCCATGGCGTCGCCAAGCTTGATGCCGTCTCGGCCGGCGCCGCACGTGATCACCGTCGGCGGCACCAACGGCAAGGGCTCGACCGTCGCCTTCATCGAGTCGATCGCCCGCGCCGCGGGTCTGCGCGTCGGCGCCTACACCTCGCCGCATCTGCTGCGCTACAACGAGCGCGTGCGCATCGATGGCGCCGATGCCGACGACGCGGCGCTGGTCGCCGCCTTCGAAGCGGTCGAAGCCGCGCGCGGCGGCATGCCCGGCGGCGGCGTGGCGCTGACCTATTTCGAATACGGCACGCTCGCGGCGCTGTGGCTGTTCGCCCGCAGCGATCTGGATCTCGTCGTGCTCGAAGTCGGGCTCGGCGGCCGGCTCGACGCGGTCAACATCGTCGATGCCGATGTCGCCGTCATCACCACGGTCGATCTCGATCATCAGGATTGGCTCGGCGACGACATCGAAACCATCGGCGCGGAGAAGGCCGGCATCGCCCGCGCGTGGAAGCCCCTGGTGCTCGGCGACGACGATCCGCCGTCGCGCGTGCTCGGACATGCGTATGCCATCGGCGCGTCGGCGATCCGCATCGGCTGCGATTTCTTCTTCGAAGCGATCGACGCGGAGCGCTGGCGCTGGCGCGAGATCGGCTGCGAACTCGATCTGCCGATGCCGCGGCTCGCCGCGCCCGTGCAGTTGCGCAACGCCGCGGTCGCCATCGCCGCGCTGCGCGCGTTGCCGGTCGAACTGCCCGAGCGCGCCATCGCCGCCGGCGTGCGCGACGCGCGGGTGGCGGCGCGGCTGCAGCGCTTCGAACGCGATGGCGTCGAAATCCTGATCGATGTCGGTCACAACCCGCAGGCGGCGCGCGCGCTGGCCGCATGGCTGGAGACGATGCCGGTGCCGGGGCCGACGTTCGCGGTCTTCGCGGCGCTGGCCGACAAGGACATCGCCGGCGTGGTCGACGCGCTGGCGGACCCGATCGATCGCTGGTGGTTGGCGGGCCTCGCCGACGCCGGCCCGCGCGGGCTGGACGTGGACGCCTTCGCCGAACGCCTATCGGGGACCGCCGCGGCGGGCGGCGAGCGTGGCACGACGGTCGCCGCGGCATTGGCCGCGGCCCGCGCGGCGATGGTTCCGGGTGGGCGGGTGCTGGTCTTCGGCTCGTTCCACACCGCGGCGGCCGCGTTGGCGGCGCTCGCGGGCGACTGAACATTCCGTCATCGGTTCCCCCGGTCGGGCATGGCCGGCCGCGGCGTATAATCCGCGCGCTTCCTCCTTTTCCGGATGCCGATGGACACTGGACTCAAACAGCGCCTCATCGGCGCGGCCGTACTGGTCGCGCTCGCGGTGATTTTCCTGCCTATGCTGGTGAAGGGCCCGGCGCCCGACAGCGGCGTTTCCGATGTGTCCCTGAAGATGCCCGACGGCCCCGCAGGCGCCGTCGAAACCCGCGAACTGCCGCTTGTGATGCCGGGCGATGTGCCCAAGGGCGGCGCCGTGGGCATGGACGCGACGCCGGTGGATCGCCCGGCGGCGGCGACCGCCACGGCTTCGACCGGCACGACCGCGACCGGCACCGATCCGGCCGCAGCCGCAGACCCCAACGCGCCGCTCGTCGGCGACGCCCCCGCCACCAGTGCACTGCCGCCGACCGCCGCGGCCGGCGACTACGCCGTCCATTTCGGCGCCTACGCCAGCCAGAAGGGCGCCGACACCGTGGTCGCGCTGGCCAAGGCCGCCGCTCTGCCGGCCTACAGCGAGGCCACCACCGTGAACGGCAAGCCGGCGTTCCGGGTGCGCATCGGCCCCTACGCCACCCGCGCCGAGGCCGAAATCGTTCGCGTGAAGGCGCTCGAGGTGCGCAGCGATGTGCCGGTGAAGGTGGTCGCGCTCGACGCCGAACCGGCCGCAGTGCCCGCAGCGGCACCTGCCGTCACCACCGCTGTGGTCGAGCCGCCGAAGCCCGCACCCGCCAAGCCGGTCGAAGCGAAGCCGGAGCCCAAGCCCGAAGCCAAGCCTGTGGCTGCGAAACCCGCAGACCCCAAACCTGCGCCGGTGCCGGCCAAGCCGCCCGCACCCAAGCCGGCGGCGCCCGCGCCATCGGCGACCGCCAAGGTCGGTTTCGCGGTCCAGGTCGGTGCGTTCGGCGACGCCACCGAAGCCGGCGCGATGCGCGAACGGCTGCGCGCCGCCGGGTTCACCGCGTTCACCGAAACGGTGAACACCGACAAGGGCAAGCTCACCCGCGTGCGCGTCGGTCCGGTGCTCGACCGCGCCGCCGCGGACCAGCTGAAATCGCAGATCCAGGCCAAGACCGGCGTGGACGGCATCGTCCGTCCGCATCCGTAACGGGCCATCGCCACAAACGCATCACGTCAGACGCACCACGCACCACGCATCGACCGCTCGTCAGCGTTCCGGAGTCAACATCATGTGCGGCATTCTCGGCATCGTCGGTACCTCCGACGTCGCGGCAGCGCTCTACGACGGCCTGACCGTGCTCCAGCATCGCGGCCAGGACGCTGCCGGCATCGCCACCGCCAACGGCACCGCGCTGCGCGTGGTGAAGGGCAACGGCCTGGTGCGCGACGCCTTCAAGCCGAACGATATGGCACTGTTGCAGGGGCGCGTCGGCATCGGCCATTGCCGCTATCCCACCGCCGGCAGCGAAGGCAGCGACGAAGCGCAGCCGTTCTACGTGAACTCGCCGTTCGGGATCGCGCTGGCGCACAACGGCAACCTGATCAACACCGACACCCTGCGCCGCGAGGTGTTCGAGCAGGACCGCCGCAACGTCAACACCGACTCCGACTCCGAAGTGCTGCTGAACGTGTTCGCGCACGAACTCGACATGCAGCGCGTGCTGACGCCGGACGCCGCGTTCCGCGCGATCGAAGGCGTGGTCCGCCGCGCCAAGGGCGGTTATGCCGTGATCACGGTGGTGCTGGGCCTCGGCCTGGTCGCGTTCCGCGACCCGAACGGCATCCGTCCGCTGGTGCTCGGCCGTCGCGATTCGGACGCCGGCACCGAATACGCGATCGCCTCCGAGTCGGTCGCGCTGGACGTGCTCGGCTTCGAGCGCGTGCGCGACATCGCACCGGGCGAAGCGGTGGTGATCACGCCGCGCGGCGAGCTGCATTCGCGCCAGTGCGCCGAAGGCGAACTGCGGCCATGCATCTTCGAATTCGTCTATTTCGCGCGCCCCGACTCGATGATGGACGAGATCTCGGTGCACAAGGCGCGCATGCGCATGGGCGTCACCCTCGGCGAGAAGATCCTGCGTTTGCGCCCCGAGCACGACATCGATGTGGTGATCCCGATCCCGGACACCTCACGCGACGCCGCGCTGGAAATCGCGAACGTCCTCGGCGTGAAATACCGCGAGGGTTTCATCAAGAACCGTTACGTCGGCCGTACCTTCATCATGCCGGGACAGGGCGAACGCGCGAAATCCGTGCGCCGCAAGCTCAATCCGATCCCGCTGGAATTCAGGAACCGGGTCGTGCTGCTGGTCGACGATTCCATCGTCCGCGGCACCACCTCGCAGCAGATCGTGCAGATGGCGCGCGACGCCGGCGCCAAGAAGGTCTATCTCGCCTCCGCCGCGCCGCCGGTGCGCTTCCCGAACGTCTACGGCATCGACATGCCGTCGCCGGAAGAACTGGTCGCGCACGGCCGCACCGAGCAGGAAGTGCAGGAGTTGCTGGGCTGCGACTGGTTGATCTACCAGGATCTCGCCGATCTCGAATCCGCCGTCGCCGGGCCCAAGTTTCCGGGCCGTCGTTTCGACAGCTCCTGTTTCAACGGCGAGTACGTCACCAGTGTCGACCCGGGCTATTTCGAGCGCATCAAGCAACTGCGCTCGGACGAGGCGAAGAAGAAACGGCGGTTGGCAGGCTGAGCGATGCGTGCGCTTGCGCTCTTCGCGTCGCTGGTCTGCATTCTGTTCGCGCCCATTGCGCAAGCGTCCGGCAACGCCTGCATCGTGCCCGATCTTGGTTTGCCGCTGGCGGGCGTCGGCGCAGTGGATTGCGGTGTGGCCCGCGTCGGCAAGCGATGGCAGCGCGCGCGCGTGGCCGCTTGCGCGCGCAAGGCCATCGAGCGCGGCAAGCCGGTGCGGTTCGGTGTCGGCGTGATGGGCATCGATGCGTTCGCGTGCGACGTGGTGGTCATGGATTCCAGCAGAACCTTCTGGCTGGTCACCTTCGATTGGGATGTCGCCTTGCCGGAGGCATCGGCGTTCGTCGGTCGTTGCGCCCGGATCGATCCCGACTGGAAGGATGCCAACGGCGCCGATCATTTCGGTCCGCGCGATTGCGTCGCCGACGACGCAGCATTCGAACGCGCGAAGATCCGCCGCCCGTGAACTTTTTCGCCGCCGCCCACGCCTGCCTCCGCGCCGCGCATCCCGACGACAAGGTCGCGCTGACCTTCGCGACCGCCGAGGCGTTCGCGCGCGGCGAACTCGCCATCAATGACGATGACGACGACGGCGCGCCTTCGCCCGAGCCGATCCGCATGCCCGGCCGGCCCGAATGCCCGAAACTGGTGCATCCGCGCGAGCTGCCGCGACGCGGTTTCGGCAGCGACGAAGGCCGCGCCGCGTTCATCCATTCGATTGCCCACATCGAGTTCAACGCGATCGATCTGGCCTGGGACGCGATCTATCGCTTCCGCGGCATGCCGCACGCGTACTACGTCGACTGGGCGCAGGTCGCGCACGACGAGGCGCGGCATTTCGTCATGCTGCGCAGGCGCCTGAACGATTTCGGCTGCGATTACGGCGATTTCGACGCGCACAACGGGCTGTGGGAAATGGCCGAGAAGACCGCGCACAGCGTTCTGGAACGGATGGCGCTGGTGCCTCGGGTGCTCGAAGCGCGCGGGCTCGACGTGACTCCGGGAATGATCGTCAAACTGCGGCAGCTTCGTGACGACGCCACTGCGGACATTCTCGACGTCATCCTGCGCGAGGAGATCGGCCATGTCGCCGCGGGCTCGCGCTGGTTCCGCTGGTGCTGCGAACGCGCGGGCGTCGCGCCGGAAGTGACGTTCCGGGAATTGTTGATCCAATACGGTCGCGGCGTGCTCTACGGTCCGTTCAATCTCGATGCGCGCAGTGCGGCGGGTTTCAGCGAGGAAGAACTCGCGGCGCTGCAGAGCGCGGTCGCGGAGATGGCGTGAATGGCGTGAATGGCGTGATATGGCGTCGTGGCGGGCGCGGTCTTGGCGTGCATCGATCGCAGAGGCCGGCCGATCAACGGCGCTGGAGCGTGTTCCGCGAGTATGCGCATAATGCGCCGGAACCCTCCGCATGCAGCGCGGCGGATGCGCCGGAAGCCAAACAACTCAGGAGAACGCCATGAAATCGCTCGAACGCCGCAAGCGGGACGTATTGTTGGTGCTGAACACGCTCACCGTCGTGTTTCTGATGCTCGGTCTCTTCATCGCGGTTCCGTATCTGGGCGGTGCGCTGATCAGCGGCGGCATGACCCTGCTGTACCTGCGCAGCCACCGCGCCGCGCCGACGACGCCCACGGCGTCTCCGACGACCTGAGCGCATCGCGCGCGCGACCGGCGGCATGCAACGCCGCCGGTTACTCCGACCGCGAATGATTCGGCGGATTCACGACGGCAGCGCCGACAGTGCGACGCCGCCCGCCTCCACGCGCAGCACCGAGCCCTGCGTGTACCAATCCCCCAGCACGATGCGCCGGCAGGCGCGGCCGTTCACGTCGATCGCGTGGATCGCCGGCCGGTGGGTATGGCCGTGGATCATCGTGCGCAGCCCATAGCGGGCGAAGGTGTCGCGCACCGCCGCCGGCGCGACGTCGGTGACAGTCTCGAACTGCGCGCGGTCGTCGGCCTTCATCGCCTGCTGTCGCTGCTGGCTGGCCGCGCGGGCCTGCGCCGCGAACGCGAGTCGTCCGGCCAGCGGCTGCGCCAGGAAGCGCGCGCGCCACGCCGGGTCGCGGGTCTGCGCGCGGAACGCCTGATAGGCGTGATCGTCGGTGCAGAGGGTGTCGCCATGCATCAGCAGCACCGGTTCGCCGTCGAGCAGGATCACCGCATTTTCGGGCAGCAGGCGCACGCCCGCGCGGCGTGCGAAGGCCTGCCCGACCAGGAAGTCGCGATTGCCGTGCTGGAAGAACACCGGCACGCCGGCCGCGTGCAATCCGCGAAGCTTGTCGATGACGAAGGCGCCGGTCTCCGACGGATCGTCGTCGCCGACCCACGCTTCGAACAGGTCGCCGAGGATGTACAGGGCCTTGGCGCCGCGGGCCTCGCCGTCGATGAAATCGCCGAAGAGGCGGGTGACCTCGGGGCGCTCGGGATCGAGGTGGAGGTCGGAGATGAAGAGGGTCGTCATGCGGGAATTGTAATGGCGGGCGGCGATCGATGGCCTGCCGATCCTGTCATTCCGAACCCCGGCATCATCGGGGTGAGGGACCTGCTGTCGCTGTTGTCCTGCGAAGCATCGAAGCAGGGTTCTCGCCTCCGGCTGGGGATGACCGCCATGTTTCAGGTCGGAATACGCCGGCCCGACCGGTTAAAATCGCGCCTTTCCTGTTTCCCGGCCCCATCCGAATGACCATCCGCACCCGCTTCGCCCCCAGCCCGACCGGCTATCTGCACATCGGCGGCGCGCGCACCGCGCTGTACTGCTGGCTGGCCTCGCGCCACGCCGGCGGCAAGTTCGTGCTGCGGATCGAGGACACCGACCGCGAACGCAGCACGCAGGCGGCGATCGACGCGATTCTCGACGCGATGACCTGGCTCGGCCTGAACTACGACGAAGGCCCGATCTACCAGACCCATCGTCTCGATCGCTATCGCGAAGTCGCCGAAGCCATGGTCGCCGCCGGTACCGCGTATTACGCCTACGAGACCAAAGAAGCCCTCGAGGCGATGCGCGAGGCGGCGCTCGCGGCGAAGGAGAAGCCGCGCTACAACGGCGCCTATCGCGACGCCAACGCCGGCTGGCGCGACGACCCGAACCGCGTGATCCGCTTCAGGAATCCGATCGGCGGCACCGTGGCCTGGGACGATCTGGTCAAGGGCCGGATCGAGATCGCGAACGATGAACTGGACGATCTGGTGATCTTCCGTTCCGATGGCTACGCCACCTACAACTTCGCGGTCGTGGTCGACGACATCGACATGGGCATCACCGATGTCGTCCGCGGCGACGATCACGTCAACAACACGCCGCGGCAGATCAACATCTACAAGGCGCTGGGCGCGCCGGTGCCGAATTTCGCGCATCTGCCGATGATCCTCGACGAGGACGGCGCCAAACTGTCCAAGCGCACCGGCGCCGCCGACGTGATGCAGTATCGCGATGCCGGCTATCTGCCGCATGCGCTGCTGAACTATCTGGTGCGTCTGGGCTGGTCGCACGGCGACCAGGAAATCTTCAGCCTCGACGAGATGATCACGCTGTTCGAGCTGAAGGACGTGAACCCGAAGGCCTCGCGCCTGGACATGGCGAAGCTCGGCTGGCTCAACCAGCAGTACCTCAAGAACGACGACCCGGCCGCGGTGGCGCCGCATCTGGCGTGGCATCTGCGCAACGTGGGCTACGATTTGTCGAAGGGCCCGGCGCCCGTCGACATCGTCATCGCGCTGCGCGACCGGGTGCAGACGCTGAAGGACATGGCCGAGCGCGCGGCGGTGTGGTTCCGCCCGCTGACGACCTACGACGAGGCCGCCGTCGCCAAGCACCTCAAGCCCGAAACCGCCGCGGCGCTTGCGGATGCCCGCGCGCGTCTCGCGCAGTTGTCGACATGGACCACCGAGACCGTCAGCGCCGCCCTGCACGAGACCGCCGAAGCGCTGGGTCTCGGCATGGGCAAGGTGGCGCAGCCGATGCGGGTGGCGATCACCGGCACCCAGGTCAGCCCGGACATCTCGCACACGGTCTATCTGGCCGGGCAGGGCGAAGCGCTCGCGCGGATCGATGTGGCGCTCGCGAAGATGCCACCGGCGAACGCTGCCGATTGAACGCTGCGTCCGCGGCCGGCGGCTTGAGTCCGCACCGGCCCGGCGCCATCATCCGGACATGACCCATCCCTGCACCGACCCTTCGCATCACGTTCACGACGCACCGAGCTTCGTGGACGCGGTCGAACGCGCCTGCCGCGAGCGCGGTCTGCGGTTGACGCCGATCCGCGCGCGGGTGCTCGGACTGATCGCGGCGCAGGGCAAGCCGATCAAGGCCTACGACCTGCTCGACCGCATCCGCGCCGACAAGCTCGACGACGAAGACAGCGCCGGCGCCGCCGCGCCGCCGACCGTGTATCGCGCGCTGGATTTCCTGCTCGCGAACGGTTTCATCCACAAGCTCGAATCGGTCAACGCCTTCGTCGCCTGCCATCACCCCAGCACCGCGCAACACTCGGTACCGTTCCTCATCTGCGACCGCTGCCACGGCGCGGTGGAACTGGAAGACGAGCGCATCGTCGCGCTGCTCGACGAAAAGGCGCGCGCCCTCGGCTTCGTGCCGCAGGCGCAGACCCTGGAAGTGCACGGACTCTGCGCGCGCTGCGCCGAGGGGTAACGGGGGCGCGACGATCCAGGAGAAAAGCGTGATGCCGAAGGTACGGTCTCACATCGCCGAGTCGCGGGCATGCCGACACCTCTCCGCAGAAAAAGTGCACCCGCCGCAGTCGCTGTCCGGGAGAGAGTGGACAGCGGTGCGGCGGGTGCGGGGGCGCCGTGCCGGTCGCGCAGTGTGGCGACCGGATGTGACGATCAGAAGAACAGACGGACGCCGGCGCTGAAATTGCGTCCCGGCAGCAACACGTTGTCCTTCAGGAACGAGGTGTGGACGCGCGCATCGGCATCGCCGAGGTTGCGGCCGTCCAGGAACACTTCCCAACCGTAATCGTCGGTGTCCCAGTGCCAGGCGAAGTGCGCGTCGACCAGGGTGTAGCCGGCGGTTGCGCTTTCGCCCGCAGCGACATCGTCCTGACGCAGCACGCGGGTGGCGCCGAGGCCCGCACGCCACTGGTCGGTCTGCCAGTTCAGGTCCAGACCGACGCGCGACGGCGCGATCCGCGGCAGATCGCGATCGGTCGCGGACGCGACGCCATCGAGTTCGCCGCGCACGTGATCGCCGAACACGCGCAGGTCGAGTTTGCCGCGCTCGTCGTCGAGCAGATGCGCGATCACTTCCGCCTCGATGCCGCGGAAGCGCGCATCGTCCTGGGTCCACACGCGGATCGGCAGCGGATCCTCGCCCGGTTCCGGCGGTGTGAGCAGGCCGGTGTCGGCGAGATAGATGAAGCCATCGAAGCGGGTGTGATAGACCGAGGCCTTCGCGTCGAAGCGATCGCCGTGATAGTGCAGACCGAGTTCGATCTGGTCCGCACGTTCCTCGCGCATGGTCGAGTCGCCGATTTCGTACGACGCGGTGGCGACGTGCGGGCCATCGGCGAACAGTTCTTCTTCCGCCGGCGCGCGCTCGGCGCGGTCGAGGTTGAGGCTGACGCGCCAGGCATCGCTGAAGCGCCACAGTGCGCCGGCCGAGAAACTCATCGGGCTGAAGCCGCGGCGCGGCAGGCCGGCGGCATCGGTGCGCACGCGGTCGGCGCGCACGCCGAGATCGAGTTGGAAGGCGTCCCACTGGCCGTGCTCCATCCAGAACAGGCCGTGCGAGCGGGTCTTGGTGCGCGGAACGAAGGCTTCGTCGCCGATCGCTTCGAACGCGCGTTCGCCGGACTGCAGGCCGATCGCGCCGGTCCACGCGCCGAAGGCCTTGTGGGTGAGTTCGATCCGGCCTTCGTCGGCGTCGTTGGTGAAGGAGGTGCCGACTTCCGCACCTTCGAATTCGGTGTGCTCGTATGCGGTGTGCGCGAATCCGAAGCGCAGGCCGTCGAAGATCCAGAAGTCGCGATTCACGCCCGCCTTCAGTTCGAAGCGGTTCTGCAGCATGTCCAGCGAAACGCCGGCCTCGCCGGCGGCGGCGTCTCCCGGTTCGCCGGGATTGCCATAGCGATTGTCGTAGCGCGAGAAGGACACGCCGAGGAAACCGTCCGCGCCGATGTACGACGCGGCGAGCGCGCCGGTGCGCGTCTTCACGAAGCTGTTCAACTGCTTGCCGTCGGGCGTGTCGTAATCGTCCTGGTCGCGATACACGCCATCGGCGTGCAGCACCAGCGCGCCGTCGGCGCCGGATGCGTCGACGCGGGCCATCGCGGTGCGGCCCCGGTTGACGCTGTCGTAGCGCAGTTCCGCGCGGCCACCGACGGTGTCGTCCAGCGCGCGCTCGGCGATGCGGCCGTCGACCACGTTGACCACACCGCCGATGGCGCCGCTGCCGTAGAGAAGCGTGGCCGGGCCCTTCAGCACTTCGATCTGATCGGCCAGGAAGGGTTCGACCGCGGTCGCGTGATCCTGACTGATGGTCGACACGTCCTGACTGCCGAGGCCGCCGGACAGCACGCCGACGCGTGGACCGTCGAGGCCGCGGATGATCGGACGGCCGACGCCGGCGCCGAAATTCGAGGTCTGCACGCCCGGAACCTTGTCGAGGGTTTCGCCGAGCGTGGCCGACTTGGTCCGGTCCAGGCGCTCGCCGGCCAGCACTTCGACCGGCTGGCTCAATTCCTCCGCGGTTTGCCGCAGCGGGCTGGCGGTCACGACGATGCGGTCGATCTCCTGCGCGGCGTCGTGTCGGGGATCCTTTCCGTCCGCGTTCTGGGCCAGAGCGAGGGTCGGCAGCGCGAGACCGAGGGCGAGGGACAGGCCGATGAACAGCCGATGGTGATCGGGGCGACGACGAACGGCGCCGGAATGCGGGAAATCAGGCATGGGTTGCGGGTACACTGGTGGACGACGCAAGAATGTTATAATGTTTCACTACGGTTCGCACCTCCCGGAAGTCATGCGCAAATCCGCCCACACCCTGCACAAGGCCGATCGCGTCGGATTCGTCGCGTCGATGCTGTGCGCGGCGCACTGCGCGCTGTTGCCGGTGGTGATCGCGCTGCTGCCTGCGTTCGGCGTGACCAGTTCGATCAACGAGCACTTCGAGGAAGGGTTCGCCGTCTTCGCCACCGTGCTCGGCCTCGTGGCTCTGATCACCGGCTATCGCCGTCACCGCGCGCTGCACGCACTGGCGCTGCTGGTGCCGGGGCTGGTCATCGTTTGGGTCGGCGTGCTGTATCCGCCGCTGCATCATTCGGTCCTGCCGCATGCGGTGGCGATGACGGTCGGCGGCTGCCTGGTCGCGCTGGCGCATCTCGCCAATCTGCGCCTCAACCGCGAATTCGGCCATTCCGGCGCCTGCGACGCGACCTGCGCCCACTGATCTGCTAGGCTTTGCGGCCCCGAGCCCCGAGCCCCGCGTTCCAGTGGCGGCGACGGGGCCATCTTCGATCCAGGTTCTTCCATCCAGGTTCTTCGATCCGTGCAGCGCCTTCCGGCGATTCCGCATGGGCGTTCCAGTCATCAGATCCAACAGCCATCAAGATTCAGGAGTCCGTCATGGGTAAAGGCGACCGCAAGACCGCCAAAGGCAAGCGTTACAACTCCAGCTACGGCAATGCCCGTTCGCACGCCGTGAAGGCGGTGGCCGGTGCCGCCGCGCCGGTCGCGAAGAAGGCCGCGGCCAAGCCGGCCGCCAAGCCGGTCGTGAAGAAGGCCGTGGCGAAGAAGACCGCCGCCAAGGAGTGATCGGACCCGGTCCGTCGCTCGATCGAAACCCCGCTTCGGCGGGGTTTCGCGTTTTCCGGTCGGGACTCGGGAGCCGCAGGGTCAGGGCAGCAGCGGTCGCGCCGGAACGCGTTCAAGCTGCCCATCCGCGTAATCGCGTGCGAACGGCAGATCGCGCCGATGCACGTAGCCGATGAAGCAGTCGCAGCTGCGGTTCGGGCACGGACGTGGTGCGAGCCGCGCGGCGAAACTGCCGTCGTAGAGATTGCCCAGCGGTTCGGCCACGAAATGACAGCGGCGCACGTCGCCGTCGCCGTTCACCGACAGCACCGATTCGCCGGTGGCGCAGGCCGCGCCGAGGCTCGGCGGCGGCGTGAGGCTGTAGCCGAAATGCGGATCGATGCGCAGCAGGCGCGCGATGTCCTCGTCGTCGTAATAATCCGCCGTGCGTCGATCGTAGGCGTTGAGCCACATCGGCACGTCGTCGGGCAGCGTCGCGCGCAGGCGTTCGATCTCGTCGAAGAGTTCGCGCATCGCGACCATGCCCACGCTGAAGCGGATGCCGCGCCGGCGCAGTTCGAGGCATCGCGCGACGAACGCCTCCAGCGTCACCTCGCTCGGATGCCACGTGCACCACAGCGCGAAGCTTCGGGTGTCGACGCGATCGAGCCAGCGCGTACCGATGCACAGATTGGTCTGGATCGCGACCCGCCGTACCTGCGGCATCCGGCTCAGCGCGATCATCGCTTCGCGATAATGCCGGCGCACCAGCCCCTCGCCCCACGGCGTGAACAGGATCGACAGGGGATGCGTGCGCATCGCGACCCAGTCGACGAAGCGCGCGAGATCGGCGGCGTCGCGCTGCAGGGTCGCGCGGCTGTCGCGGATCTTCGCGAACGGACAGTAGCCGCAGTCGTAGTTGCAGCTGCTCAGGCGGCCGCGATAGAGCAGCGACAGATGTCCGGGCGCAATGCGCGCATCCGGCTCCGATGTATCCGATGCCGGCGCGACGATGGCGGCATGCGGCGCGTCCATGTCAGCGCGGCGCATAGGCGGCCATCCGTTCGGCGACCGCGGGCGACACCAGCCACGGGCCGAGGGTGTCGGCCCGAGCCATGCCGTCGTCGGTGAGCGCCAGCAGCGTTTCCGTGCGCCGCGCCATGCCCAGCGGTTCGAGCGCGGCGAGCTGCGGCAGATCGTCGAAGGCGTCGCTGCCGAAACGCGCGCGCCACGCGTCGAGATCAAGCCCCGGCCACACCAGCAGCGACTGGATCGCATAGCGCCGCCGCCGTTCGTCGCCGTCGAGCGCGAAGCCGTGGTCGACGCGCGCGAAATCGTCGGCGTTCAGAGCCAGATGGTGTTCGAGGATCGCCGCGACGCTGCGCCGCGAAACGCCGTATTCGCTGGAATAGTGCAGGGCGCGCGTGTACGAACGCGCGCCGCAGCCGATGCCGATCATGCCGTCGTCCTGGCAGCAGTAGGCCGGGCCGGCGTCGTTCGCCGGCGCGTGCGCGGCGCGGAACATGCGCATCGACACCTGGGTGTAGCCTGCGTCGCGCAGCCGATCGCGGCCGGCGCGATACATCGCGGCGCGGTCGTCCAGCGGTTCGGGCTGCAGGGCGAACCGCGATTTTCCGTCGCGATGCTCGATCCGTCCCAGCCCTGTCAGCGGACGCACGTAGAGCGGATACAGATAAATTTCTTCCGGCGCGAACGCGAGTGCGCTCTCGATCGAGGCGAGAAAGCTCGCGATCGTCTGCCCCTGGATGCCGTAGATCAGATCGAGGTTGAGGGTCGGGAAGCGCTGCGCGCGGATCGCCGCGACCGCGCGCTCGACTTCATCGCGTTGTTGCGGCCTCACCAGCGTGCGCACTTCGGCGTCGCTGAAACTCTGGATGCCCATGCTGATGCGGTCGATGCCGGCCTCGCGGCACAGCGCCATCTTCTCGACATCGACGGTCTCCGGCGAGACCTCCATGCCGGACGGTATCGTGCCGGCGTCGATGCCACGGCGGCGCAGGCCATCGAACAGTCGCGACAGCTGTGGCGCGCTCAGATAGCTCGGCGTGCCGCCACCCAGCGCCAGTCGCGCGAAACGATGTTCGCCCAGCGCATCGATCGCGACCGCCATCTGCGTGTCGAGCTGCAAGAGGTAGCGTTCGACCGTCTCCGCGGACGGCCGCGCCAGCGTGAACAGATTGCAGAAGCCGCAGCGGTACGAACAGAACGGGATGTGCAGATACAGGAACAGCGCGCTGCGATCTTCCGTGGCCCAGACATCGCGCAGCGCGCGCGGTTCGGGCAGCGCGCGATACGCGGTCTTGTGCGGGTAGGAATACGAATACGCCTGATACGGCGGCATCCGCAGCAGCGATTCCAGCGACGATTGCGCGAGTGCGGGATTCATGGCGCGAGCAGGAAATGGGCGTAGGGCACGTGCATCACCACGTCGTGGGCGAGACGATGGCCGCGGTAGCCGTCTTCGCCATAGGCGGTGCCGTGATCGGAACAGATCACGACGAAGGTCGGCGCCCGGTGGCGCGCGGCTTCGAAGAGCGGCGCCAGTGCGCGATCGACGTATTCCAGCGCGGCGCAGTGGCTGTCGAGATCGTCTTCGGTCGCGCTTGGCAGATAGTGACGGTTCGGCTGGTGCAGCGCGGAGACGTTGATGAAGGTGAAGCAGCGGCGCGCATGCAGATCCTCCGCGGCAAGACGGTCGCAGGCCAGCGCGACCTGCGCATCGGTCGAATCGGGCGCGGTCACGCCGAACGCCGGGCGCCAGTGCGCTTCCGCGAACAGATCCGGCAGCGCGCGTCCGAGCGGATTGGCGCGATTGAAGAAGCCGACGCCGCCGATGCACAGCGTGTGGTAGCCCTGCGCCGCGAAACCGCCGACGATGTCCGCATGCTCGGGAAACACGAAGGTGTTGGCGTCGATGGTCTCGCTGCCCGCGAACGCCAGCGCGAACAGGCGCGGGTGCGGGCCCGGCCGCGCGGGCGTGGGCAGGAAGCCAGCGAAAAACGCCTGATGCGCGGCATAGGTGAAGGTTGCCGGCGTGTGCCTGCGCTCCCAGCCGCCCGGCGGCAGATATGGCGATAAATTCGGCAGGCGGCCTTGTTCGAAGCAGCGCTGCGCGGCGTCGAAGCGCAGGGTGTCGAGGGTGATGAACAGCACGTCGTGACTGCCGACGACGGCATGCATGTCGAGCACCGGTGCGGCCGCAGCGTTCATGCCTGCGCCTGCCGCGGGACAGACTGCGTGTGGGCATGGAGTGCGCGCGCGATCCACTCGGCCTGATCGTCGCAGGCCTCCGCGCCGTGCCAAGTCGCCTGCTGCACGAAATCCCCGAATGCGTTCGCCTCCAGCACGACGCAGCGGTCGCGGGTCGGGATGAGGTCGAAACCGATCGACGCGCTGTCCGGAAACGCGCGCGCGGCCGCGCGGACAGCCGCTTCGATGTGCTTCATCGCTGTCGCGTCGAGCAGTGTCGCGGGATCCGCGCGACGATTGCCGAGATGCAGGTTGGTCATCGGCGCGCAGGCGATGCGCGCCATGCGCTGTCGCGGTTCGCCGGCGAAGGCAATCACGCGCAGATCGAAGTGATGGCCGGGCGATCCAGCGGCGCGCGGCTTCGGCACCCAGGCTTCGGCATAGCAGCCCTGTGCGGCAAGCGTATCGATGAGCGAGGCGATCCGCGTGCGTTCGGTGTAACGCCGTGGCGCGAGACGGTTGAACAGCCGAATGCGGACTGCATCGTCGACCAGTTCGGTGGTCGTATGCGCGACTTCGCGGCCGTCGCGATGTCGCCGGTAGGCGACCACGCCGGCCGCGGCGGAACCGTAACGCGCCTTCACGAACACGCGATCGCAGCCGTGGAAATCCAGCAGATGCTGCAGATGCGCATGGCTTTCGATCAGACCCAGCAACGGCGGGATGTCGACGCCGGCTGCGGCCAGCGTCTGCTGGCAGCGCCATTTGTCGCACATCCGCAGCACGTCGTCGGGCGGATTCAACCAACGCACCGCACCGGCCGCTTCGCGGTCGCGCGCGATGCCGCGCAGCAGGTCGGCGAAGCCCGCGTACCACGCATGTCGCTGCGCGAGTTCGCCCGCTTCGATGTCGAGCGGCGCATCGCGGTCGATGCCGAGACGCGCAAGACCCCGGCGGATCAGGGCATGGTCCAGCCCGGCATCCGACGACGGCGCATCGAGCTTGATCGCGCGTGGTGCATGGTCCGTGAACCCGATGGCCCGCTCGGGTTCCGACAACGCCGTGGCGTAGTCGACGACGTCCGCAGGGCCGAGCCGGCGGCGGTCCAGCGCGGCCTGCAGTCGTTGCGTCCGCGGATGTCCGGGCGTGCCGAACACCACCATGCGCGGATCGCGTCTGTCCACGCGCCTGTTCACCTGCCTATCTGCTCGGCGACTTCACTCGGCCACGGCGACGTAGCGTTCTCCGTCGTCCTCGTCCTGCGGATCGTCGAGCACGACTTTGCAGGGCAGGGCGCGCAGCTTGGCCTGCCACCCGGCGCCGATGTAGTGATGACCGAGGTCGAGCGTTTCCAGCGCGCCGAGATAGGGCGATTCGCACAATGCCTGTGCGCCGATGTCGCCGATCGTGCCCATCGACAGATCCAGGGTCTTGAGCCTGCCCAGCCACGGCTGCGCAGCCAGATGTTTCGCGAGGTCGTCGCTGATCTGCGCATCGCGCAGGCCGAGATAGTCGAGGCGCGAGGCATCGATCGCGTCCAGCATCCGTGCGTAGGTCGCGACATCGCCATCGAAGCCGTAATTGTCGTCGCCGAGCCACAGTTCCAGACGGCGCAGCGCCGGCAGGGTGGAGCCCGCGATCGCATCCACGATCCCGGCCGGAAGACCGCCGCATTCGATCGCCAGTTCTTCCAGCGCGGCATGCGAGAACGCTTCGAGCGTCAGGCCGCTGCTGCCGCGGATGCGCAGCGAGCGCAACTGCGGGAAGGCGTCGAGCAGCGCGTTGTAGCCGGTCTGGATGATCCAGGAGATCTCGCAGTCTTCGTAGGTCATGTCGCCGACGAACAGCGCGCGCAGCGCCGGCAGTTCGGCGCGGCGTTCGATGAGCGCGTCGAGGTGCGCCTGCGGCGATGCGTCGTGCGCTTCGCTCCACGCGCCGATGATGAGCGCCTCGATCGCGGCGGGATCGACCTGGGCGAGAAAGGCGTCGAACAGCTCGCGCTGGCTTTCGCTCGCATCGTAATCCTGCGCCAGGCGGTAGACGTGAGTGCGCACGCTGTCGCGGTCGGCGATGGTGTCGCCCATGCGGAATTCGACGACGGGTTTGCCGAGATAGCGGTCCTGGGTGTGATCGACGGTCATGGGAGTCCTGGGTGCGGAAAACGATGCGGCGGTTGCCGTTGAAGGGAAGATTGCGCGCGCGTCGATCAGTCGGTCTTCGCTGCCGGCGTGGCCTGGCGTTCCGCGGCGTGCGCTTCCACGCGCCGCCAGACCCGCAGCGTGTTCTCGCCGAGAATTTTGCGGATGTCGGCCTCGCGATAGCCGCGCGCCTGCAGCCCGGCGATCAGGTTCGGATAGTCGGCCACGGCCCTGAGGCCCTCGGGCAGCGCGCCGCCGACGCCGTCGAAGTCCGAACCGATGCCGATGTGATCGATGCCGACCAGCTTCACGCCGTAGTCGATCTGATCCAGCACCGCGTCGATCTTCACCGGCAGCGGCGGGTGCTCGCGGTCCCACTGGGCGTCGAATTCGGCGACCGTCCGCGTGGTGCGGCCGGCGGCACGCGCGCTTTCGTATTCGGCGTAGGCCACGAAATAGGCCTGGGTCTTCGCGGCCGAGGCCGGATCGACGAAGGCGTTGCCGAACGGAATCTGGATCACGCCGCCCTTCGCGGCGATGGCTTTCGCCAGTTCATCGCTGAGGTTGCGCTCGAAGCCGGGCGTGAAGTGTCGCAACGCGGAATGGGTCGCCAGCACCGGCGTTCGGCTGAATTCGACCGCCTGCGCGACGGCGTCGTCGGACAGGTGCGAGACATCGACGATCATGCCCAGCCGGTTCATTTCCGCGACCACCTCGCGGCCGAACGGGCTCAGGCCCTTCCACTTCTTTTCCGACGCATACGACGAATCGGCGATGCGGTTGTTGGCGCTGTGGGCGAGGGTGATGTAGCGCACGCCGCG
>CAMLLG010000016.1 GCA_946480825.1 uncultured Lysobacteraceae bacterium
CGATCTTCATCCCGGTCTACGCCTTCCTGCTGCTGCCGATCTTCGCCGCGCTGTCGGCCGACACCACCCGCTTCCTCGAACGCGCTTCGAAAGTGCAGTGGGGGCTGATGATCTGCGTGTTCTGCCTCTCGCACGTGCCGGCGCTGATGACGCTGAACATTCCCGGCTACGAAGGCCGCAATCTGCTGCTGATCGCCTTCCTGGTGATCGTGGTCCAGGGCAGCGACGTGCTGCAGTACGTCTGGGGCAAGCTGCTGGGCAGGCACAAGGTCGCGCCGTCGCTGTCGCCGTCGAAAACCTGGGAAGGCCTGATCGGCGGCGTCGCCAGCGCCACCGTGCTCGGCGCCGCGCTGCACGGCATCACCCCGTTCACCCCGCTCGAAGCCGCGCTGGTCGCCCTCGTGATCTGCCTGATGGGTTTCTTCGGCGGCCTCGTGATGTCCGCGATCAAACGCGACCGGGGCGTGAAGGACTGGGGCCACATGATCGAAGGCCACGGCGGCATCCTCGACCGCCTCGACTCCGTGGTGTTCGCGGCGCCGATCTTCTTCCATCTTGTGCGGTATGGGTGGATTTGAAAATCCGCATAGGGTGCGCCCCGGCGCACCGGATTTTCATGCATGGCATCTGCGGTGCGCCGAGGCGCACCCTATGGGTTGGGTCGATCTGCCGCATGGACCTGCGCGCACAAACAGGCAAGACGGGATTGCATTGATTTGAATCTAGATTCATAACTTATTCCGTCGGAAGTTATTCATAAATTCAAGCCAGGGGATCGCATATGAAAAATAATTCACGAAAATTATTTTCAGCACTCCGCGACACGGCGAGTGAAGCCGCAGACTCTGCAGCAGCTCTAGTCGACGTCGCGCTTAGCGCAGCAATTGATGAGGGCGCTTTAGATAACTTGCCTATTGTTTCCCTGGGCGTCAGCCTTCTAAATATTAGAGACTCTTTTGCTACTGCTCGCCTCAAACGCAACGTTTCTGAATTCTACAATGCCGCAAGATCGGCCGATAAAGAACGCATCAAAGATTGTTTTGAAAGAATTGAAAAGCAACCTGAGCATTATGAAGATTTCATCGAAACGGCTCTTTCCATTCTTTTGGAATCACATCGCCCATTGAAGTCTCAGCTTTTGGGACGATTACTCGTGTCTTTGAGTGAATCTCGAATTAGCTATGAACAGTATGACGAATTGACACTGATCATTGCAGAAGGTTCAGTAGCCGCGCTTCGAGCGATTCCTAGATACTTCGAACGAAGATACGCGAAAATTATTAATGATCCTCTCCCGCGAGGGAGACCATTAACTCCACACTTGGTCAGCTTGGGCTTGATGGATCTCAATTCCATGCCTCAAGAAATAAACGAACTCGCAGTCTTAATTTATTTGCACGGATTCAATGGGAACACCCATGTTGCCGAAACGGTTAAAGAGAATCGGATTACAGGCGTGGATATTCCGTCAGCTGACAACCACCTGTAGACATACCGTCATGCAGTAAAAAAATCGCAATGTTGCATGTTTTCTGACACTAACTTTTACTGACCCTCTACTTCAGCCCCCATGCCCGAACTCCCCGAAGTCGAAACCACGCGTCGCGGTCTGGCGCCGCATCTGGAAGGGCGGCGCATCGTCGGCGTGACGCTGCGGCGGCCGGATCTGCGCTGGCCGATTCCGCGCGAGATCGAAGCGCTGTTGCCGTCGCGAAAGATCACCGCGATCCGGCGGCGGGCGAAGTATCTGCTGATGGACACCGATGCCGGTTCGGCGCTCTGGCACTTGGGCATGTCGGGGAGCATGCGGGTGTTGCCGGTGGAGACGCCGGTGCAGGCGCACGATCATGTGGATCTGTTGATCGGGGACGATGAAGGTTCGCTGCGGGCCCCCACCCCGGCCCTCCCCCGCGTGCGGGGGAGGGAGCAAAGCGGGCGTGAGAGGGTGAAAGACGCATCGCAGGGCATGCGCGTGCTGCGCTTCAACGATCCGCGGCGGTTCGGTTGTCTGTTGTGGCAGGCGCCGGGCGAGACGCACGAGCTGTTGCGCGATCTCGGGCCGGAGCCGCTGTCGGACGATTTCAGCGGCGAGCTGCTGTTCGAGCGCAGCCGCGGGCGCAAGGCGCCGGTGAAGGCGTTCCTGATGGATCAGAAGATCGTGGTCGGTGTGGGCAACATCTACGCGGCCGAGGCGCTGTTCGCGGCCGGCGTGTCGCCGCTGCGCGCGGCGGGCAAGGTCTCGCGCGAACGTTACGAGGCGATCGCGACCGAGATCCGGCGCATCCTGGCGTATGCGATCCGGCGCGGCGGCACCACGCTGCGGGATTTCCTCAGCCCGGACGGCGCGCCCGGCTATTTCGAGCAGGAGCTGTCGGCCTACGGCCGCGGCGGCGAGCCCTGCCCGCGCTGCGGGCGGCCGCTGAAGCAGGCGATGCTTGCGCAGCGCGCCACGGTCTGGTGCGGGCACTGCCAGCGCTGAGGTTCGCGAGGCGGTTCGCGGGGTCGCGGCACCGCCGCGATGCCGGCCGTCGCCGGGGCGCGGTATAGTCGGTTTCCGACCGATGGCGCCCCGACCCGTCCATGAGCGACCACCCCAGCGAATCCGCCGACATCACCCAATGGCTGGATGCCGCCCGCGACGGCGACCGCGCCGCGCTGGACCGCGTGTTGGGCACGCTGTACCACGAGCTGCACGCGATGGCCCGGCGCCAGCTGGCCGGCCAGTACGGGCAGACGCTGGACGCGACCGCGCTGGTGCACGAGGCCTATCTGAAGCTCATCGGCCGCCGCGACGTGCAGTTCGACGATCGCGCGCATTTCTTCGCCTACGCCGCCTCGGCGATGCGCAGCGTGGTGGTGGACTACGCCCGCCAGCGCCTGGCGCAGAAGCGCGGCGGCGATCTGCATCGCGTGACCGAGCTGCCCGACGATGTCGAAGGCGGCCTGCGCCTGGACGAGGACATGCTGGGCCTGGACACCGCGCTGACCAAGCTGGCCGGGGTCGACGCCAAGCTGGCCCAGGTGGTGGAACTGCGCTACTTCGCCGGCCTCTCCGAGCAGGAGATCGCCGAACTGCTCAATCGCTCCGAACGCAGCATCCGCCGCGACTGGCAGAAGGCGCGTTTGTTCCTGCTGGCGTCGCTGGGCGACGAGAACGGCCAGCGCTGACGGCTTGCGGGCATCGCCCGCAGCGGCGACGATGATGCCGACCACACGCGACGGCTGAGCAGAACCCCACGCCCATGGACGCCGAACGCTGGCAACGCCTGTCGCCGCTGCTCGATGCGCTGATCGAACTCGACGCCGATGCCCGCAGGGCGCGGCTCGAGACGCTGCGCGAAGAAGATCCGGCGCTGGCCGGCGAACTCGAGGCGCTGCTGGCGCTGGAGGACGAGAACGAGGATTTCCTCGCCGAGCCGCTGGTGGCGCCGCCGCCGATGGCCAAACCGGAGACGATGATCGGGCCGTACAAGCTCGATCGTCTGCTCGGCGAGGGCGGCATGGGCCAGGTCTGGCTGGCGCGCCGCGCGGACGGTCTGTACCAGCGCCGGGTCGCGCTGAAACTGCTGCGCCCGGGCCTGGCCGACCCCAACCTGCGCCAGCGCTTCACCCGCGAACGTCAGATTCTCGCCCGCCTCGGCCATCCGCACATCGCCCGACTGCTGGACGCCGGCATCAGCACCGACAACCAGCCGTATCTGGCGCTGGAATACGTCGAAGGCGAGCCGATCACCGACTGGTGCCGCAGCCGCGACCTCAACGTCGAGGCGCGGATCAAGCTCTTCCTGCAGGTGTGCGAGGCGGTGAGCCATGCGCACGCGAACCTGATCGTGCATCGCGATCTGAAGCCGTCGAACATCATGGTGACGCCGCTGGACGAAGTGCGGCTGCTGGATTTCGGCATCGCCAAACTGCTGGACGGCCCCGAACCGGGCCGCGACAACACCCGCACCGAAGTGCGCGCCTTCACCCTGCACTACGCGGCGCCGGAACAGATCCGCGGCGAGCCGGTCACCACCATGACCGACGTGTATTCGCTGGGCGTGGTGCTGTACGAACTGCTGGCCGAGACCAAGCCCTATCGACTCAAGCGGCAGACCGACGCGGAATGGGAAGAGGCGATCCTGATCGCCGATCCGCAGCGGCCTTCGGCGACTCTGCTGCGCGAAGCCGACAGCGATCCCTCGCGGATGGCGGCGCTGCGCCGGCGCGCGAAGGACATCGCCGGCGATCTGGACAACATCGCGCTGAAGGCGCTGTCGAAACGTCCGGAACACCGCTATCCCTCGGTGGAGGCGATGGCGCTGGATCTGCACCGCTATCTCGAAGGCAAGCCGGTGCTGGCGCGGCCGCAGAGCATGGCCTATCGCGGGCACAAGTTCGTGCAGCGGCATCGCTGGGCGCTGGGGACCACCGTGCTGGTGCTGGCGGTGCTGACCACCGCGCTGGTGCTGGTGACCTGGCAGGCGCGGCAGGCGGTGCGCGAAGCCAGCCGCGCGCAGGCGCTGCAGGATTTCGTGACCGGCCTGTTCGAACAGGCCGGCGGACGCAGCACGCCGGGCCCGCTGGACGTGCGCAAACTGCTGGAAGCCGGCGAACAGCGCGGCAACAGCGAACTCGCGCGGCAGCCGCTGGCGCAGGCGGAACTGTTCGGTGTGATCGCGCGGCTGCGCCTGGGCCTGGGCGATTACCGCGAGGCCGAACGACTGTTGAAGACCCAGAGCGCGCTGCTCGCCGGCCTGGAAGACGCGCCCGACAGCCTGCGGCTGGCGTCGGCGACGGACTACGGCCGCACCATGCGCCTGCTGGATCGTTCGCCCGAATGCGTGGCGCGGATGAAACCGTTGGAAAGCGACGCGCGCGGCCTGCAGCGGAGCCTGCCGGCGCAGGTCGCGGATTTCTATTCCGAACTGGGCCGCTGCCAGCGCCAGGAGAACCGGCCCGAGGTGGCGCGGCTGTTGTTCCAACGCTCGCTGGAAGTGCGGCGCAACACCCTGGAAGACGTCGCCGGCGTGGTCGAGAACCTCGCCGACCTGGCCGACCTCGACAGCGACGACGGCAAGACCGAAGCCGCGCTGCAGGGTTTCCGCAACGCGCTGGCGCAGTTGCAGGCCAGCGTCGGCAACCGTCATCGGCTGGCGATCGATCTGCAGCGGCGCCTGTGCGATCTGGAGCGCAGCGCCGGGCAACTGGTGATCGCCGAGCGCGACTGCTACGACGCGCTGACCCTGGCGATGGACCTGCACGGTGCGGAACATCCGGCGAGCGTCGACGCGCGTCGACAGCTCGCGGCGATCCATGTCGACCTGGGCCGTTTCCGCGAAGCCGGCGAAGCCTTCCGCGACAGTCATGCGTGGCTGGTCGCACGGCTCGGTCGCAATCACGAAGACGTGGCGCGCAACGACGGCAGCCTCGGCATCGTGGCCTGGGAACTGGGCGAATTCGACACCGCGCTGCGTCATCTGGACCGCGCGCTGGGGGTGCTGCGCAAGGACCCGACGTCGTCGCTGTACCAGGGCGTGCTGTTCAACAAGGCGATGGTGCTGCACGACGCCGGGCGCAACCGCGAAGCGCTGCCGCTGCTGCTGCAGGTACGCCGGTTGCGCGCCGCGCATCTGGGCGCCACCCACCGTCGGGTCGGCGACACCGAACGGATGATCGGCGAGGTGCAGGCCGCGCTCGGCCACGACCAACGGGCGCGCGAACAGCTCGCGAGCGCGGTGAAACTCACCCGCGCCGGCTACGGACCTTCGCATCCGAACACACGACGCGCCGAGCTGTCGCTGGCGCTGTTCGATCTGGCGCATGCAGAGCCGGCACCCTCGGCGCCGAACACACTGCAGGATGGGGCGCAGGATGGGCCGCAGCACGCGTCGCAGGACGAATTGCAAAACCGGCTGCAGGCGCTGTCCGCGTTGCCGAAATCCGATCCTGAACTGCGCAAGGTCGCATGGCTGGCGGGCACCGCCCTCGCCCTGCAGCGCTGCCGCGAACCGGGCTTCGGCGAAGGGCCGGCGATGCTGGAGGCGATCGGCAGCGAGATCGCCGCGGCCCTGCCCGAAGGCGGCAGCGTCGCCCGCACCTTCGAACGCGAACGCCAGCGCTGCCGTTGATCCGCACCGATCGCCCTGCCACCGCCGAGGAATCCACCATGCCATCGCTCCGCAACACCGCGAGCAACGCCGCGAACACCGCCGTGCGCATCGCCATCATCGGCGCCGCACTCGTCGCCGGACTGTCCTCCAGCGCCTGCGCGCAATCGGGCAGTCGCGTCGATGCGCCTGCGGGCGGCGGCGCGAAGACCGGCAGCATCGCCGGTCGCATCCTGCATCCGGCCCACGTGGTGCCGGCGCTGCGGATCTGCGCGATCGGCAGCGGCGCGCCCGCGGAAGCGACGCGGATCTGCGTGCGCACGCGCGCCCACGAGGACCGCTACCGGATCGATGGCCTGCCGCCGGGCGACTACATCGTCATCGCATCCATCGCCGAAGGCATGTATCGCGTCGGCGGTCACATGCAGCCGGTGCAGTGCATCCGCGCGCCGTGTCCGGAGATGCCGAAGCCGGTGACGGTGGCGCCCGCCGCCGCGGTCGACGACATCGATTTGAACGGCTTCTACGAACGCCGCGACGATTTTCCGGCGCTGCCGCCGGAGTGAACGCCGGAGTGATCGCCGCTGGCGCGCACGGTAGAGCGGCCTGACCAGCCTTCGACTGTTGAAAACCAGGCCGCTGGTTTTCTGGAACGGAGCAGCGGCCTGAAGGCCGCTCTACCGACTTGATCGGAAGGTAGCCGAGGGGCGCGTTACTGCGACAGCGGCAACGGATGCTGCAGCGGATCGATCCGGCCTTCGCCGCGCATGACCTTCTTGAACTCGGCGCGACTCACCGAGATGTAGCGTTCGTTGCCGCCGATCTCCACCTGCGGCCCGTCCTGCACCGCATGGCCCTGTTCGTCCACGCGCACGGTCATCGTCGCCTTCTTGCCGCTGTGGCAGATGGTCTTGATCTCGGTGAGCTCGTCGGCCCACGCCAGCAGATACTGGCTGCCCTCGAACAGTTCGCCGCGGAAATCGGTGCGCAGGCCGTAGCACAGCACCGGAATGCGCAGGCGATCGACGATCTCGCTCAGCTGCCACACCTGGGCCTTGCTCAGGAACTGCGCCTCGTCGACCAGCACGCAGTCGAGCTTGCCGCAGGTCGCGATATCGTTGCGTACCAGCGCTTCGAGATCGTCGTCGCGCTCGAAGGCGTGGCCTTCGGCGCTGAGCCCGATCCGCGAAGCGACCGTGCCCGAACCGGCGCGGAAGTCCAGCTTCGGGGTGAAGATCGCCACGCGCATGCCGCGCTCGCGATAGTTGTGCGCGGACTGCAGCAGGGTCGTGGTCTTTCCGGCGTTCATCGCCGAATAGTAGAAGTAGAGCTTGGCCATGCCGCCAGTTTAAAACACAGCGCTCGGGAACCGGCAGCGATTCAGGGCTGCGGCGCCGGCGCCTCCTCCACCGAAGCGTCGGCATCGCCGATCTCGCCCACCCGCACGATCCCGTTCTTCCAGGCGCGGTCTTCCGCGGCCCAGTAGCGCTGCGGGTCGGTGCGCGACGGCGCGTGCACGGTCGCCAGGATCAGCGCATCGTTGACGTTGGCCATCGTGCCGCGGAGTGTGTCGCCGGAGGTGATGCCGACGCCGCCATCGAAGCCGGTGCGCGAACCGGTGACGTTCAGACGGCTCTGGGTCAACGCCAGTTCGAAGCGGCGCTTCGCCGCCGGATCGCCGTATTCGGCGTACAGCGCGGGGCCGCGACGGGTCACGTCGGCCTGCTGCGCGGGCGTGAGTTCGCGCCACATGCGCTCGCGGATCGCGAGGAACTGCGGATAACCGCGTTCGGCGGCGATGTCCGCCCACAGATAGCCGAGCACCCGATCCTCGCGCACGCCGACACCGTGCCAGTGCAGCAGGCTGAGCCGGTGCTGCGAATATTTGTCGGCGTAGCGCGCGGCCAGACGGAAGGCCTTGGCGGCATCGCGCCAGTTGCCGGTCGCGGCGGCCTTCTGGCCGTAGAGGCGATGGCGTTCGTTCGGATGATGCACGCTGAGCGCGTAGAGCAGATCGAAGCGGGCGAGCGCCTGCGCATCGGTATCGATGGCGACCGCGGTCTCGGCCTGTGCGGCGTCGATGGCCGGATCATCGGCCGCGAACGCCGCGCCTGCCGCCGACAGCGACAGGCCCAGCGCCAGCGTCGAAGCCGTCAGTCGCGCACGCACGCTCACGGCGTCGGTGCCGGCACGTCGTCCACGGCCGGCGCGGGCGCGTCGGCCTCCGGCGCGGTCTCCGGGATGCGCGATGGGCCGGTTTCCTCGATCTCGCCGATGGTGACGCGGCCGATCTTCGGCTTCATCCAGAGCTTGTCCTGCCACGCCCAGTATTTCTTCGCGTCCCAATAGCGCTCGTCGTAGAACTTCGAGCCTTCGATCATCTGCCCGCCCTCGGGGCCGGGAATTTCGATCTGCACGCCGCGGTTGAAGCCGGTGCGGCTGCCGGTCATCTGGCTGCGGCCGATGCGCAGCTGGTGTTCGTAGCGCGGCTTGGCCGCGGCGTCGCCGAAGCGCGCGTACACCGCCTGGCCTTCGTCGATGGCGCGCGCGCGTTCGGGAGCGCTCAGCGCGTTCCAGTACTGCTCGCGCAGGATCAGGAAACCGCGATAGCCGCGCTCCGCGGCGAGATCCATCCAGATGTAGGCCTGCACCGGATCGCGCGGCGTGCCCTCGCCCTTCCAGTACATCTCCGCGACCATGCCCTGCGAAGGCTTGTCGGCGAAGAAGCCGGCGCGGCGGAAGAAGCGCAGCGCGTCCTCGTGGCGGCCCTGCTTGTACGCGTCCATCCCGAACTTGCGGTACTTCAGGTCCTGGTGATGGTCCAGGAAGCCGGCGGTGATCAACAGTGGCTGCGATTCCGGGTCCGGTGGCGGCGTGTCGGCGGCGCGGGCGGGCAGCAGGGCGAGCGCCGCGAGCAGCGAAGCGGCGAGCAGCAGGGGGCGGATCGTGTTCATGCGTTCTGGACCGAGCGTGCGTGGGGCGATGTCGCCGGAGGTTCTTGTCGTCTGGATGCGCACAGTAGCCGAATCGTCGCGTCCCGGCGGGTAAACTGATGACCTATCCGCCATCGGTCGTTCCCGCTTTCTTCATGCAAGGCCTCAATCCCCCCCAACGCGAAGCGGTGCTGCACGCCCAGGGCCCGCTGCTGGTGCTGGCCGGCGCCGGCAGCGGCAAGACCCGGGTGATCGTCGAGAAGATCGCGCACCTGATCCAGTCGAAACACTATCCAGCCAAGCGCATCGCCGCGATCACCTTCACCAACAAGGCGGCGAAGGAAATGCGCGAGCGCGTCGCCAAGCGGATCAAGGGCGACGCGGCGGAGGGCCTGACCATCTGCACCTTTCATGCGCTGGGCCTGAAGCTGCTGCAGATCGAACACGCCAAGCTGGGCCTGAAGCGCGGGTTTTCGGTGTTCGACAGCGACGATTCGCATGCGCAGATGAAGGACCTGATGCCGGGCGTCAAACCCGACGCGGTGCAGGCGATGCAGGGCCTGGTGTCGCGCGCGAAGAACGCGGGGTTGTCGCCGGAAGAAGCGGTCGCCGCCGCGCAGAGCCCGCGCGAGCGCGAAGCCGCGCAGCTCTACGCCAAATACCAGCAGCGGCTGACCACCTTCAACGCGGTCGACTTCGACGATCTGATCCGGCTGCCGGTGCAGTTGCTGGAAAGCGACGAGGATTGCCGGCTGGGCTGGCGCGAACGCATCGGCTACCTGCTGGTGGACGAATGCCAGGACACCAACGACGCGCAGTATCGGCTGCTGAAGGCGATCGCCGGCGAGAAGGGCAACTTCACCTGCGTGGGCGACGACGATCAGAGCATCTATGCGTGGCGCGGCGCGAATCCGGAGAACCTGTCGCAGCTGGGCAAGGATTATCCGGCGCTGCGGATCGTCAAGCTCGAACAGAATTACCGCTGCAGCAACCGCGTGCTGCGCGCGGCGAACACGCTGATCGCCAACAACCCGCACGAGCATCTGAAGAAACTGTGGAGCCAGCAGGCCGACGGCGAGCGCATCCGCATCCTCGAATGCCGCGACGGCGAACACGAGGCGGAGCGCATCGCTTCGGAGATCCACTTCCTCAACCAATCGCGGAAAGCGGAGTGGGGCGAGTTCTGCATCCTGTTCCGCGGCAATCATCAGTCGCGGCCGCTGGAAAAGGCGATGCAACTGCTGCGCGTGCCGTATCACCTCAGCGGCGGCACCGCGTTCCTCGATCGCGGCGAAGTGAAGGACGCGCTGTCGTGGCTGCGGCTGATCGCCAATCCCGAGGACGACGCCGCCTTCCTGCGCGCGGTGCAGTCGCCCAAGCGCGAGGTCGGCACGACCACGCTGGCGAAGCTGGCCGAACTGGCGCAGCAGGCCGGGCTGCCGATGTCGCGGGCGGCGGAATCGATGGGCATTCTCAAACAATTGCAGCCGCGCGCGGCGAATGCGCTCAGCGGTTTCGTCGACATCGTCCGTGGCCTGCGCAGCGATGCGCGCACGCTGACGCCGGCGGAACTGGTGCGCAAGCTCAACGAACGCAGCGGCCTGCTCGCCGCGCTGCGCGCGCAGTGCAAGAACGAACAGATGTTCGCGCTGCGCCGCGGCAACCTCGACGAACTGGCCGACTGGTTCGACGGCGCGCGCGGCGGCGCCGGCCCGGGCGAACTCGCGGCCTCGCTGGCCCTGCTGAGCCACGCCGACAAGGGCGAGCCCGGCAATCAGGTGCGGCTGATGAGCCTGCATGCGGCCAAGGGTCTGGAATTCCGCTACGTCTTCATCATCGGCATGGAAGACGGCACCCTGCCGCACGAAGCCAGTCTCGAAGAAGGCCGGCTCGACGAAGAACGCCGGCTGCTCTACGTCGGCATCACCCGCGCGAAGGAACAGCTGTGGCTGTCGTACTCGCGCGAGGCGCAGCGCTGGGGCACGAAACTTCGGCTGACGCCCAGCCGTTTCCTCGACGAACTGCCCGCCGACGAACTGCAGCGCGACGGCGCCGACCCGGTCGCCGACGCCGCGCGCAGGCAGGAGCGCGCCAGCGCCGGCTTCGCGGCGATCAAGGCGATGCTGGAAGGCTGAGCGGACCGCTGCATGGACATCGTCATCGTCTGCCTCGTCGCGCTGCTCGCTTCGGGGCTGACGTTCTTCTCCGGCTTCGGACTCGGCACGCTGCTGCTGCCGGCGTTCGCGCTGTTCATGCCGCTGGAACAGGCGGTGGCCGCGACCGCGGCGGTGCATCTGCTCAACGGCCTGTTCAAGCTGGGCCTGCTGTATCGCCACGTCGACCGCGGCGTGCTGCTGCGTTTCGGCATCCCGGCGATGGCGGCGGCGCTGCTCGGCGCCTGGCTGCTGTCGGCGCTGGGCGAATTGCCGACGCTGCACGCCTACACCGCGTTCGGCCACGCGTTCGCGATCACGCCGATCAAGCTGACCATCGGCATGCTGCTGCTCTTCTTCGGGCTGTTCGAGATCGTGCCGTCGCTGCGCGATCTCGCCTTCGATCGCCGCTGGCTGCCGTTGGGCGGCGCGCTCAGCGGGTTCTTCGGCGGCCTCTCCGGCATGCAGGGCGCGCTGCGCAGCGCCTTCCTCGCCCGCAGCGGGCTGGAGAAACAGGCCTTCGTCGCCACCGGTTCGGCGATCTCGACGCTGATCGATCTCGCGCGCCTCGCCGTTTACGCCGGCACCCTCGCGGCGGCGTTCGGACATCTCGATCACCGCCTGTTGGCCTGCGCCGTCCTCGCCGCGTTCGCCGGCGCATGGATCGGCAACCGACTGCTGAAGAAGACCACGCTGCGCGCACTGCAGCGCGTGGTCGCGGCGATGCTGTTCGCGTTCGCGCTGGGGCTCATCGCCGGGGCGCTGTAAGCGCGCGTGGCCCGTCATCGGCGGGCTGTCATTGGGGGGTCTCCGGCATCGGCTAAACTCCGGCGATTCCGTTTCGTGAGAGTTCCCATGCGCCAGTCGCTGCTGTCGGTCGCCGTGCTGTCCATCACCGTGTCGTCGCTGTTCGCCCTCGGCGGTTGCCGCAGTCTGCCCGCACCGGAGAAGACGGACGCGCCGCCGGACGCGACTGCGGCCACGACCGTCGCCGCCGACGACAACCTCAACGCGGTGCTGTGGGTGCAGCGTTCGGCCGAGTACGACGCCGCCGCTGAGACGGTCTACCGCGCCGCCACCGACAAGCTCGATGCCGCGCTGAAGGACCCGCAATGGGACGCGCTGGTGCCCGATGAACGCGCCGCGCCGGCGACCGGGCTGCCGCCGGCGGTGGTGATGGACATCGACGAGACCGTGCTGGACAACTCGCCCTATCAGGCGCGACTGGTGCGCGACGGCGGCGAATACAACGAGGCGACGTGGGACGCGTGGGTGCGCGAGAAGCGGGCCAAGCCGGTGCCCGGGGTCGTCGAATTCGCCCGGGCGGCGCAGGCGAGGGGCGTCACCGTGCTGTACATCTCCAACCGCGCCGAACATCTGATCGGGCCGACCCTGGAGAACCTGCGCGCGGTCGGCCTGCCGGTGAAGGACGAGAGCGTGTTCCTCGGACTGGGCACCTTCGTGCCGGACTGCGAGCAGGAAGGCTCGGAAAAACTCTGCCGGCGCCAGTTCGCCGGGCGCAGCTACCGGGTGCTGATGCAGTTCGGCGACCAGCTCGGCGATTTCGCCCAGATCCTCGCCAACACGCCCGAAGCCCGGGCGGAACTGCAGGCCCGCCATCGCGGCTGGTTCGGCGAACGCTGGTGGATGCTGCCGAATCCGACCTACGGCTCCTGGGAACCGGCCCTGTTCAACAACGACTGGCGCCAGCCGCGCGAGCAGCGCCGCGAGACGAAACGGGCTGCGCTGGAGACCGCGAACTGAGTCCAACGTCGGCGAATACGTGCTCTTCATCATCGAACATCGCGCGATTCGATGTTTGACCCGGCGATTGGTATCGGCCAAAGATCAACTGATTCGATGCGATATCATTGAAATCAATGGGTTATGCCGCATCTCTTGAAGTGTTGCATTAAATATCGGCCGCGGTTAGGCTCGTCGCATCCGGGTTTGCCCGGAGCCATGCCACAACCGTGACCTGCCGGCCCCGGCCGGAATTTTCGGGAGACCCACCGCGGTCTCCTTTTCTTTTTCCGTTTCCGGCGACGTCCTGCCGGCCGCTTGTCGGCCGCGCCCGGGCCGGCCAAGATGCGGCACCATGCCCGCCGCACTCGACACGCTACCCCGCCATCTTCCGGCGCCGCTCGCGGCCCTGCTCGCGGTCGCACTGGCCTTGGCGGCGACCAGCTGCGGCGAGCGGCAGGCACCGGTGGCCGGCGCGGCGACCGAGCCGGTCCAGGCCGTCGCCCTGCTCAGCGGACATCTGCGCGACAACGATCTGCAGGCCTTCGCCCGCGACGCGGTGCCGCCGGCGCTGCGCCCGGCGCTGGCGTCGGCATGGCGGGACGGCCGCACCCGCTGGCCGCTGGAAGAACTGCCCTTCGACCACCGCATCCCGGGCGTCCTGGGCACGCTGTCGGCCGACGGCGCCGAAGCCCGGCTGCGCAAAAGCTTCGACCGTCAGTTCGCCAACGCCCACGCCGAGCTGCGCGCCGCCGCGCGGGCGCTGGGCCTGTTCGGCGCCAAATATCTGCAGAACGATCAGGCCCTGAGCCCGGAGGAACGCGCGCACTACGTGCAGCTGGTCGAAGCCATGGCCCACTGGGGCGGCGAGGCCCGGCTGGGCGATCCGAAGCGTGCCCGTGCCGCGATCGCCAAGCTCAGTCTGGCCGCGCGCCGGACCGGCCTGCGCAACGAATCCGACTTCCGGCGGCTGGGCATGGACGAAAGCCTGCGCCAGCTGGGGCCGGTGGCCGCGGCGCTGAAAGCCTCGCTGGCGGACTACGGCCTGAACCTGGACGACAGCCTGGACGCCATGAGCCTCACCCTGGAAAGCCGGAACGGCGACCGCGCGAGGGTGCGGATGCGCTACCCGCTGGCCGGCCGGACCATCGACACCGTGGTCGCGCTGGAACGCGTCGACGGCCACTGGTACCTCAGCGATTTCCTGCGCCATGCCCGGGCCGCGGCGGCGCCGCCGCCCGCACCCGCGCCGTTGCCGCCCGTCGCCCCGCCCGAACCGACCGCGACGACGGAACCGACTTCGTCATAATGGCGGCGATCATGCCGACATCCCCGAACCAACCGACCCTCTTCGAAGCCGAGACCGGCACCGCCCCGACGCCCGCGTCCGACACCGCGGGCGCGACGCCCGAGGCCGGCGCCGTGCCGGACGGCGAAGCCTCCGAGCGCCTGCCCGAACCGCCACCGACCGCGGACGCCGTGCCTGCAGCAACGGCGTCCACGGAGCCGCCGCCGGCGAGTCCGCCCCCGGCCCGCGGCCGGCGCCCCTGGTTCGCCGGGCTGCTGGGCCGCGTGCTGGAACCCTGGATCCAACTGCGCATCGATCCGCTACCCGAACCGTTGACCGGCGAATCGCGCCCGATCTGCTACGTCCTCGAGGACTACGGCCTGTCCAACGCGCTGATCCTCGAACGCGCCTGCCGCGAAGCCGGCCTGCCGTCCGCGCTGCGGCCGCTGCCGGGCGATCCGCTGAAACGCAAACGCGCCTATGTCGCGCTGTCGCGGCGCAGCGCCAACAGCACGCTCGGCCTGGCCGCGGATATGGCCGTGGACATCGCCACCGGCAAACCGCCGAAGATGGCGCGCCCGGCGCGACGCCATTCCGAAGCGCTGGCGCGCCTGCTCGACGCCCACCGCGTCGACCCCGCGCTCGACGTGCAACTCGTGCCGGTGTCGATCTTCGTCGGCCGCGCGCCGGACCGGAACAACGGCTGGTTCTCGGTGCTGTTCTCGGAAAACTGGACCCTGGTCGGCCGTTCGCGAAGGCTGCTGGCGATCCTGCTCAACGGCCGCGACACCCGGGTGCAGTTCGCCGCGCCGGTGCAGGTGCGCGGCGTGGTCGCCGAGGACCTGCCGCCGGAACGCACGGTGCGCAAGCTCTCGCGCGTGCTGCGCACGCATTTCAACCGCATCCGCGAAGCGGTGATCGGCCCGGATCTGTCGACCCGCCGCCTGCTGATCGACAAGGTGTTGTCGGCCGACCCGGTGAAGCAGGCGATCGCCGACACCGCGCGGCGCGAGAACAGCAAGGAAGAGGACGCCTGGAAGAAGGCGCACGCCTACGCCTACGAAATCGCGGCCGACTATTCGCCGCCGGTGGTGCGCTCGGCCTCGTTCCTGCTGACCACGGTGTGGAACCGCATCTACCGTGGCGTGCTGGTGCATCACCTCGATCGCCTGAAGCAGGACGCGCCCGGCTACGAAGTGGTCTATGTGCCGTGCCACCGCAGCCACATGGATTATCTGCTGCTCAGTTATCTGCTCTACACCAAGGGCATCGTGCCGCCGCACATCGCCGCGGGCATCAATCTGAACCTGCCGGTGATCGGCACCATCCTGCGCAAGGGTGGCGCCTTCTTCCTGCGCCGCAGCTTCCGCGGCAACGCGCTGTACTCGGCGGTGTTCTCCGAGTACGTCGCGCAGCTGGTCTCGGGCGGTTATTCGCTGGAGTACTTCATCGAAGGCGGACGTTCGCGCACGGGTCGCCTGCTGCAGCCCAAGGGCGGCATGCTGGCGATGACCATCCGCGCCTATCTGCGCCAACCGACGCGACCGGTGCTGTTCCAGCCGGTCTACATCGGCTACGAAAAGCTGATGGAAGGCAACAGCTATCTCGACGAACTCTCCGGCAAGCCGAAGGAGAAGGAATCGATCTGGTCGCTGCTGTGGGGCATTCCGCGGGTGCTTCGACAGAACTACGGCCAGGTGGTGGTGAACTTCGGCGAGCCGATCAAGCTCGACGACGTGCTCGCCGAACAGGCGCCGGACTGGGACGGCCGTTCGATCGGCGAAGACGAGAAGCCGGCGTGGCTGGCCGGGACCATCGACACCCTCGCCGACCGCGTCAACATCAACATCAACCGCGCCGCCGACGTCAATCCGATCAACCTGCTCGCGCTGGCCGTGCTGTCCACGCCGAAGCACGCGATGGGCGAAGCGGATCTGCTGGCACAGATCGCGCTGTCGAAAACGCTGCTGGCCGAAGTGCCGTATTCCGACCGCATCACCGTCACCCCGCACACGCCGGAACAGATCGTCGCCCACGGCGAAGAGATCGGCGTGCTCGCGCGCACGTCTCATCCGCTCGGCGACGTGGTCCACGTCGACGGCGACACCGCGGTGTTGCTGAGTTATTTCCGCAACAACGTGCTGCACCTGTTCGTGGCGACCGCATGGATCGCGTGCTGCTTCCAGCACAACCGCCGCATGAGCCGCAACACCCTGCTGCGCATCGGCCGTTCGCTGTATCCGTTCATGCAGGCCGAACTGTTTCTGCCCTGGGACGAGGACGGGTTCGCCGATCAGGTCCAGCGCACCATCGCCGTGTTCGTGCGCGAAGGCCTGCTGGAACAGGTCAGCGACGACGACGGCGGCATCCTCGCGCGCAACGCCGGCCAGTCCGACGAAGTCTTCCGCCTGCGCGCGCTCGGCCATCCGCTGCAGCAGGCGTTCGAGCGCTACTACATCGCGATCTCGGTGCTGGCCAAGAACGGCCCCGGCAAACTCGGCGCCGGCGAACTCGAAAGCCTCTGCCACCTCGCCGCGCAGCGCCTCAGCCTGCTGTACGCCCCGGCCGCGCCCGAATTCTTCGACAAGACCCTGTTCCGCAGCTTCATCCAGAAACTGCGCGAACTGAAACTCGTATGGCCCGACGAGAACAGCAAACTGGTCTTCGACCAGCGCCTCGACAACTGGGCCAAGGACGCGAAGACCATCCTCGGCCGCGAACTGCGCCACACGATCGAAAAGGTCAGCCCGGAAGCGGCGACGCCGGAGACGAAGCCCGACGCCGTCGGCTGAACCGGTTCCGCGCCTGAGACCGGCGATCGCATCGCCGCCGGCCTTGCTGCGCCGGCCGACGTTCGCTTCAATGCGCTGAAACACGACATCGAAACGCACTGCGCGCCGACGGAACGCCCGCCTCGCGCGGCAACCACAAGGACGATCGCCTGCATGCCTCTCGCCACCGACACCGGTCACACCTCGCGTCATCCCCGCTGGCTGCGTCACTGGCGCGGCCTGCTGCTGCTTGCGATGGCCCTCGGCGGCGCCGGTGCGGTGGCGCAGGTGGCCGGGCCCACGCCCGCACCGACCTACTGCTACGGCAACAATGCGGATCCGCAGATCTGCCGGCCGACGCTGGACCAGGCCGAAGCCGCGATGCGCGCCGACCCATTGCTGAAGGGCGCCGGCGATGTCGTCGAACATTTCGCCACGACACCGATGAGCGCGGACACGCTCCGGCAGCAGTACGCGATCATGGATCGGCGCGCCGAGAGCATCGGCGTGCCGGCCTACTTCGGCGACTTCGGCGCGTTCGGCAACAGCAACGGCGACTGCACCCTCGGCGAAGATCAGACCGGGCTGCCCGGCTGGTGCGCCAGCGAATCGCAGGTCGTCGAACTCGGCAAGGCCGCGGTGCGCCGACAGTTTCCCGAATGCATTCCGGGCAGCGCCGACCTCGTCGGCGAGTACAGTCTGCCGACCCTCAATCCGGTCGCCGGCACCAGCCGCGGCCGGATCAGCTACGGCCAGCGCCGATACCGGGCCAACATGATCTGCGTCGACGGCGCCTACACCAAGGACTTCTACGTCCTGAAGCAACGCCCGGCGTACTGCCGCACGGGCTTCAAGACGATTTCCGGCGCGGTCATCGACGAACTGCTGACCCAGGATTTCCTGTGCACCGCGCTGGAGGACCGCGTCGTCTACATCAGCGCGCCGATCCAGCAATGCGGCAGCTGCGCGGGCAGCCCCAACCCGATCCATCCCGCGACCGGCGAGAAGCGTCGCGCCGAAGCGGATTTCGAGTTCGCCGGGCAGACCTTCGTGCGTCATTACCGCTCGCTGCGGCAGTTCCGCAACAACCGGCAGTTCGCGGTGGCGTGGACGCATACCTGGAGCGACCGCATCCTGGCCGGCACCAGCAGCACGGTGCCGTATCTGCACATCGGCGAGGCCGGAGATTACGAAGGCTATCGCGCGCTCGGCGGCAATCGCCACCGCGGCGAGAATTCGACCGACCGCATCCTCGAACGCGTGAACGCCAACGGCATCGGCTGGCGGCTGTCCATGCCCGACGGCGAACTGCGCGAGTTCGATACCGACGGCTATCTGATCGCGGTACGCCACCCCGACGATCCGCTGGCGGACGTGTCGATCGCCTACGTCGACAAATCGATTTCCACCGTGACCGACGCGCAGGGCCGGCGACTGCGCTTCGAATATGCGGGCCGGCTGCTGCGCCGCATCGTGCTGCCGGACGACACGGCGTTCGCCTACGGCTACGACGACAAACTGAACCTCGTCACGGTGGCGCAACCGGGCGGTACCGTTCGTCAGTACCACTACAACGAACCGGGCCTCGCCAATATCGAGCTTGCCGGCGCCACCGATCGCCGGCACCACCTCACCGGCATCACCGCCGAGGACGGACGCCGCTACGCATCGTTCGCCTACGATGCGCGCGGCCGTGTCGTGTCCAGCCGCGTGCTGGGGTCGCCGAACGATGTCGCGACCGTGTCCTATCCGGACGAAGACCACGCCACGCTGCAGACCGCGGATGGCGGCAGCGATGCCTACACGATCCAGCCCGGCACCTATCGCCGCATTCTGGGCAACAGCGACGGCGATCGTGCGTCGCAGTTGAGCTACGACGCCGAAGGCCGATTGGCCCGGGTGGTCGACAAGGCCGGCAGCGTCACCGACTACGCCTACGACAGCGCATCGCTGACCGCCATCACCGAAGCGGCCGGCACGGACGAAGAACGCCGGAACGAAATCGACCGCGACCCCGTCACCGCGACGACCACGGCACTGCGCGTGCGCGACAAGACCGGCGCGCTGGTCGCAAGCACGACGTGGACCTACAACGCGCGCCGTCAGACGACGCGCGAATCCACGATCGATCCGGCCACCGGCGCCAGCCGCGCCACCGATATCGCCTACTGCGACGCCCTCGACGCCACGTGCCCGGTCGTCGGTCTGCTCAAGTCGATCGACGGCCCGCTGCCGGGCGCAACCGACATCGTCCGCTTCGAATACCGGATGTCCGACGCGCCCGGCTGCGCGAATACGCCCGTTATCTGCACGTATCGCAAAGGCGACCTGTGGAAGACCATCGATGCGCTCGGTCACACCACGGAGATCCTCGCGTCGGATGCGATGGGTCGCGTGCTTTCGATGCGCGACGCGAACGGCGTCGAGACCGATCTCGTCCGCGACGCCCGCGGCCGGCCGATCGCGATCAAGGTCCGCGGCACCGACAACGGCAGCGAGACCGACGATCAGCTGACGTGGATCGACTATCACCCCACCGGCACCGTCCGCCGCATGGTTCTGGCCGACGGCGTGCAGACGCGGTTCGAATACGACGCCGCGCAACGGCTGACCCGGATCGTCGACGGTGCCGGCAACACCCTCGACTTCACCCTCAACCCGGCCGGCGACGTGGTCGGCGAACACACGCGCGACAGTGCGGGCGCGCTGCTGCGCACGCTCTCGCGCACCTACGACACCCTCGGCCGGCTGCAGGCGGTGAAGGACGCCGAACTGCGCGCGACCACTTTCGCGTACGACGCCGTCGACAATCTCACCCTGGAGACCGACGCCCTCGGACGCAGGACCACGCACGATCACGACGCGCTCGGCCGGCTGCGCAGCAGCCTGCAGGACGTGGACGGCCTGGCCGCACGGACGCAGTTGCACTACGACACTCTCGACCGCGTGGTGCGCGTCACCGATCCGAACGGCCTGCACACCGACACCGTTTACAACGGCTTCGGCGATGTCGTCTCCACGACCAGCCCGGACACCGGCACCACGACATCGACCTACGACGCGGCCGGTCGCGTCCACTCCGTCACCGATGCCCGCGGCATCACCACGACCTACGGCTACGACGCACTGGACCGGGTGACGTCGGTCACTTATCCCGACAACAGCCGCGATATGAGTTTCGTCTACGACGTTGCGCCCGCCGAATGCCCGGCGACCGAGCGCTTCCACGTCGGCCGCCTCGCGCGCATGACCGACGCCAGCGGCGCGACCGCATTCTGCTACGACCGCTTCGGCCACCTCACCCGAAAATTGCAGGCCACGCAGGGCCGCACCTTCGCCGTGCGCTACGACTACACGCCGCGCGCCGGCAGCGGCAACGGTGTGTTGCTGCGTCCGCGTCCGCCCGCCGGCCATCTCATGGGCCTGACCTATCCCGACGGCGCGCAGGTGCGCATCGACCGCAATCAGCTGCGCGAGATCACCACGCTCATCGTGACCCTGGCCGACGGTCGGACCGAGACGCTGCTGCGCAACGCGCAGTACTACCCGTTCGGCCCGGCCTCGCGCTGGACCTACGGCAACGGCCGCACGCTCGCGCGGTCGCTCAATCAGAACTACTTGCCCGGTTTCGTCGAAGACACCCGCGCAGGCGGCCTCAGCGAAGGCTATTGGTTCGATGCCGTCGGCAATCTGCAGTCGCTGCAGCGCGCGGACCAGAGCGCGCCATCGAAACGCACTTACGACTACGACGGTCTGGACCGGCTCACCGGCGTGCGCGACGGCGCCAGCGCCGCACTGCTGCAGGGCTACGCATACGACAAGACCGGCAACCGCACGCGCGAGACCGAAGGCAGCGTGGTGCGCGACTACGCCTATGCCGCCGACACGCATCGACTGGTGACCGCGGCGGGACTGTCGCGACAGTACGACGCTGCCGGCAACACCACGCGCATCGGACCCACGACGACCGCCGCGCAAACGACGGCGCCGGTCGCCTCCGGCGCGCGCACAAAACCGACCCGCAGCTGGCGTCTGGATCTGCAGACACGGGCCCACGCCCGCAGGGACGCGAAGCACGATCGTCCGCGGCCGACAGCCCCACTGTCATCCCGAGCCGCAGGCGAGGGACCTGCTGTCGCTTCATCCGCAACAAAAGCCTTCCCGCCCCACATCGTCCGCGACTTCATCTACGACGACAGCGGTCGCATGCGTCAGGTCCGGCACGACGGCGTCGTGGCGATGGACTACCGCTACAACGCCCGCGGCGAACGCGTCCATCGCAGCGGCGGCGGGCAATCGGTCACCACCGTGTACGACGAAGCCGGCCGTTGGCTCGGCGACTACGACGCCAGCGGCCAACCGATCCAGCAGGCGATCTGGCTGGACGATCTCCCGGTCGGCCTGCTGGTCGGCGCCGGTGCGAACCAGACGTTGTATTACCTCCAACCCGATGCGCTTGGCAGCCCGCGCGTCGCCATCGACCCGGTCCGCGACGTGGCCATCTGGCGCTGGGACCTGACCGGCGAAGCTTTCGGCGACAGCGTCCCGAACGAAGACCCGGACGGCGACGGCACCGCCTTCGTACTCGACATGCGCTTCCCCGGCCAGCGCCACGACGCCGCGACCGGGCTGTATCACAACTACTTCCGCGATTACGATCCGACCGTCGGCCGCTACGTGCAGAGCGACCCGATCGGCCTCGCCGGCGGCATCAGCACCTACGCCTACGGCAACGGCGCGCCGCTGGGGTTCAGCGACCCGCTCGGTCTTCGCGGCAATCCGCTGGGCGACATGTTCGGCCGCATGATCGCCCGCCCGATGGTGGAACGGATGGGCGGCGGCCTGCTGGCACGAGCCGCGAGTCAGGCCGCGAAGCAACGCGCCGACATGCGGCGCGCGCAGAAGATGCTGGAGCGGATGCAGGGCATCTGGGGCAGGATCGGACGCGGTGGTAAACGTGGGGCGGATGAGGTGCCGCAGGGGTGTGAAGCAACCAAAAACTCTGGAACACAAAATGGTCGCGTTGCTTTGGACAACAATGCACTCATTGCTGCAATTGAGAAAAACCAAACTGCCGCAGTTGATGCGGCAATTGGCGGCAGGACACCTATTGTTTCGAGACAAGCAGCAAGAGAATTTCTTTGGAAAGGAGATAAGGAAGCTCTAAGGCGATTTCTCTCTGAACGAGGTGGCCATATCGCAAAATCGGGCACGGAGTCTGACGTTGCATCTTTGCGTGCGTTGGCAGAGTCGATGGGCAGAAGCTCAAAGATCAAGGACATCCGCGTGGCAGCATCCGCTCAAACGGAAAGGGTTAGCATTATAACTAGAGACGCTAGATTCAGAAATTTTTTGAATGAAATTGGAATCGGTGGAGAATCATTCTGATGAGTGCTTATAACTGGATCGAAATCAACAGAAATTGCCCTTCCTGTCATTCAGATGCTCGCATAAATTGCCAAGTTCACTACTTCTCTGACTATTCAGGAGATGATTCCGGAAGATTTCATGACCGCAATTATCGTCTTGGACAGGCGATGTCTTGGTGGGATCAATCTGATCCAAAGTATCTCTCTTTTCTTGAAGGAGAATCAAAGCCCGATGGAATGAAAGTAGATCGATTGATTGAATGCTGCTATAGCACATGCATGTCCTGCGGTGCAGACCTATATGTACTAATCGCCTTTTCATCCAACATACCTGAGAAAATATTGGACCTTGGATTGCTCGCGGACTGGCCTGAAAATTATCCAAGATAAGTCTGCGATTTAGGCTGTAAAAACAATATTTTAAGATCTTCTGAAGAACTCAGAATGCGAGCCGAAGTGAACAGAAGATACTGAAAAGGATGCAGAGCATCTGGGGCGGGATCGGACGGGACGGAAAGCGCGAATTGGATCTGGTGAGAAGCAGATATCGGCTTAAAAATACGATGAGCATGACCAACCAAGACTGGGCGAATTCATGATCATTATCATCGATGGAACGAAGATTCACAGCGAGCGTGACTTGCACGGAATATTGATGAATGAACTCGGCTTAGGCGATTTCTACGGATACAACTTGGCGGCCTTGTGGGATCGGTTGACAACGGATGTCGTGAGACCTGTCAAAATCGTGTGGAAACATTCAGAGCAAAGTCGTGTCGCCTTGGGAAATGAGATTTTTGCCAAGTACGTGAAGCTTTTCAAAGATGCAGTTGAACAGGACGTACTTTATGGACTGGAAGATAGGCTTGAGTTCATCTGTGAATAGAAAAAAATGTAATTTCCAAGCACAGGCGAATTTCTAGAAGCTTTCGGCATTGAGCCGATTGAAGAAGATTCGAGCATGGCCTATTGCCGTTATGTCAAAAAATCAGTCGATGGCAACCAAGAAATGGACTTCTCCTTCAGTGCGGTTTATGAATCGTTCCAAGTCATAATTCGATGCAGTGGAAAGGAGCTGGCAACGATTTCAGGGGAAGGTGTTCGGTTTATTGAAATCCGTAATGATCTATCTGGTGCTGGCGTACACGTAGTATTTGATGCCGGAAGCGGAGCTTCGGAAGCCACATTAGTCATGGAACCAAATTTGCATTGTCATTGGTGGGTATTGCGAAGGTGAAATTGTCAATAAAGACTGGAACACTTACGCGACGACAGCATCCCGAACGAAGACCCCGACGGCGACGGCACCGCCTTCGTGCTCGACATGCGCTTCCCCGGCCAGCGCCACGACGCCGCGACCGGGCTGTATCACAACTACTTCCGCGATTACGATCCGACCGTCGGCCGCTACGTGCAGAGCGACCCGATCGGCCTCGCCGGCGGCATCAGCACCTACGCCTACGGCAACGGCGCGCCGCTGGGGTTCAGCGACCCGCTGGGTCTTCGCGGCAATCCGCTGGGCGACATGTTCGGCCGGATGATCGCGCGCCCGATCGTGCAGCGGATGGGCGGCGGACTGCTGGCACGCGGTGCGAGCGCGGCGGCGAAGGCACGCGCGCAAGCCCGGCGCGCAGCGGCGCTGGCACAACGCATGCAGGGCATCTGGGGCAGGATCGCGCGGTGTGGGAAGCGCGGGGCGGATGAGGTACCGCAGGGGTGTGAGGGTGTTGCAAACAGCCGGAAGCCATTGTTCAGCTCGAATGAGCTTACAGGTGTAGAGAGGGCGTCTGACGCTTTGATCGAATCCGTTGCAAAGAGGGGATCGATCACTTGGGCGACTAAGGGGAGTGATGCAGAGAGATACCTTAATTACAGAAATGCTGAAGCTGCCGCATTGGGGCCTGAAGACATCATCCTCCGCCCTAATCCAAGCAAGCCTGCCGTTCTTGAGGAGCTTTTGCACGGTACCCAGCAAAGGCTGGGTATCGTGGATAGATTGGGCACTAGCGGCATGGGGAGCGCAGAAACACACGTCAAGGATTTCATGCTCCGCCATCAAAGAATGCTTGGTCTTAGTGCTGAAGACGCACGGAGACTGCAAATTCTCAGAGATATGGGGCTTTGATCATGAAATTTAGAATGCGCGTTGACGATGTTTTCAAGGTCTGGGACAAAACAATCTTTGCAGGTGAATTGGCTGTGGTCGATGCAGCGGTTATCAGTGGAAAATGCTTTCTCCAAATTGACGGAATTAATTTTGCAGAAATTGAGATAAAAGGCGAGGTTCAAAGCCGATCACCTTACCGAGATCTGTGGACCGACCAAGTGATCAACATTTGCTCTAAAGACTTGATCGAGCATGATGTTTGGTTGATCGCAGATTAGGAGGCGCAGGCACCAATTTCTCTATGGAAGGCCTGAGCAGATCGTCTCAGTGAATTCATTTGTTCTACTGAGAAAACTGATGAGAATCTACAAAAGATACCGATGCGATCATGGCCACGAATGGACCGTGCAGACGGTAAATGGCGCGACTGATGAAATAGGCGATACTTACTGCCCGCCTGGGCATATTGCTGTCACTTGCAACGTGGAAGCACCATCCGATGAAGTTCAAGTCCTTCTACGGCCAGCCGCGAGGATCGTCGACCGCATTACGGGATCCGAATGGGGGAAGGGTCGTTACTTTATTGTGCTGCTCGACTGTAACGATCGAGAGATCGGCGTTTCGAACGATCATTTCTCCTGGGATGAAGTACTGAAGTTGGCATCCTTGTTCAAGGGAAAGGATAAAAAATCGGCAATGGAATGGTGGAAGCGGAAGAAACTTTGAAGGCAACTATTCGAGGGGAAATCCCTGCAGAATGAGCGCCTTCGAAACGAATGGCCGTCCCCACCATGTCGCGATTCCTTTCTGCCCTGCTCGCGCTCGCGCCGCTAGCCCTGTTCTCGCTCCCCGCCGCCGCCGACACATTGGCCTGTGGCACCTACCTCGATGCCGAATCCGGCACGCGGCTGACGATCACGGACGGGCGCAACGCGCGGCTGTCGCGGGAGGACATGCCGCCGGCGACATACTGGCACCGTCGCGACGGCGGGGCGGCGCATCTGTACAACCTCGACGACGGTTACATCGACGATTACCGCGTTAGCGCGGACGGGCGCACGCTGACCGGCGAGGATGCGACGTTCCGCAAGACCTTCGTGCTGCAGGAGGCTGCGGTCTGCGCGAAGGTGCCGCCGGCGACGCCGGGCAGCTGCGCGGCGGAGATGGATGCCTGCATGGCGGGCATGGATCTGGCCTCGGCCGCGACCCTGAAGCGCCGCTGCGAGGAAGGCGTGCCCTATGCCTGCGGGCGCTGGATCGCATCGCTGCGCGATGCGGCGAAAGCGCCGTCGACGCTGGACGCTGGCCCGCCGCCGGTCTGCCGCGAAGGCACGCCGACCTTCGACGCCGCGGCCTGCGACGCGGTCATCGTGAAGGCGCTGGGCGAAGCGTTGGCGGAAGTCGCGACGGCCATGTACGGCGACGACGTGCCGCTGTCGTCGGCGCAGCTCGATGCATTGCCCGCGCTTTGCGAACGTCAGGGCTCGGCGAAGATCTGCGGCATCGTCGCGGAGGAATTGTGGACCGGCGGACGTTACGCCGCGGCGCGCACCGCGTTGCGCGGTGCCTGCGAGCGCGGCGAGGACCCGTCGGCCTGCAGGCATGCGGCCGCGCTGGCATCGCTCGACGACGCGGTGCTGCGCGACGTTGCCGCGACCGCACTGCCCTGCGGCCGGTATGTCGCCGATACCGGGCTGATGAGCGAACTGGATTTCGGCGACCGCGGGCGGGTCGAAGCCATCGGCGGCACGCTGCGCGCGCGGTTGCAGGACGGGCAGGTGCGCATCCGCCACGACAAGGGCGGCGATTTCGTATTCCTTCGCCTCGGCGACGACTCTCTGCTCGGGCTCGACGACTGGAACCGCTACGCGCTTTATCGACGCGAAGGCGCGGTGCGCACCTGCGCGGCGCCGACGGTCTACGCGGAAACCGCGCTGGTCGAGGATTGCCCGCAACCGGGCCCCGAAACCGCCGTCGCCTGCTGCGCCCGCGGCAGTCTGCACGGCTGCAACATCGCCGGGCATCAGGCGGCGCTCGCGAACGACTGGGCCGGTGCGAAGCCGCACTATCAGAAGGTCTGCGCGGCCGGCGTGCGCATCGGCTGCGAGAACCTGGCGCAGGCGTACGCGCATACCGAGGACGACGGCATTCCCGACGCGCTGGACGCGCTCTGCGCCGCGAACCCGCAGCACATGGCCTGCGACGTCCGCGAGACGACGAACTGGGAGGCGCTGGGGCTCGCGCGCGGGCTCGACGATGTCATGCGCGAACTGGAGCGCGAGGACAACGCACCACAGGAATGACCCCACTGCGCCCAACGATCCGCTGGAGGTTCAGCGGGTCAATCAGCGTTCCGGCGCGAGCAGGAAGCGCAGCGGAATCTCCAGTCGCGCGCGCCACGCGGCTTCGTTGTGTTCGGCGCCTTCGAAACGACGTGTCGTCCAGCGCGGGCCTTCACGCCAGCCGGCCTTGCGCATCGCTTCATCCATCCGCTGCTGGTGCGGCGGATAGAACCCATCCAGCGCGGCGGTGCCGTGATCGAAATACAGCCGATGCGTGCGGCGGTCGGGCAGATGCGCGGCCAGCCAGTCGACGACGCAGCCGTCGCAGGCCGGCCAGTGCGTGGACACCGCGCCCGCGCCGCCGAAGACCTCGGGATGCGTCGCGACCGCGTACAACGAAATCAGACCGCCCATGCTGGAGCCCATCACGAAGGTGTCGTCGCGGCCGGTCGCCGTCCGGTAGCGCGCGTCGATGAAGGGTTTGAGTTCCTCGACCAGGAAGCGCAGATAGGCGTCGGAGCGGATGTCTTCCGTCCGCCCGATCGGCCGGCCATCGATGCCGCTGCCGACCGTGTCGGTGCGCACCGGCGCCCGCGGCATGTACTCGGCGAACCGCAGCGGCGTGTTCCAGACGCCGACGACGATCGCCTCGCGGATCTCGCCGCGTTCGATCAGTCGCGTCATCGCGCCGTCGACGTCCCAGTCGGTGCCGGTGTAACTCAGCGCGGGATCGAACAGGTTCTGGCCATCGTGCATGTACAGCACCGGATAGCGCCGCACCGGATCGCGGCCGTACGACGGCGGCAGCCACACGTCGACATCGCGCGCACCGACATGCCGCGACGGCACGCGCTGCCAGCTTTCGGTGGCGCCGGTCGCGTTCAATGGCGGCGCATGCAGCGCGTAGGCCCAGCGCAGGAATAGCGGCAGCATTTTCGCCCAGCTGCGCTGGCGGTGTTCGCCGCCCGGCAGCACGTGCAGCGATGCGTCGGCGCGCGTGCCTTTCGCGGCATGATCGAGATTCACCGAATGGCCGAGCTGACGCAGGCCTTTCGCGCGCGGTTCGGCTTCGCCGGCGACGCGCCAGCCCTCCACGATATCGCGCGCATCGTCGAGCACGTCGATGACGCCGTCGCCATCGCGGTCGTCGGTCTCCTCGGCATCGCCGACCGCGAAGAAGAATTTCGATCCGGGATGATATTGCCCGGCGGCGACCATGCCCTGCGCGATCCGCGTGCGCTGCACGGCATCGCCATCGCCGTTCCCGGCGGGCAGCCAGAACGAAGGCGAGAACGCACCCGTGCGCGCGAATACGTCGGGGTAATGCCAACCGAGATTGAAGGCGTTGGCGCCGCCGAGCGACCAGCCCAGGATCGCGCGCGCATCCGGCCGCGCACGGGTGCGGTAACGCGCATCGATCGCCGGCACCAGCGTCTTCGCGACCCACTCGGAATAGGCATGCGCCTGCGTGCCGATCGCGCCGACGCGCAGCGGCGCGATCAGACTGCGCTGCGCCGCGCGATCGGAGAAGCCATATGCCCCCATGCGATCCTTCGGCATGTCGATCGCGACCGCGATCACCGGCGCGATCTCGCCGGAGACGATCAGCGCATCCAGCCACGGCCGCAGCGCGACCGCGTCGGCGTCCTGGCCGTCGTTGACGTACAGGACCGCATAGCCCGGCGCCGATGCCGGATCGTAGTCCGGCGGCAGCAGCACGCGCACGCGCAGGCCGTCGGCGTCGATGCCGGGTGCGTCGAACGACAGCGTCTCGCCGCGCGCATCGGTGGCGACGCTGCGGAAGGCGGGCGCGGCGCAGGCCGATCCGATCTGCAGCGCCGCCAGCCACAGCGCGAGGAGGTTCGACAAACATCGTTTCATGCGACCAGATTCCTGCGGCAGGTGAAGAACCCGTTGAGACTGAGCCGGCCCGCGCGCGGGTCGCGCGAGAACAGCTCCGGATGCGCGATCTCGCCGCTGTGGAACAGCGTGCCTTCGTAGACGATCATCCGGTTGTAGCGCGCGGGCACGGTGAGAATCTTCTCGAACCAGTCGTTGGACGCGGTCATGTAGCCGGTCGCGATGCCGTAACGCGCGCGGAACGTTTCGGCGTCGAGAACGCTCGCATCCGCGATCATCGGCAGGATGCGTTCCGGCGGATGCTTCGGCGCATAGAACGAGGTGCCGCCCAGACGCGCGTCGCGGAACAGATACAGCACCGAGGCAACGATCCGGTGCCGCGGGTCCACGCTCAGCCGGTCGACGTGACAGATGGACTGCGACGGCGCCAGGCGTTCCGGCGGGGTCGCGGTGATCGCCAGCCGGCTGTACATGCGCTCGGTGCGGCGCACGTCGAACGCGCGCCGCAGATGCCGGGCGAAGAACGCGTCGAGCTGCGCCGAGAAGCCGTCCGGCATCCGCAGTTCCGGGCCCGGATAACCGTTGTGCGCGGTTTCGACGAACGCATCGGCATGCGCCGCCGCCAACGTCACCAGTTTGTCCGGATCGAGCAGCGCGTCGTCGATCACGTGGCAGACGTGGCGGCCTGCGATGGGCACGACCTCGATGCGCGGATTCGAATTGAACATGAGGCGACTATCGCTTCGGCACGAACCGGATCGCCTGACCGCCACCCGCAGCCAGCCACAGCGTCAGCGTATCGGTGCGTTTCACCGTCCGGGTTTCGCGCGCGAACGCGAAGCGGTTGTCGCGGTAGTCCGCGCCTTCGCCGTCGCGGTAGATCTGCGCGACGTAGGTCCGATCGGGGTCGAGAAAACTCAGCGGAACCGTCAACGTGCGCGCGGTCTCGTCGGTCACGCTGCCGAGGTACCAGTCCTCGCTGTTGCGATCCTTGCGCACGATCGTCGCGAAATCGCCGACTTCGCCGTCGACGACGCGGGTGTCCTGCCAGTCCACGGGCACGTCGCGGATGAAGCGGAACGCCTCCATGTGTCGTTCGTAGTGCTCGGGCAGATCGGCGGCCATGTGGATCGGGCTGTAGAGCACGACGTACAGCGCGAGCTGGCGCGCCAGCGTGCTCTGCAGCGGTTGACCACGGCCTTCCAGGCTGAGCACGCCGGGGGTGAAATCCATCGGCCCGGCGAGCATCCGCGTGAAGATCATGTTCGGCTCGTGCTCGGGCGGGTTCGGCGGACGGCCCCAGGCGTTGAATTCCTGGCCGCGCGCGCCTTCGCGCGACACCCAGTTCGGATAGGTGCGGCGCAGGCCGGTGTCCTTGATCGGCTCGTGCGCGTTGATCGCGATGCGATGCTTCGCCGCCGCCTCCAGCACGCGCTGATGATGGTTGCTCATGAACTGGCCTTCGTGCCATTCGCGCACCACCGGGCCGCCGACCGTATCCTGGCGTTCGATCTGGCCGGCGTCGCAGACATAGCCGGTCTTCACCGCATCGATGCCCAGGCGCGCGAACAGCGCGAACGCCCGGTCCATCTGGCGCTCGTAGTGCGAGACCGCACAGCCGGTTTCGTGATGGCCGATCAGATGCACGCCCTTCGACTTCGCGTAAGCCGCGAGACCTTCGAGATCGTAATCGGGCGTCGGCGCGCTGAAATCGAAATCCCAGCCGTTGGCGAACCAGTCGCCGTCCCAGCCCTTGTTCCAACCTTCGACCAGCACGCCGCGGAAGCCATGCTTCGCGGCGAAGTCGATGTAGCGCCGCGTGTTCGCGGTGGTCGCGCCGTGCTTCGGCCCGGTCGCCCAGCTTTCTTTGTCCAGATGCAGCGACCACCACACGCCGACGTATTTCGACGGCTTGAACCAGCTCACGTCGCCGAGCGCGTTCGGTTCGTTGAGATTGAGGATGAGATCGGACTCGACCAGCCCGCCGGCGCGATCGGCGATCTGCACCGTGCGCCACGGCGTGACGAACGGCGTGCGGCGCACGACCTTGGCGGGGCTGCCCGGCGTCAGCGCGGCGCGCAGCACGCCGCCATCGCCCTTCGCCAGATTCATGCCGGCGTAGTCCACCAGCGCGGCCTCGTGCAGCGACAGATGGGTACCGTCGTCGGTGCACAGCGTGATCGGGGTCTGGGCCACGCCCACTTCCGCCAGCGGCGTGCGGCTATAGAGATATTCCTCGCGATTCCATTCGAACGCCGGAATCCACCACGCGGTCGCGGGGCGCGCGATCGCGAACTCGGTCAGCTCTTCCTGGATCTGCACCTCGTCCAGCGCCGCCTGTTTCGGAAACTCGTAGCGGAAGCCGAGACCGTCGTCGAACACGCGCACCACCACGTCGAAGCGGCGACGGTCGCGGTCGCCTTCGACGAAGCGCGCGCGCAGTTCGTTGTAGCGGTTGCGGACGAAGCGGCGCTCGCCCCAAGGCTGCTCCCAGGTCTCGTCGAAACCGCGTGTCGACTGCGTGTCCAGGGTCAGACCGCGCAGGAACTGGCGGCCGTTGCGCAGGATGAAACCGAGCCGGGAATCGGCGATCAGCGGCTGTCCCTTGCGCGCCACGCGATAGGCCAGCCGGCCTTCGCTGTTGAGATCGAGTTCCACCTGGATGCTGCCGTCGGGCGAGGCCACTTCGGCGACGGTGGCGGCCTGCAGCGGCAGCGCGATGCACAGCGCCAGCGCCGACAGCGCGGCGAAGCGGAACGAAGGACGGTCGCGGCGCATGGGAATTCCTCTTCGGACTGTACGGGAGACACTCATTCGACGACGTAGACCACGGCGCTGCGCGCCGGGATCGTGAAGCGACCCTCGCGCGCATCGTGTCGCGCGGCTTTCGGGCGGTCGTCGGCGGCCGTCGCCGCGCGCTGCACCGGATGCAGCGCGTAGGGCTTGCCGCGCTCTTCCGGCAGGGTCAGCGTCTGCGCGTCGGGCGAGACATTGATGAAATACAGGATCTCGCGGAACGCCGCGCCCGGATGACCGGCGCCGTCGAGATGCGCGACGATCACCACCGGGTTCTGCTCGGGGCCGTTATTGCGGAACGACAGCCGCCTGCGCACGTCGTCGGCGCTGCGCAGGCGGAACAGCGTGGAGCCGGCGCGGATGCGCGACAGATCGAGGAAGGCATCGCGCATCCACGCGATGTCTTCGGGCCGCGGCTTGATGCCCGCATCCGCCAGCGCCGGCCGCATCCACGGCCAGTCCCTGCCGTTGTCCTTCGCCGGCGGCAGTCCGCGGCCGAAGCCGTTGTCGGTGTACGACCAGTCGAGACGGTTGAAGGCATCGCCGGAATCGAAGCTGTTCTTGTCCAGCGATTTCGAACGCAGGATCTCGATGCCGGCGTGGTAATAGGCCACGCCCTGGCTGAAGGCGGTGAAGGCGACGCCGAGCATCTGCACGCGCGCACGGTCTTCGCGCGATGTCTCGCGCGGCAGCCGCAGCGCGTTGAGATCGAACAGGGTCATGTTGTCGTGGTTCTCGACGTAGTTCACGACCTCGCCGGGCTGGCCGGCATAGCCCGCAGGCTGGCCGGCGTAATCGAACTTCGACAGCGGGCGCACGACACCGTCGGCGCCCTGCAGTTCGAACTCGCGCAGGGTGCCGGCCAAGCCGATGCGCGCCAGATCGGCGGCGCGCAGCAGATCGGCGCGGCGATCCTTGCCCGCATTCAAGGCGTTCGGTGCGTAATGCAGGCCGTTGAGCAGGCCCTGATTCGCGACCAGCCCTTCGCCGCCGTCGCAACACCCGCCGCCGCGCAGCGCATCGCGCGCGCGATCGCTGAAGGTGGCGATGCCGCTGCCGTCGAGCGACAACTGCGAGGCCTGCACGAAGCGCGCGCCGTTCGCGATCTCGCCGAAATTCCAGCCTTCGCCCAGCAGCGGCACGCGGCGGCCAGCGGCGGCGTCGACCGCGGCCTGCAGACGTTCCATCGCCGCACGCGGCTGGTGGCCCATCAGGTCGAAGCGGAACGAATCGATGCGGTAGTGCTTCGCCCACAGCGCGGCGGAATCGATCATCAGTTTCGCCATCATCCGGTGTTCGGTGGCGGTGTTCTCGCAGCAGGTGGAACGTTCGACCTTGCCGGTCGCGTCGAGGCGGTGGTAGTAACCGGGCACGATCCGGTCGAGCACCGATTTCTCGTCCTGGCCCGATGCGAACGTATGGTTGTAGACCACGTCCATGCCCACGCGCAGGCCTGCCGCGTGCAGCGCCTGCACCATCGCGCGGAACTGGCTCACCCGCACCGCGCCGTGGGGATCGGTCGCATAGCTGCCTTCCGGCGTGCTGTAGTGGTACGGGTCGTAACCCCAGTTGAAACAGTCGCGCGCCGCGGTCGCGGCCATCGCCGCCTGCTGCGCGTCGCTGTCGGGCGCGGCATCGGGAATCGTCGGTTCGATGCAGCCGCGCTCCGGCACCGTCGACAGATCGTAGGCCGGCAGCAGATGCACGTCGGTGATGCCGGCCGCGCCGAGCGCGCGCAGGTGGCGCATACCGGCGGAGTCCTGGACGGTGAACGCGGGATACTTGCCGCGCCAATCCTCGCGGACGCTGCGGTCGTCGCGCGAGAAATCGCGGACATGCAGTTCGTAGACGCTCATGTCGACGTTCGCCGCAAGCGCGGGCGGACGCGGCGCCGCATCCCAGCCCTCGGGTTTGGTCGAGGCGTGATCGAGATCGAGCACGACGCTGTGCACCGAATCCGCGCTCAGGCCGACGGAATACGGGTCGGTCGCGCGATTGCGGACGATGCCCACGCCGGGGACGTAGACCTCGACCAGATAGGCGTAACGACGCCCGCGCAGCGCATCGCCGTCGCGGAAGCGCCACACGCCGGTCGCGTCGTCGCGCACCATCGGATACGCGTGGAAACGTCCGCCGTCGCGCATCGGATAGACGCACACGGCGACGCTGCGGGCGGTCGGTGCCCACAGCGCGAAGCGGGTCTGCGTATCGTCGACGGTCGCGCCGAGATCGGACACATCGGCCGCCGCGGCATACAGGTCGTCCAGCGCGCCCGGCGTCTGCAGCGCGGTCGCTTCGATCGCGCGGCCGCGGGCATCCTCGCGCACCAGCAGCAGCTGGCCGCGGAGCAGCGTGGCGACATCCGCATCCGCCGGCAATGCCAGTCGAGGGCCATCGGCGATGAAGCCGAAGCGCTCGGCGACCGCGGCCGTCGGCGCAGTCCCGACAGGCGTCAGCGCCAGCGCCTCATCGGCGCCGGTCACTGCGTGTCCGATCGCGACGTGCAGGGCCGCGGTGGCCGAAGCGTAAAGACGGAAGCGCCCCGAGGTACCGGCACCCGGCCACTGGATCAGGCCGCGCGCCAGCCAATAGGCGCGCGCATCGACGGCGGGCGTCGTCGCCGGATGCAGCACCTGCGGCGGCAGCGCCGGGTCGCACTGCGGGCCACGCTCGACCGGGCTCAGCCCATCGCCGGCATGGACGACGCTCGATGCCAACGCGAGCGACAGCATGAATACGTATGCAGGCGATCGGCCGCGCCGGCGCTGCGTTGCGGGATGACCTGCGTCGGCCGGGACCACATACTGATGTGCCGCATACTTGTCGCGCATTTCAACGAGGCTCCACTGCATGAACACCGCTCCCATCGCCGACGACCGCGTGACCGAGATCGTGATCGTGGGCGGCGGCACCGCCGGCTGGATGACCGCCGCGGCGCTGTCGAAAGTCCTGGACCGATCGTATTCGATCCGCCTGGTGGAATCCGAGGAGATCGGCACCGTCGGCGTCGGCGAAGCGACGATCCCGATGATCAAGCTCTACAACACCGCGCTGGATCTGGACGAGGCGCAGTTCGTGCGCGAAACGATGGGCTCGTTCAAGCTCGGCATCGAATTCGTGAACTGGGGACGGCTGGGCGACAGTTACATCCACGGCTTCGGCAAGATCGGCCAGGATCTCGGCGTGGTGCCCTTCTACCAGTACTGGCTGAAGATGCACCAGGCCGGCAAGGCCGCGCCGCTGGACGATTATTCGATCAACACCTTCGCCGCGCGCCACGACAAGTTCATGCGCGCGGTCACCGACCGGCCGAATTCGCCGCTGGCCGACATCGCCTACGCCTACCATTTCGACGCCGGCCTGTACGCGCGCTTCCTGCGCCGCTATGCCGAAGCCCGCGGCGTGGTGCGGACCGAAGGCAAGGTCATGCACGTGGAACAGAACCCCGAGACCGGCTTCGTCGCCGCGATCACGCTGGAGAGCGGCGAACGCATTCCCGGGCAGCTGTTCGTCGACTGCTCCGGCTTCCGCGGCCTGTTGATCGAACAGACGCTCAAGAGCGGCTACATCGACTGGACCCACTGGCTGCCCTGCGACCGCGCGGCGGCGGTGCCCTGCGTGCGCACCACGCCGCTGACGCCGTACACGCGTTCGACCGCGCGCGCCGCCGGTTGGCAGTGGCGCATTCCGCTGCAGCACCGGGTCGGCAACGGCCACGTCTTCAGCAGCCGCTTCATCAGCGAGGACGAGGCCGTCGCGACGCTGATGGCCAATCTGGAAGGCGAAGCGCTGGCCGAGCCGCGCGTGCTGCGCTTCGTCACCGGCAAGCGCAGGAAGTTCTGGAACAAGAACGTGGTCGCGATCGGTCTTTCCAGCGGCTTCATGGAGCCGCTGGAATCGACCAGCATTCATCTCATCCAGTCCAGCATCGCGCGCCTGACCGCATTCTTCCCGCACGCCGGATTCGACGAGACCGACATCGACGAATTCAACGCGCATTCGGATTTCGAGTTCGACAAGATCCGCGATTTCCTGATCCTGCATTACCACGCCACCGAGCGCGACGACACGCCGTTCTGGGACTATTGCCGGACGATGGACGTGCCCGAATCGCTGACCCGCAAGATGGACCTGTTCCGCAGCAACGGCCGCATCTTCCGCGACGCCAACGAACTGTTCGCCGAGCCCAGCTGGATGCAGGTGATGCACGGACAGCGGATGGAACCGCGCGGCTACCACGCGCTGGTCGACGTGTATCCGGAAGAGAAGATCGCCGAATTCATGGCCGGCATCCGCGGCGTCATCGCCAACTGCACGCGGGTGATGCCCACCCACGAGGAATTCATCGCCAGGCACTGTGCGGCGAAACCGATGTGAGTCGCGGCGTTGCAAGTCGGGGCGGCGAGCGCCGCCGCGTGGATCGATGTGCCGCATGCGCGCGCATCCGCCTGCCGATCGGGAGCGCGACGATGCCATGCGCACGGCGTCCGCGAACGTCGCCGCGATGCGCGAAACGATCTGAATACGTTTGCATGCGCGAAATGCTGCACTGCAACGTGCCGCACGCGATGCGCGCGGGCATCGTAGCCGCGCGACGCTGCGCGACCGCGCACGTCATGCCGCCAGCCATGCCCGCCAGGACCCCACGATGACCCCGAACGCGACGCCGCAAGGCACCCCGCCACTCAAACCGCAGCTCTCGTTCTGGCAGATCTGGAACATGTCGTTCGGGTTTCTGGGCATCCAGTTCGGTTTCGCGCTGCAGGGCGGCTTCATGTCGCGCATCTTCCAGACGCTCGGCGCCGAGAAGGACGCGCTGCCGCTGCTTTGGATCGCGGCGCCGCTGACCGGCCTGCTGGTGCAACCGATCGTCGGGTATTTGAGCGATCGCACTTGGCACCCGATCCTCGGCCGACGCCGGCCGTACTTCCTGATCGGCGCGATCATGAGTTCGATCGCACTGATCTTCGTGCCGCACTCGCCGGCGCTGTGGGTCGCGGCGGGCCTGCTGTGGGTGCTGGATGCGTCGATCAACATCTCGATGGAACCGTTCCGCGCGCTGGTCGCGGACAAGCTTCCCGAAAACCAGCGTTCCTACGGTTTCGTCCTGCAGACACTGATCATCGGCATCGGTACCTGGGTCGCGAGCAATCTGCCCTGGTTCGTCAGCCAGCTCGGCGTACCCAACGAGGCCGGTCCGGGGGTGGTCCCGCCATCGGTGAAGATCGCTTTCGCGATCGGCGCCTTCGTGTTCCTCGCCAGCATTCTGGTCACGATCTTCACCACCCGCGAATATCCGCCCGAGGACATGGAACGTTTCAAGGCGGAGAAGGCCGCCAGCGGCAATTTCTTCGCCGAGATCCTGCACAACATCGCGCGCATGCCGAAGCAGATGCTCAACATCGGCATCGTGCAGTTCTTCAGTTGGCTGGCGTTCTTCAGCATGTGGAGCATGGCGACGCCGGGCCTGACCGAACACGTGTTCAAGGCGCCGGCGCCCGATCCCGAAGCCTTCGACATGGCAGTGCCGGCGCAGGCCGATGCCTTCGCCGCAGCCAATCAGGCGTTCCAGAACGCCGCCGACCTGGTCGGTTCGTACATGGGCTATTACGGCCTGTCGTCGATGGTGATCGCGCTGCTGCTGGCCTTCTACGCTTCGCGGCGCACGGTCAACCGCAAGGGCGTGCATTTCGTCTCGCTGGTGCTCGGCGGACTCGGCTTCCTGTCGATGGCGGCCGTGCCCGATCCCGTGTGGCTCATCGGTTCCTTCGCGCTGGTCGGCATCGCCTGGGCCAGCATCCTCTCGATGCCCTATGCCTTGCTCGCCAGCTGCATCGACGAAAAAAAGATGGGCGTGTACATGGGCATTTTCAACATGTTCATCGTCATCCCGCAGATCGTCGCCGCGACCCTCCTCGGGCCGACCCTGCGCACGCTGTTCGACAACCGCCCGATCTTCGCGCTGATCATCAGCGGCGCCAGTCTGATCGTCGGCGCACTGTGCCTGTTCCGGGTGCACGAGCCGAAGATCGCGCACACCGGGACAACTGCGGCGGCGCGTTGACGACGACCGCGACGGCCCGCCCGCACAACCTCAAACCCCATGGCGCTACGCAGCGAAGTCTGCCCCGTCGGCAAGGACCGCAGCCATGTGCCCGGCATGCAGACATCGGCGTTGGCCCTGCCGGCCGCTGCGATCGGAGGCCTCCATGTCGTCAGCGGCGATGTCGCGTCCGCGGATGCGGCGCAGGCGCGCGCGACGACCTGCGCCGATATCCTCTGATCCGAACGGAGATTCTCCCGATGCACTCCCGTCTGTTCATCTGCATGCTGATCGCAGGCCTGGCCGCATCCGGGCCTGCCGGCGCGGCCGAGTCCGATCGCTGCGATGCCGGCTGCGAACGTTTTGTCGGCACCACCGAACCGATGGCCTCCGACGCGGTGTATTTCGTGATCACGGACCGGTTCGTCAACGGCGACCCCGGCAACGACCAGCGCGATCAGGGTCGCGAGAAGGGCCCGGAGTTCGCCACCTTCGACCGGCCCACACCGGGCGCCGAGGCAGAGCAGGACAACGTCGGTTACCTCGGCGGCGACTTCAAGGGCGTGCTCGACAACGCCGGCTACATCCGCGACATGGGCTTCGGCGCGGTGTGGATCACGCCGATCGTGGACAACCCCGACGAGGCTTTCACCGGCGGCACGCCGGTGGTCAAGGGCGGGCTGTGGACCGATGGCGGCAAAACCGGATACCACGGCTACTGGGGCGTGAATTTCCATCGACTCGACGAGCATCTGCCCAGCCCCGGCCTCGACTTCCGCGCGTTCGCCGGCCGGATGCGCGCGCAGGGGCTGAAGGTGGTCCTCGATATCGTCGCCAACCACGGCTCGCCCGCGTTCGGCATGCCGGTGGACCAGCCGAAATTCGGCGAGCTGTACGACGCCGAAGGCCGCCTCGTCGCCGATCACCAGAATCTGCCGCGCGAGCGCCTCGATCCCGTCGGCAACCCGCTGCATGCGCTCTACAACACCGGCGAGGGCATCGCCGAACTGTCGGATCTGGCCGACGCCAATCCCGCCTTGCTCGATTACATGTTCGAGGCCCACAGTCGCTGGATCGACGAAGGTGCCGACGCGTTCCGGATCGACACCATCGGCTGGATGCCGCACGCGTTCTGGAAATCCTTCGCCGACCGCATCCGCGCGCACCGGCCGGGATTCTTCATGTTCGCCGAAGCCTTCAGCTACGACGCGCGCGAGATCGCCGCACACACGCGGCCGGAAAACGGCGGCTACAGCGTGCTCGATTTCCCGCTCAAGGGCGCGATGGAGCGGGTGTTCGGGCGCGAGGGCGCGGGATACCAGGCCTTGCGCCGGCCGCTGCATCTTGAGCGCGGTCCCTACCGCAATCCCTACGCGCTGATGACGATGTACGACAACCACGATACGCCGCGACTGGATGCGGACGACGCCGGTTTCATCGACGCCCACAATTTCCTGTTCACCGCGCGCGGCACTCCGGTGATCTATTACGGCTCGGAGGTCGGGTTCATGCGCGGCACCGCGGAACACGCCGGCAACCGCAATTATTTCGGGCAGACGCGGGTGGATGCCGCACCGCGCAGCCCGATCCACCAGGCGCTGCGCCGGATTGCGCGCGTACGCGCGCAAACGCCTGCGCTGCAGCGCGGGCTGCAGGTCGTGCTGCGCATGCACGGCGACCAGGCGGCGTTCTATCGTGTGCTGCAGCACGACGGAAGCGCGCAGATCGCACTCGTGCTGTTGAACAAGGGCGATGCCGCCGCCGAGCTGCAGGCCGGCAAATACCTGCAACCGGGCGCCTGGCGCTCGGCGCTGGACGGACGCGTGATCGAAGTCGAAGCCGGCAAGCCGCTGGTCGCAAGCGTGCCCGCGCATGGCGTGGAGGTGCTGGTGCTCGATGCGCCGGTGGTCGATGCCGGCTTGCGGAAGGCGCTGAAGCGCGCGCAGGCTGCGGTCCGGGAAGACACCGATCGGCCATGACCCTCGCCCGGTCAGCCGTTCGCGCCGTCAGCCCTAAGCCCCGCTCGACCGCCGCACCACCAGTTTCGCCGGCAGCATCTGGCTCTGCGCGGCGTGGCCGTTCACCAGCTTGAGCAGAGTCTCGACCAGCAATTCGCCCGCGTGGGCGGTGTCCTGGTAGACGGTGGTCAGCGGCGGGTTGCAGAAGCGCGACATGGCGATGTCGTCGAAGCCGACCACGGCCACGTCTTCGGGCACGCGCAGACCGTGTTCGAGCAGGGCGCGGATCGCGCCGATCGCGATCAGGTCGCTGGCGGCGAACACCGCGTCGAACAGCACGCCGCGGCCGAGCAGCGCCTTCGCCGCTTCGTAGCCTTCTTCCTCGGAGCTGAGCGCATCGACCTGCAGCGCCGCGTCTTCGGCGATACCGGCCGCGCGCTGCACGAGCTCGCAGCCGCGATAGCGCGCGTGGAATTCCGGATAGTGGCTGGACGCATCGCCGAGAAAGGCGATGCTGCGCCGGCCGAGGCCGAGCAGATGCTCGCCGACGAGACGGCCACCGGCGAAATTGTCGCAGCCGATCGACACGCCCGGCTGGTCCGGCAACACCGCGCCCCAGCGCACGAAATGCGTGCCCTGCTCGACCAGACGTTCGAGTTTCGGACGGTAATCGACGTAGTCGCCGTAACCGAGCAGGATCAGGCCGTCGGCCTTCATGCTGTCTTCGTAGTCGGCGTGCCAGTCGTCGGACAACTGCTGGAACGAGACCAGCAGATCGTGATGCTGGCGCGCGCAGGCGCGGGTGATCGAACCGAGCATCGACAGGAAGAACGGATTGATGTTCGACTCGTCCTCGGTCGGGTCCTCGAACAGCAGCAGCGCGAGCGTGCCGACGCGCTGGGTGCGCAGGCTGGAGGCGCGGCGGTCGACCTTGTAGTTGAGTTCCTGCACCGCATCGAGGACGCGCTTGCGGGTTTCGGCGTTGACCAGCGGACTGCCGCGCAACACGCGCGAAACGGTGGCCTGCGAGACGCCCGCACGATGGGCGATGTCGACCGAGGTGGCCTTGGTTTTGCGAAGCGCCATGAGGCTGTCCGATCCGGTGCAGGCCTGAAGTGTAGTCAGGTCGGGGCGCGGGCGCACCCCGTGCGCACGCATCGCCCGCGCGGGGCGACGATCCGATCAGTGGTTGCCGGCGCCGGGCGTCGCGTCGCGCACGTGCGGCGCGCCCTGTTTCACCGCCAGCCACGCCAGCGCCGAGAGCAGCATGCAGCCGCCGCCGATCGCGAACACTAGCGCCTTGTTCTCCAGCTGCGACAGCAGATAGCCCACGCCCAGACTCACCGCGAGTTGCGGCAACACCACGCTGAGGTTGAACACGCCCATGTACAGACCGATCCGCGCCGGCGAAACGCCCTGCGAGAAGATCGCGAACGGCAGACTGACGATCGCGCCCCAGCCCAGACCCATCAGGCCCATGCCCACGTACACCGCGGCGTGGCTGTGGCCGAACAGATAGACGAAGCCGAAACCGACGGCCATCGTCGCGAGACTGGCCGCATGCACGCGCACCTCGCGGAAGCGCAGCGCCAGCGGGCTGAGCACCAGCGCGGGCACCACCGCGGCGACCGCGTTCAACGACAGGAAACTGAAGGACATCAGCTGGCCGGTGGCGTCGTCGTCCAGCTGCGGAAAACGCTGCTGCACGAAGCCGATCATGAACACGAACAGGGTCTGCATGCCGAACCAGCTGATCGCATGCGCCGCCAGCACCTTGCGGAAACCGGCGATGTCCTCGCGGCCGTCCAGCGTCTGTTTTTCGGTCAACGCATGCAGGATCAGCGCCAGCGCCAACACACCGAACACCGCCTCCAGCCACAGACCGTGCGCCTTCGCGCCGGCGAGCTTCATGCCCATCGCGATCAGCGCGTACACCGCGAACGCCCACAGCGGACGCATCAGCATCAGCAGCGCGCCGGGGCCGAGCTTCTCGGTCGACGCGCCGGTTTCGGTATGCGCCAGTTGTCGCGGCTCTTCCACCAGCAGCGCCGGCACGATCGAGAACACCAGCGCCAGGCCGGCGCCGAAATAGATCAGCGCGACATTGCCCCAGATCGCGCCGATGGCGTACGCCAGCACGCCGAACGTGCCCGACACCGTCTGCATCCAGGTGTAGCCGGCGGTGCGCTTCGGACCTTCCGGCGTCACGTCGGTGATGATCGAACGGGTCGGATTGAAACCGAGGTTGATCGACAGATCCAGCGCCAGGGCGACGGTGATCGCCACGCCGAGGATCGCGTCGAGACCCAGCGCCTCGTCGATCGCGCCGATCGAGGGCAGCGCCAGCAGCATCAGCGACGTCAGCACGCCGCCGACCACGATGAACGGCCGTCGCCGCCCGCCCCAGATCCAGACGTTGTCGCTGATGATGCCGATCAACACCTGGCCGAGAATGCCCGCCAGCGGACCCGCGGCCCAGACGATGCCGATCTCGTGGATGTTCAACCCGTACTTGGTGGACAGCAGCCAGCTCAGCGCGGAAATCTGCACCGCCAGCGCGAAGCCCATCGCCGTCGACGGCAGGCTCAGCAGCATCAGGAACGGCAGCGACAGGCGTTCTTGCATCCGCAGCATGGGCGGTCCTCCCCGGGTGGTGCCGCAGCATAGCCCGCGGGTTTGCCGGCTGGCATGAATACGGTTGCTGCTGCGATGCAGCATGGCCGCCCGTCATGGCGGTGCGACCTTCCGGCGGTTCGCGCCGCGATTCGCGGCGCGTCCGCGGGCCTGCGCGACGACGGCGCGGCTATCCTGCCCGCGATCCCGGGAGCAAGACATGGCCAACTGGAACTGCACCAGCTGCGGCGAAGACAACGATTCGGAATTCGGCATCTGCTGGAACTGCGGCCTGCCCTCCGACGGCGGCGCGATCGACCCGGCGTTCGCGGTCGAGGACGCACTGGTGGTCGACGACGAAACGCCCGCGGCGCGCGAGCTTGCCTGTGCGCGCTGCGGCGCGGGGATGCAGGCGCTGGGCCGTCTGCGCCTGCACGAAAGCGCGCGCACGCTGCCGGTGATCCATGGTCCCCTGGGCGAACGCCCGATCGACCCCGAATCCTTCGACGCCTACGCCTGCACGCGCCCGGATTGCGGCAAGGTCGAATTCTTCACGATCGCGCTGACGGACGTGTCGATGCAGGACTGAAGCCGCGGCGTCGGATAGGCGCAGGCTGCAGCCGGTATCATGCGCGGCCCGGCACCGACCGCGATGCGGTCGACGCCCCCGGCAACACCGCCACCGCACACTTCGTCCGCATGCGCCCACGCCTCGTTTTCGCCGCCTTCCTGCTCTCGTCCTTCAGCGCCGCCGCCGCCGCGGCCAAGCCCGAAACGCCCGGGTTCGGCCCGGCCTTCGCCGATGCCGCGGGTACCGTGCCGATCCATGTGGTCGTCCTGCAGCCGCGCATCCGTCCCCGCCTGCTGATCGGCGATGTCTCGACGCCATTCGTCAACACCGGTGCGCAACCGGGTTGGTCCTTCGGCCAGGGCCTGGGCGTGAGCCTGGCCGCGAATCTGCTGATGTACGCCGCGATGAGCAGCGATGCGAAAGCCCGCGCGGTCGCGTTCGCGCAGCCGCCGTTCGCGACGATCCGCGCGCAGGGCTGCGATCTGCCCACGCTTCATGCATCGCAGCCTGATGCATCGCAACCGGCCATCGTCGAGGCGGTCGTCGATGCGATCCGGACCCGCTGGCCCGATGCGCGGATCCAGGTCGCGGTGCTGGAGAAGGGGCAGGACATCGATGACGTGACGCCCAAGCGCACCGCGCCGCATGTCCGCCTGCAGGTCTCGTCCACGCTCGCCGCCGATTTCACCGCCCTCATCGCCCACATCGAAGCGGAGGGTTATCCGGGTGCCGGCCGCAAACCGGCATGGCGCGACACCCTGATCGCGGTCTCCGACACGCTCGCGCTGCCCGCCAAGACCGACGACGAAACCGCGCGCTTCATCGCCGCGGAAAACGTCCGCTACGAGGCGCTGAATCTCGGCCCGACGATCGCGCGGATCAACGCCAGGGGCGGCACGGGCCGGCCGCATGAGCGCGCCGAACGCAAGCGCGTCGCGCGGATGATCGAGGACCACAAGACGATCCTGGCCGAAGCGCAGCGGCCGTCGTGGACGCCACTGACCGGCACGCAGCGACTCGCGACGCTGTGGTCGGAAGACGGATGCGGCCACATGCGCACCGCGCTGTCCGCCAACGCGCGCGATGCCGGCGTCCTGGTCGCCGCCCTGTTCGGACAGACGCTGCCGCCCCGGATGCCGATGGATTCCGCGCGGCATCCGCGTGAAATCCCCGGCGAACGCGCCATCCTGTCCTTCGCCGGCGGCGTCTTCGTCCTGCGCCGGGGCGGCGACCGCGTCGAGATGGGGCATCACGAGGCCTTGCTCGAAGACTAGTGCCCAAGCCTGCGCATCGTGTTGCGCGCCGACGCGGCGGCAAAGCCGCAGCATCAAACGGTAGAGCGGGCTTCAGCCCGCTGCGTTCACCCGCAACCTCGAACCCGCGCTCAGCCCAGGCGCTCGAAGGAAAAGAACGCCGCCAGCGGATGCCTGCGCCGTTCGATCCGCGCGCGCACCAGCTCCGCACCGATCATCGAATAGGTGATGCCGTTGCCGCCGTAGGCCATCGCGAAATGCACGCGCGGCCCATGCTGCGGATGCGGGCCGAAGAACGGCAGGCCGTCGGCGGTCTCGGCGAAGGTGCCCGCCCATGAGAAGGTCGGCTGCACCGAGAGATGCGGAAACAGCGCTTCGACTTTTTTTCGCAGGCGGCGCGCCTTGGCGTCGACGCGGCGGTCGCGGCGCGACGGGATGTCGACCGCATCGTCCTCGCCGCCGACCAGCAGGCGGCGGTCGCCGGTGCTGCGCAGATACAGATACGGCCGCGCCGATTCCCACACCATCGTGTCGCGCAGCGGGCCGAGCGCCTCCGCGTCGATGGGGTCGGTGATGAAGGCATAACTGCTCCGATTCTTCGCGACGCGCGCATCGAGCCAGCGCTGATTGGCGTAGCCCGCCGCGAGCACGACGTGCCTGGCGCGGATGCCGATACCCTCGGCCGTGCGCAACGCGACGCCGCGCGCGGCGGGATGCAGCGTCTCGATGCGGGTGCGGTCGTAGACCGCGCTTCCGCGCTTCGACAGCGCCGCAAGCAGGCGGTAGGCCATGCGATACGGATCGATCCGCGCGGCCAGCGCGCTGAGGATCGCGCCCGGGGCGTCGATCGCGAACGCCGCGCGCAGTGCGTCGCGTTCCAGCCAGCGCACGTCGAATCCGTGATGCCGGCGCAGCGCGCATTCTTCGCGCATCCCGGCCAGGTCGCGGCGGCGGCTGGCGTAGTAGAGGCTCGACATGCGCGCGAAATCGACATCGCCGACCTTGCGCGCCAAAGCCTGCAATGCGGGGATCGCATCGGCGCAGGCGCGATAGGCCGCCACCGCCTGCGCCTCGCCGTAGCGCTTCGCCAGATCGGTCATGTGGGTATCGATTTCGTACTGCAGCAGGGCCGTGCTCGCGGCCGTGCTGCCCCAGCCGATGTCGCGCTCTTCGACGACCGCGACCGCATGCCCGTGGGTCGACAATGCATGCGCGACGAGCGCGCCGGTGATGCCGCCTCCGATCACGGCCACGTCGCAGGCGATATCGGACGACAACTTCGGAAAGGCCTGGATCAGGCCGTTCTTGACGGCCCAGAAGGGATATCCGCTTTTCAGATCCATCGGGGCCGTCCTTCGCTGCGCGCCGTCGCGCGCATCGCGGAGCGCGGCGCCGATTCGGGTGTCGCCGAAAGGATCAGGCCGGTTCGTCGGGAATCAGCGCCGACTCCAGCCGGATGATGGTGTCCTTGAGCTGCAGCTTGCGTTTCTTCAGACGCTTCACCGCGAGTTCGTCGGCCGCGATGGTCTCGTGCAGGCGTTCGATCGCCAGATCCAGGTCGCGGTGCTCCATGCGCAGTTCGGCCAGCCGCTGGGAGAGGCGGGCGATCTCGGCGGGGTCGGAAAGGCGGGTCATGCGGCGAGCTTAGCATCGGTCCCTCGGCGCCGGGACCGGGTCGGAAGCCGCAGGCCACGGGCGCCGCGACCGATCGGGACCTGCCCGGCGCGTTCAACGCTCCGCGACGTACAGCGCGGCGTCCGAGATCTGCTGGCCGTCGGTCAACGCGCCTTCGGTATCGACCGACACCTGCACCCCTGCGGGCGCGCCGTCGTCGATCGCGGTTGCGGCGACCAGGGTATCGACGGCCGGGACGTCCGTGGCCGTGACGTCCGTGCCCGGAACGTCCACGCCCGAAACCGGCAGCAGCGACGCGCGCAGGTTCGACGGCGGCGCGTCGATCGCGGACAGCGCCGACGACAGCGCCCAGGCGAACAACAGGGTCCAGATGGCGGTCATCGCCAGCAGCGCGCGCATGCGACGGCGGCGGCGACACGCGCGGGGGCTGGGAGAGGTACGGATGCGTGCGTTGGACATGACGGACTCCTCACGGGTGCGACAACACACCATCAAATACCGTGCCATTCGTAACCACGCGATTTTCATGGCGAAGCGGACGCGCCGCCGCCGTCGCGATCGTGCGCGCTGCACGGGCGCGTGCAGGACGCAGCGCGGAGGCGCCGACCGCGCGACATGGCTGGCGCGGGGAACTCGGAGGATGTCCGCGCAAATCGCTGAAAACATTGATGTTGCCGTGCGTTCATCGCGAAGCGCCGGATGGCACGGGATTTGATGGTCTGTGCATGCGTTCGCAACGCGGACCGCTGTCCATCCCCCGAGGAGAATCCCATGTTGTATTACACGCTCGTCTTCCTGGTCGTCGCCCTGATCGCCGGCGTACTCGGTTTCGGCGGCATCGCCGGCGCCGCCGCCGGCATCGCGAAGATCCTGTTCTTCGTGTTCCTGGTGCTGTTCGTGCTGTCGTTGATCTTCGGTCGCCGAAAAGTCGGCGTCTGATCGCGCGGTCCGCGTTCGTGGCGCGATGCGCCGCGGACGCGGACGGTCGATCGCATGGTCGATGGCAAGACTATCGATGCCGCCCGGCCGCAGGCCGGACCACGCGCCGGAAAGACCGATCAGGCCAGCGCCAGCTCGAACACGAAGGACGCGCCGCCGCCGGCGCGATCTTCGTACCACAGATCGCCGCCCATGGTGCGTGCGCGCTGTTTCGCCAGCGCCAGGCCGAGGCCGGTGCTGCTCTCGCCGCCGGTGGGTGTCGCGCCGAGGCGAACATAACGCTTGAACAGACGTTCGCGATCCTGCGCGGAAATGCCGGGACCGCGATCATGCACCGACAGCGCGCCGTATTGGCCGCGACGCGTGACCGAAACCGCGACCTCGCTCTCCTGCGGCGCGTATTTGATCGCGTTCGATAGCATGTTCTGCAGCACGTGGCCGGCCCCCGCTTCATCGGCGAGCACCCGCAGGTCGGGTTCTTCCACCGCCAGCTGCACCGTGATGCCCTTGCGCGTGGCCTGGTGCGAAAGCAGCGCGATGGCGCCCTTCGCCAACGCCGCCGCGGACAATGGTCGCAACTGCGCCCCGTGCGTCTGATCCTCCTGCTGGTCGAGGAAGGCCTGCAGGAACAGCACGCCGGCATCGGCGGACTCGCGGATCGACGTGGCCAGGCGTTGGCGCGCGTCGTCGGGCAGACCGGCATCGTGCAGCATGTCGGCGGAAAACAGGATGTTGGCGAAATGATTGCGCAGATCGTGGCTGACGATCTCGGCCATGCGCTGTCGTTCCTCGGCGACCCGCGCGAGACGTTCGCGCGACCGCTTCAGATCGAGATGGGTGCGCACGCGCGCCAGCAGTTCCTCGGCGATGAAGGGTTTGGTGATGTAATCGACCGCGCCCGCCGAGAATGCCCGCACCAGGCTTTCGCGTTCGTGGTCGGCGGTGAGGAACACCACCGGCACGTCGCGGGTCTGGGGCATGGCGTGCAGGCCTTCGAGCACGGCGAATCCGTCGAGCCCCGGCATGCGCATGTCCAGCAACACCAGATCGGGCGGACTGCGTTCGGCCAGCGCGAGCGCTTCGCGGCCGTCGAGCACCGGCACCACGTCGTAATCGGCATGGGTCAACAATTGTCCGACGACCTGCAGGTTGGCGCTCTGGTCGTCGATCATCATCACCACCGGCATCACCACCGGGGACTGGAATCTAGTGGGCATCGGGCGCCCCCTCCGCTTGCTGTGGTTCGTGTCGTTCGTCGTCGTCGGGCCACGCGGCCAGCCGGTCCAACACGGTCTTCATCTGGTTCACGTCGAAGCGTTGGACCGCCAGACGCAGGCGCTGCGCTTCGGCGCGGAGCGCAGGATCGCCGATGTCGACCGAGAGCGCATCCAGGAGTCTGGAGAACTCGGCGATCTCGCGCACGCGCATGCGCTCGCGCAGCACCTGCAGCGGCATCCCGCGCACCGATCGCCACTCCGCAAGCGCGATCGCGCGCCGATCCGCGGCGGTTCCGCCATCCGCGAAGGTCTCGACGGTCGGCGCGGTCGGCGGCGGCTCCTCGTTTTCCCGCGTCCCGAACAGCGACCGCAGCGCACCCAGCAGTTCCATCGGCGCATAGGGTTTCCGGATGTAACCGTCGAACCGCATCGGCCGCAGGCCGTCCTCATCGATCAGGCTCGACGCGGTGACCGCGATCACGCGGGTGTCGCGCAGCGCGGGATCCGCGCGGATCGCCTCTACCGCGCGATCGCCGTTCATGCTCGGCATGCGCAGATCCATCAGCACCACGTCCGGCCGGAACATGCGCGTCATCGCCACGGCCTCCAGGCCGTCGCGGGCGATCGCGATCTCGTGCCGGCTGCCCTGGAAATAGCCCTTGGCCACTTCGATGTTCCATTCGACGTCGTCGACCACCAGGATCTTCAGCGTCGGCAGCAGGTCGAAATCGGCGCGTTCGCCGGCATCGAACGAGGACTGCGCCGGCGTCGGCGTCGCCGGCGGCAGATCCGGAATGTCGACGCGGAAGGTGGCGCCTTCGCCGGGACGGCTGACGACGTGGATGCGGCCTTGCATCAGGTCCACGAGCCGCTTGGTGATGCTCAGCCCGAGGCCGGTGCCCTGCCGGGGTTTTCCGTCGAGACTGTCGGCCTGGTAGAACGGTTCGAAGATGCGCGCCTGTTCGTCGGGATCGATGCCGGTGCCGCTGTCCTGCACCGACAACCGCAGATCGCGGCCCGTGCTGAGCGGCGATGGCAGCATCGACAGACGCACGACGATGTCGCCGGACTCGGTGTACTTCACCGCGTTGCTGAGCAGGTTCATGAGGATCTGGCGCAGGCGCTGCGCATCCACCGCCACCGGAATCAGGCCGTCATGGTCGATCTCGCAGCGCAGCAGCAGCCCCTTGGCCTCGGCCATCGGCGAGAACAGCGCGGCGCTCTCGGCGACCAGTTCGGTCACGTCGGTGCCCTGCGGATTGAGCTGCAGCTTGCCCGCTTCGATCTTGGACAGATCCAGCACGTCGTTGATCAGCGCCAGCAGCATCTGCCCGCTCTTGCGGATCGAAGCCACCCATTCCTTCTGCAGCGGCTCGTCGACATGATCGGCGAGCAACTGCGCGAAGCCGAAGATCGCGTTCATCGGCGTGCGGATCTCGTGGCTCATGTTGGCCAGGAACGCACTCTTCTCGTCGCTCGCGCGGCGCGCCTGCGATGCGCGCAGTTCCACCAGCAGGGCATTCTCGGCTTCGCCCTGCGCGCGGCGCAGGGCGGCGAAGCCCAGTACGCCGGCGACCAGGGCGAGGCCGTTCGCGATCAGCAGGGTGGCGTTGGTCTGCTTCACCAGCGAGTCGCGTTCGGCCTGGCGTTCGTCCAGCAGCCTGCCTTCTTCTTCGGCCATGCGGTCGATGGTCTTGCGCATGGCGGCGAGGATCTCGCCGCCGCGGCCGTCGCGCAGTCGGCGGTATCCACCGCGATCGTCGCCGCGTCGCAGATCGTCTTCCTTGATCTCGATCGACCGCCGCACGCGGGCATGCAGGCGCTCGTAATCGGCCTCCAGCCATACCAGCGCATCCCGGTGATGATCGTTGTCTTTCGTCATCCCCTTGAGGCGGGCGATGCCGGCGCCGACGTTGGCGAGATGCCTCTCGAGACCGTCGCGGTGCATTTTCATGCCGCCGATCATGTAGCGCAGCCCGTCCGCTTCCATCAACCCCAGCTCGCGCTGCAGCGTGGCCAGTTCGTCGCGGATGGTGAGCGTGTGCGTGATCCAGTCGAGCGAATCGCGCAGCGCGTTGATCGAACTCACGGAGACGACGGAGGTGATCGCGATGACCGCGAATGCGAGCGCCAGCAGCCCGGTATTGGCCCGGTTGCGGAACTTCGTCTTGCTCGACAGCGGCATGCGTCCCGGTCCTGTGTCCGTGGAATCGGTGGTGGAAGAGATGTCCGGAGAACGCGGGACAAGTCCGGGATGGACGTTCCTGCGTCGTCTTCGACGATGCGCGCGGCTCAGGCGTTCATCAGCCAGATCGTACCGTTCAGCACCAGCGCGAACGAGACCCAGAGCAGATACGGCAGCAGCAGGTAACCGGCCAACGGACGCACGCGGCCGAAGGTCAGCATGGTGGTCAGCAGCGCGATCCACAGCAGGCAGATGTCGACGAAGGCGAGCCCGGGGCTGTGCAGGCCGAAGAACAGCGGCGTCCACAGCAGGTTGAGCGCGAACTGCACGGCGAACAGCACCGTCGCGCGCCGGCGCAGCGCGGGCTCGACGTCGCGATCGCGGCGCATCAGCCACAGCGCCACCGCCATCATGGCGTAGAGCACGGTCCAGACCGGCCCGAACAGCCAGCCCGGTGGGTTGAAGGTCGGCTTCAGCAATGCGTCGTACCACGCATCCGGCGCGAACAGCGCGCCGCCCCCGGCACCCAGACCGACCAGCAGCGAGATCCAGGCGATCAGCGTCAGCCGGTCGCCGAGCGGTGTGGCGGAGAAATCGCCGGAAGACGGCTCGGTGCGGGAATCTTTCATGCGGGACGACCTTTGGTGCGGAACAGCGACTGCCGCAGCCGGCGGCAGGTTCGGGGACGGAAGCCGGTGGCGGCGCGGAATGGTTCGATCAGAATCCGTAGAGTTTGCGTTTGCGGTACAGCGTGGACGCATCGATGCCGAGCGTGCGCGCCGCGGCATCGAGGCTGTCGCTGACGGCGAGGATGCGCTCGATGTGGAGTTTCTCCAGATCTTCCAGCGACATCAGGGCGCCCGGCTGGGCTTCGGCGCGCAGCGCGGTGTTGAGGGCGAGCAGCTCGGGGCCGATTTCCTCGCCGCGGCCGAGGATCACCGCACGTTCCATCATGTTCTGCAGCTCGCGCACGTTGCCGGGCCAGGCGTAGGTGCGCAGCTTCGACAGCGCCGCGGCCGACAGCCGCCGCGGCGGAAGCCCGTAGTCGGCGGCGTAGCGGCGGATGAAGCCGTTGGCGAGATCTTCGAGGTCTTCCTGGCGTTCGCGCAGCGGCGGCAGGGTGATGCTGATGACGTTGAGGCGATAGAGCAGGTCGAGCCGGAACTGGTTCTCGCGCACCATCGCTTCGAGATCGCGGTTGGTGGCGGCGACGATGCGCACGTCGGCCTTGCGGGTGGCGGGATCGCCGACCCGCTCGTATTCCTTGTCCTGGATGAAACGCAGCAGCTTCGGCTGCAGCGACAGCGGGAAATCGCCGATCTCGTCGAGGAAGACGGTACCGCCATCGGCATGGCTGATGCGGCCGACGGTGCTCTGCACCGCGCCGGTGAACGAGCCCTTCGAGTGGCCGAACAGCTCGCTTTCCATCAGCTCGGCAGACAGCGACGGGCAGTTGACGGTCACGAACTCGGCGGCGGCGCGGGCGCTGGCGCGATGCACCGCGCGGGCGAGCACGCCCTTGCCGGTGCCGCTCTCGCCCAGCACCAGCAGATTGGCGTCGGTGCGGGCCACCTGCAGCGCCATGTCGATCGCCGCCTGCATCGCCGGATTGCGGCTGGCGAGTTCGGGGGCGCTGCCGACCTCGCGTTCCAGCGTCACCAGACGGTCGAGCATGCGCCGGGTGTCGATCTGGCGCGCGACCGCGATCCGCAGTTGTTCGGGGGAACAGGGTTTCACCAGGTAATCGGCGGCGCCCAGGCCGATCGCCTTCACCGCGTCCTCGACGCCGCTGTTGGCGGTGATCATCACCACCCGCATCTGCGGCGCCAGTTCGGCGAAGCGCGGCAGCGCCTCGATGCCCGAGTCGTAGCCGATGTTGTGATCGAGCAGGCAGACCTGGAACGGCCGGGTCGCGGCCAGGCGCAGGCCGTCGGCGAGATTGTCGGCGGTCTCGACGCTGTAACCGTCGCGGGCCAGCGCGAGCGAGAAGTTTTCGAGCAGACGGGTGTCGTCGTCGATGGCGAGAATGCGGCCAGCGGGCTTCGCTGCGGACTTCGGCACGTGGGACGGCTCGGTGGGCTGCGGGGCGGTCTCCACTATATCGATCGACCCGTGCGCATGCCCGATGCCGCCGGGCATTCCGCCAAGGATGGCCATCGGCGAAACCGGGCGCGGTCGTTCGGTGCGGGCGGCGACGGACGTGGGCATGGACAGGATCCTTCTCGAACGTGGACGGGAGATGAGGGCGGACGGATGCGCGGGACGGTGTCGTCCGTGGTCGGCGCGGACATCGGCCATGCACGCTGTGCGCAAGACGCATGCCAGTCGCCGGACGCCCGGATTTCCTCGCATGCGGCGGAGAAGACCCGTGCGTTCTGCACGATCCGCGGGCGGCGCCATGCATCGCGCACGGCCGGCGGCGGCGGGCGCAAAAAAAAACCGCCCCGCGGGGAGCACGGGGCGGCAAGTCCAGCGTTGCGGTCTTGAGGGGACCACACGGGTGGGATGCGCATCCGCGCGAGCGACCCGTGACGCGTCGCGCGGGGCCCGCCCCGTTCCGCTCGGGAACATTCCACGGGAAATGTCCGGAGTCCGGCACGGACAGGGTGGGTGGGGCGGATCGGGCTTCGCGGGGGAGGACGCGAAGCCCGACCGGAACCGCCCGGCGCCTGCACGGGCGCGGGGCGGAGATGGGTGACGACGCGTCAGTGCGGACCGATGTGCTTCTCGAAGTCCTTCACCTGTTGCATCGCGATGTCCTTGCTCACGCCGTAGCGTTCCTGGACCTTGCCGGCGAGATAGTCGCGGTTGCCTTCGGCGACGGTGAGGTCGTCGTCGGTCAGCTCGCCCCACTGCTGCTTGATGCGGCCGTTGAGCTGCTTCCACTTGCCTTTGATGATGTCGGTGTTCATGGGGGTGTTGTCCTCTTCATGTGGAGATGGCGCGCGCTGCGCGCCGAATCATCGAGCGTCGATGCACCGATCAGGCGCGCGGTTTCACCGTCAGCGTGGTGGCATCGACGGACTTGACGCCCTTGATCGAACGCGCCACGGCGACGGCCTTCTCGATCTGGGCCTGGCTGTCGAGCTTGCCGCTCAGGGTGACCACGCCATTGGTGGTGGTGACGTTGATGTCGAGGCCCTTGGTTTCCTCGGTCACGAGCAGGTCGGCTTTGACCTTCGTCGTGATCCAGCTGTCGCTGACCGGCTGCGCCGATTCCTCGTGGGCCTTGGTCTGCTCGCCGGCGGCCGTGGTCGCGGCGGCGGTACCGGCGACGAAGGTCAGCGCCAGTGCGGACGCGAGCGCCAGCGCAGGCATCAGACGGGAATGTTCGGACAGGGACTTGTTCATGTGGATCTCCAATCGCGCTTTGGGGGAATGCCGGCGGATCTTTGCCGCGCCGGCAGGAACCACTCCGCATGCCGCGTGCCAACCGGCATGACCCAAACGAATCAATGCGTTACACGCACCCCCAGACCGGGATATCTTGCAAACCGCGCGGTGCCGCTTGCGCGCTGCCCGATCGTTGCCGGTCCACCGCAACCGTTCGAGGCTAAAATGCGCGACCCATGAATACCCCCATCGCCCTCTCCGAGCCGCTGCCGCCGCCGGCGCGTCGCGCCGCGCACGAAGCCAATCGGCTGGCGAAACGTCTGCGCCATCAGGTCGGCCGCGCGATCGCCGATTTCGGCATGATCGAGGACGGCGACAAGGTGATGGTGTGCCTGTCCGGCGGCAAGGACAGCTACACGCTGCTGGACATCCTGCTGCAACTGCAGAAAAAGGCCCCGGTGTCGTTCTCGATCACCGCGGTGAACCTGGACCAGAAGCAACCGGGCTTCCCCGAGCACGTCCTGCCGGACTATCTCGCTTCCATCGGCGTCGATTACAGGATCATCGAACAGGACACTTATTCGGTGGTGACCCGGGTGGTGCCCGAAGGCAAGACGATGTGCTCGCTGTGCTCGCGGCTGCGCCGCGGCGCGCTGTATACGTATGCGGAACAGCACGGCTTCACCAAGATCGCGCTGGGGCATCATCGCGACGACCTGGTGGCGACCTTCTTCCTCAACCTGTTCTTCCATTCGAAGATCAGCGGCATGCCGCCGAAGCTGCTGAGCGACGACGGCAAGCACGTGGTCGTGCGCCCGCTGGCCTACGTGCGCGAAGACGACATCGCCGCCTACGCCGAGGCGCGCAAATTCCCGATCATCCCCTGCAACCTCTGCGGCTCGCAGGAAAACCTGCAGCGCAAGCAGGTGAAGAAGATGATGGACGCCTGGGAGCGCGACACGCCCGGGCGGATCGAACAGATCGCGCGCGCTTTGGGCGACATCCGCCCGTCGCAGTTGAGCGATCCGAAGTTGTTCGATTTCCTCTCGCTCGGCACCCGCGGCGCCGGCGACCTGCCCGATGCGCATGCGTGGCTGGGTGGTGAAAGCCGGGAATCGGACCCCGGGCACGGCGGATCGCCATGAATCCCGTCATCCCGAGGCCGACGGCCGAGGGACCTGCTTTGCCGTCTTCACCCAGCAACCCACAACAGGTCCCTCGGCCGTCGGCCTCGGGATGACATGACCTTCCACTTCCCGGATACCCGATGTTCTTCAGAAACCTCACGCTGTTCCGCTTCCCCGCTTCGCTGAATTTCGACGATCTCGACGCCGGCCTCGGCGAATGCCTGCTCAAGCCGGTCGGCGCGCTGGAACTGTCCTCGCGCGGCTTCGTGTCGCCGTTCGGGCGCGGCGAGGGCGAAGCGCTGTCGCGCCGCATCGACGATGCGATCTGGGTCGCCACCGGCAGCGAAGACAAGATCCTGCCCGGCTCGGTCGTCAACGACATGCTGCAGAAGAAGCTCGCCGAGATCGAAGAGAAGGAAGGCCGCAAGCTCGGCGGCCGCGCGCGCAAGCGGTTGAAGGAAGATCTGGTGCACGAACTGCTGCCGCGCGCCTTCGTGAAACCCGGCCGCACCGACGCGCTGATCGACTGCCGCAACGGCTTCATCGCCATCGACACCTCCTCGCGCAAGAACGGCGAAGCGGTGGTGTCCGACGTGCGCCACGCCCTGGGCAGTTTCCCGGCGCTGCCGCTGAACGCGGAAGTCGCGCCGCGCTCGATCCTGACCGGCTGGATCGCCGGCGACGCGCTGCCGCAGGGCCTGTCGCTGGGCGACGAATGCGAACTGCGCGACCCCACCGATCACGGTGCGGTGGTGAAGTGCCAGCATCAGGAACTGCAGAGCGACGAGATCGCGAAGCATCTGGAAGCCGGCAAGCAGGTCACGCGACTGGCGTTGACGCTCGACGACCATCTCAGTTTCGTGCTCGGCGAAGACCTGGTGATCCGCAAGCTGAAATTCCTCGACGGTGCGGTCGACCAGTTGGAATCCACCGAACGCGACGACCTGCGCGCGGAACTCGACGCGCGGTTCGCGCTGTTCAGCGGCGAAGTGCGGCGGTTGTTCCTCACCCTCGAACCCGCGCTGAAACTGTCGAAGGCCGAATAGGCGATCGGACCATCGTCCTCTTCCGCAGCGCACACCGCTGCGGTTAGCATGACGCATGCCCTTCCGTTTCCGTCTGCGCACGCCCGTCGCGCCCTCTCCCCGTGCGCAACAGCGCGACCGCGTGCCCCTGCGGCTCGACGACGGCCGCGATGTCGAAGTCCTGCGCGTGCGCGATCCGCGCGCGCATCGAATGAAACTCTCGGTCAGCGAACGCGGCGTGCGGCTGACACTGCCGGAACGCGCCAGCTTCGTCGCCGGCGACCGCTTCCTCGCCGAACACCGCGGTTGGCTGCACGCGCAGCTCACGCGGCTGGTCGATATCGACGACATCGCATTGCGTCGCGACGAAACCGCGACCCTGCCGCTGCGCGGCGACGTGGTGCCGCTGCGCTGGGAACGCGGGCGCTTCACCGCGCTGCAGCGCGACGACGACGCGCTGGTGTTCATGACCACCGCCCGCGCCGGCGAGGCGGCGCTGCGACGCGCGCTGCGCGATTTCTACGAAGCCGAAGCCCGCGCCGACATCGGTCGCTGGATGCCCCGCTATCTGCCGTCGCTGCCGCGCGCACCGCGCCGGGTGCAACTGAAGGTGATGAGCTCGCAGTGGGGCTCGCTGGCGCCGGACGGCACCGTCGCCCTGGATCTGTCGCTGGTGCTGGCGCCGCCGGCGGCGTTCGAATACGTGCTGGTGCACGAGCTGTGCCATCTGATCCACCACGATCATTCGCCCGCCTACTGGCGCGAAGTGGATGCGCGTTTTCCCGAATGGCGCGACCAGCGCGACTACTTCAGGGACGAAGGCCGCCGCCTGAAGGCGACGCTGCAGGCGCTGCTGCGCTGAACCGGCGCAGATGATCTGCGTTATGCAGGCACGGTAGGAGGGCCTTCAGGCCCGAGCTTTTCCGAACGATCGCCGCGATTGCTGGAAAGCTCGGGCCTGAAGGCCCTCCTACGTGCGATACGCGGAATCGGCGCGGCGAACCCGATCACAACCCCAGCACCGCGACCGCCTCGCCCGGATGGGTCATGTGCAGATGATGGCTGCCGGGCATCGACACGCAGCGGATGTCGCGCACGCAGGCGACACGGTCGTCGCGCAGCGCGGGCGTGAAGTACGGCGGCGGCGGATCGGCGACCAGCAGGGTCGTCGGACAGGCGATCGCGCGCAGGCAATCGCGGATCTGGGTTTCGGTCATGCGCACCGCGGTCGGCAGGGTCAGGCGCGTGTCGCTGCTCCATTCGTAACCGCCCTCGACCGCGCGGATGCCGCGCTCCACCAGCAGCCGCGACGAGCCTTCGTCGAGCGCGGTGATGTTCGTCTGCATCCGCGCCTGCACCGCGACCTGCGGATCGCCGAACACGCGTTTGCGCTTGCCGTCCAGCGCACGACGCTGGGTGACCGCGTCGCGCAGACGGGAAGCGGTGGTGTCTTCCGATGCGGCCAGCGGACCCAGGGCTTCGATCAGGAACAACCGTTCGATGCGCTCCGGCGCGGCCGCGGCCAGCAGGCTGGCGATGGCGCCGCCCATCGAATGCCCGAGCACCGCGAACCGCGGCCAGCCCAGCGCATCGGCCGCCGCGAGCAGATCGAGGAGGGTGCTGAACATGCTGTACTCGGCGTCGGCCGGATAATGGAAACTGCGGCCGTGACCGGGCATGTCCAGCGCGACGAGGTCGTAGTGCGCGAGCCACGGCGCCATCGGCCGGAAGCTGGCGGCATTGTCCAGCCAGCCGTGCATCGCCAGCAGTTTCGGCGCCTGCGTGCGGTCGTTGCGCAGCGCGGCGAAACGGCCGCGCGCGCTGTCGATGAAGATCTCGCGCATCAGACGTTCTCCCCGCTCGGCACGGCTACGGGCTGCGCGACCGCGCGTCGCGCGAGCGCGGCCAGCGCGTCGGCATGCGCGGGCGCGGCGTTGAGACAGGGAATGTAGCGCAGCGTGTCGCCGCCGGCCGCGCGGAACAGCGCCGCGTTCTCCACCGTGATCTCCTCCAGCGTTTCCAGGCAATCCACCGCGAACCCCGGGCAGACGATATCGATCCGCTTCACGCCCTGCGCCGCCAGGGCTTCCAGCGTCTTGTCGGTATACGGCTGCAGCCACGGCTCGCGGCCGAAGCGCGACTGGAAGGTCAGCATCGTCTGCTCCGGCGCGAACCCGGGCACATCGGCGAGCGCGGCGACGATGGCGTCGACGCTGGCCTGCGACTGCGCCCGGTACGGGTCGCCGGCATCGACGAGGCGCTGCGGAATGCCGTGGAACGAGAACAGCAGACGTTCGCCGCGACCGTGCCGCGCCCAGTGCGCGCGGATCGAATCGGCGACTGCCGCGACCCATGCAGGATCGCGGTGGTAATCGGGAATCGTATCGATGCGCAGCGCATCGCCGGCCTCGCGCGCCAGACGCTCGGCGATGTCGGTGACCGACGCGGTGGTGGTGGTCGAATACTGCGGGTACAGCGGCAGCACCACGATCCGGCGCACACCGTCGGCGCGCAGTGCGGCCACGGTGGCGGCCATCGCCGGATTGCCGTAGCGCATCGCCCAGGCGACCCGCAGACCGGGCAGACGGTCCTGCATGGCCGCGGCGAGATCGCGCGTGTGCACCGCCAGCGGCGAACCGCCGTTCATCCAGATCTCCGCGTATTTCTTCGCCACCTTCGGCCCGCGCAGCGGCAGGATGACGAAGTGCAGGATCGGGCACCACAGCCAGCGGCTCAGCGGGACCACGCGGTAATCGTGGAGGAATTCCGCCAGATAACGGCGCACGGCCGACGCGGTGGGCGCATCGGGGGTGCCGAGATTCACCAGCAGCACGGCGGTGTCGGACACGGAAACGGGGGGCGTCGGAGTCATGCGCATAGGATGACAGCTGCGTCCGTGGCCGTCAGCGCGACGGCCGCAACGCCCTGTGCGGCCGCAACGTACTGGCCCGGTTCATGGCATCCGCACTACGCTCGGCCGCAACCCCGCTGGAGACGTCTCCCCCATGTCGCATCTGCGCATCGCCGCCCTGTCCCTCGCCCTTTCGCTCGCTGTGGTCGCCCCCGCGCACGCCGGCCCCCGCGAAGATGCCCAGGCCGACAACGCCGTACGCGTGCTCAGCGAGATCCAGGCGATCCCCGAGTCCGGCATTCCGGACAAACTGCTCGACGAAGCCAAGGCGATCGTGATCGTCCCCGACACCATCAAGGCCGGCCTCGTGCTCGGCGGCCGTCGCGGCCACGGCATTCTCTCGGTCCGCACCGCCGATGGCGTTTGGTCCAATCCCAGTTTCGTCAAACTCACCGGCGGCAGCGTGGGCCTGCAGGTGGGCGTGCAGTCCGCCGACGTGGTGCTGGTGTTCCGCAGCGAACGCGGGCTGGATTCGATCGTCAACGGCAAGTTCACCCTCGGCGCCGATGCCGGCGTCGCCGCCGGGCCGATGGGCCGCAACGCCGCCGCCGCCACCGACGGCCAGATGAAGGCCGAAATTTGGTCCTGGTCGCGCGCCCGCGGTCTGTTCGCCGGCGTCGCCCTCGACGGCGCGGTGCTGTCGATCGACGATGCGGCCAACGAGGCCGTCTACGGCCAGGACACCACGCCGCGCATGATCTTCGAGGATCGCGCGCCGCAGGCGCCCTCGCCGGCCATCGCCAGCATCCGCGAGCGTCTGATCCAGGCCAGCGACCGCGCGCGCAGCGCGCGCCGGGACACGCCCGCACCGGCGCCCACGCCGACCGTCACCACCGGAGAGGCCGTGCCCGTGCCGTCCGGACCGCAGGTGCAGCCGCAACCATTCGAGCCGGTCGAGAACCCGGCCAGAGTCGAACCGTTGCCAGACACGCCCTGAAGGCTGCCGTCTGCCGCGCGACGATCTCCTCTTCCTGAACAGAAGTCCGTGAACCGCGGTCCCGGTCCGGCCACCGTGTCTGCGGTATCCTGAGCATCTCTCTTCACACCGAGCGAATCGCCATGGGCAGCTGGAGCATCTGGCACTGGGTCGTCGTGCTGGTCATCGTGGTGCTGGTTTTCGGCACCAAGCGCCTCACCAGCGGCGCCAAGGACCTGGGCAAAGCCGTCAACGAGTTCAAGAAGGGCATGCGCGAAGAGGACGAGAAACCCGCGCAGCTGAGCGACCAGTCGAAGCGCGAATCGTCCGACGCATCGCAGCGCAACGACGACAACGTCGCGCGCTGAGCCGCCGCGGGCGGCGACCACATGTTCGGCATCGACGGCTGGGAATTGCTGATCATCGGCGTGATCGCGGTGATCGTGCTCGGTCCCGAACGCCTGCCCAAGGCCGCGCGCTTCGCCGGGCTGTGGGTGCGGCGGGCGCGGGCGCAGTGGTATTCGGTCAAGAGCGAGCTGGAACGCGAGCTGGCCGCCGAGGAACTGAAGCGCAGCCTGCAGGACACCCGCCGGGCGGTGGCCGATATCGACGCCGAGATCGGCCAGAACATCCGCAACGCCCGCGACGAAGCCCGCCGCGAATTCGACGCGATGCGCGGCGACATCGGGATCGGCGCCGGCGACGGGCCGGCGCCGCCATCGGACGGCACTGCCCACGACACCATGGACCGCACCGCAGACGACACCATGCGCATCGAGCATGCGCCTGCGGGAAAGGCCTCTGCGGAGTACGCATCGGTCGAGTACGCGCTGGTGGAGCCCGTCGGCATCGACTACAACACCATCGAGTCCGGCCCCGAAAACCATCCGACCGTACCGCAGCAGACCGCAACCATATCGCCCGCCCGCCACGAGACGCCCGATGACCGTGGTTGATCCCGATTCCCTCGACAGCACCCTCATCGGTCACCTCATCGAACTGCGCGCACGGCTGATCCGCGGCGTCGCCGGGCTGCTGCTGGTGTTCCTGGGCCTGCTGCCGTTCGCGAACAAGGTCTACGGCTGGTTCGCCCAGCCGCTGCTGGACAAGCTGCCCAAGGGCGGGCAACTGATCGCGGTGGAAGTGGCTTCGCCGTTCTTCGCGCCGCTGAAACTCGCGTTCTTCGTCGCAATCTTCGCGACCATGCCGTGGCTGCTCTACCAGGCCTGGGCGTTCGTCGCGCCGGGCCTGTACAAGCGCGAGAAGCGCCTCGCGCTGCCGCTGCTGGCCTCGGCGCTGGTGTTGTTCTACGGCGGCTGCGCGTTCGCGTTCTTCGTGGTGCTGCCGTCGGTGTTCGGATTTCTGGCGCAGGTCACGCCCGACGGCGTGGCGATGATGACCGACATCAACGCTTACCTCGACTTCGTGCTGGTGATCTTCCTCGCCTTCGGCATCAGTTTCGAACTGCCGGTGGCGCTGGTGATCCTGGTGATGCTGGGCTGGGTGACGCCGGCGCAGCTGTCGGAGTGGCGCGGCTATGCGATCGTCGGCATCTTCATCGTCGCCGCGATCATCACCCCGCCGGACGTGATCTCGCAGCTGCTGCTCGCGATCCCGATGTGCCTGCTGTACGAGGCGGGCATCATCGCGGCCAAGCTGGTGGGGCGGAAACCCGCGGAAGATTGATCGCGACCCCTCGTCTCGATCGCGGATCGCGACACTCTGCACACGACGACGCCGGCTTTCGCCGGCGTCGTCGTTGCACGGGTGACGATGTTTCGGGAAACGGTTATTGCGTACGGTTATTGCGTGATGTCCACGTCCCTGGTTTCGCGCAGGAACAGCGAGCCGATCACGAAGGTCATCGTCGCGATCACGATCGGATACCACAGGCCCTGGTACATGTTGCCGCTGCCGGCCACGAGGGCGAAGGAGATCGTCGGCAGGAAGCCGCCGAACCAGCCGTTGCCGATGTGGTACGGCAGGCTCATCGAGGTGTAGCGGATGCGGGTCGGGAACAACTCCACCAGCCACGCCGCGATCGGGCCGTAGACCATGGTCACGTAGATCACCAGGATCGTCAGGATCACCAGCACCATCGGCTTGTTGATGCGCGCCGGGTCGGCCTTCTCGGGATAACCCGCGGCGTTGAGCGCGCCCTTCAGCGCACCGGTGAAGGCGTCGCCCTTGGCCTTGCCGTCGTCCTTGCTCAGGCCCGCGCCTTCATAGGCGTCGACCGCGGTGTCGCCGATCTTGACCTGCGCCACCGTGCCCGCCGGCGCCGATTCGATGGTGTACGGGATACCGGCCTTCGCCAGCGCCGCGGTCGCGATGTCGCAGGAATTGCTGAAGACCTTCTTGCCCACCGGGTCGAACTGGAACGAGCAGGTGTCCGGATCGGCGACCACCACCGCCGGCGCGCGCGCGCGGGCTTCGTCGATCGCCGGATTGGCGTAGTGGGTCAACGCCTTGAACAGCGGGAAATAGGTCAGCGCGGCGATCAGACAGCCGAACATGATGATCTTCTTGCGCCCGATCTTGTCCGACAGCCAGCCGAACACGATGAAGAACGGGGTCCCCAGCAGCAGCGCGGCGGCGATCAGCAGCCACGTGGTGGTGGCGTCGACCTTCAGCGATTGGGTCAGGAAGTACATCGCGTAGAACTGGCCCGCATACCACACCACCGCCTGGCCGGCGGTCGCGCCGAACAGGGCCAACAGCACGACGCGACCGTTCTTGCTGAAGAAGCTCTCGGTGATCGGCGCCTTCGACTGTTTGCCTTCCGCCTTCATCTGCTGGAACAGCGGCGATTCGCTCAACTGCATGCGGATCCACACCGAGACGCCGAGCAGCACGATCGACAGCAGGAACGGAATGCGCCAGCCCCAGGCCTCGAACTCTTCGGTGCCCAGATAGGTGCGCACGCCCAGGATCACCAGCAGCGACAGGAACAGGCCGATCGTCGCCGTGGTCTGGATGAAGCTGGTGTACAGACCGCGCTTGCCGTGCGGCGCGTGCTCGGCGACGTAGGTCGCGGCGCCGCCGTATTCGCCGCCCAGCGCGAGGCCCTGCAGCAATCGCAACACGATCAGGATCGCCGGCGCGGCGAAGCCGATGCTGGCGTAGTTGGGCAGGATGCCGACCAGGAACGTCGACAGGCCCATGATCACGATGGTGACGAGGAAGGTGTACTTGCGGCCGACCATGTCGCCGAGGCGGCCGAACACGATCGCGCCGAACGGACGCACCGCGAAGCCGGCGGCGAACGCCAGCAGGGCGAAGATGAAGGCCGAGGTTTCGTTGAGGCCGCTGAAGAACTGCTTGGCGATGATCGCGGCGAGCGATCCGTAGAGATAGAAGTCGTACCACTCGAAGACCGTCCCCAGCGAGGAGGCGAAGATGACCTTCTTGTGGCCCTTGGTGAG
>CAMLLG010000017.1 GCA_946480825.1 uncultured Lysobacteraceae bacterium
GTTACAGTGCCCCGGACTCTAGATCGTCCCGCTACTGAAAGCGGGGGGACGTCGCCCCGTCTCGAAGAGCAGGCCGACATTGCTCGTACCGAATACCTCGCGCCCGTATTCCCGGTATGCCGACCATGCCGCCATCGGAGAAGGCGCCTCCCATGTCGCGCCATGCTGCGCCAACAACGACCGGAGCCTTGCCTCTTGCCTGTTCATACGCATTGAATTGAAACCCTTGATCTTTGTTTGTGATGACGCATGCCAAAGCGCAGGGACACACCGTTTCGAGCCGAATCATCGGCTTGCATCGCCTGTGGCAGCCTTCCTACCTCGCTGCACTCACGAAGGAGATTCCAGACGTTTCACAGATCCTTCTCAGCTCCGAAACCGCGCGGGCAAGTACCGGGTGGTGCAGATCAACCAGAATCTCAATATCCCCATCGATCTTCAAGGCTGCTTTCGCCGTCTCATCGAGAAGAATCGTCAGCCTGTCATGGTCCGCGCTGACCTCAACGATGCCGCCATATCCGGATCGCGATTGATCCTCGATCTGGATGTGAATTTTTTCGAATCCCATGGCTCGATCACGCGCATCGACCTTCAGCGATTTCTGGATGAGCACGCACATCGATGGCGCGAACTCATCATCGGCGAAGCCGATCACAACGATACGACCGTCGTCTTCGACACTGATATGACGCGCGATGAATCGATAAGTCATGGCCTGGCACTTCCGGGTTTGGACAAACGTCGTCGAGGCGAATCAGGCATCGAGCGCCTTATCGATTGCCGAGACGATGCTTTTCGCCAATTCCTCGGCTTCCGCATCGAGCGGCAAACGCCGGACCATGTCGGCGACATGGAAACGAATTCCCATCGGGATCTCCGTGCTGGTCGAACCTGCTTCGATCGCAGATTCCAATGCATGCGCATCATCGGCGAATCCCGCAGAGACGACTATTGAGGCCAGTTCGCGAGTCGCCACATAGCAATCGAAGTCATTCATGGCTGCAGTTCCCTGGAGCATGAAGACCGAATTCTCAAGCGCATCGCATCCATCATCGCCGCCGCTTTTCCTCTGAAAATGAAATTCGAATCAAACGAATCTACGGGCTCAACCAAGCATTCGCATGACTCAGCGATTTCGGGCCCAAGTGTGGAGTGATTCTTGCCCACAGGCCATCGACCTGTGCCGCGCGTGTCGCCATGCCTTCGATCAAACCTGTCGCAACGGCCACGCCCAGCAGGGGGTCTGCGCTGTCCATGCCCTGCTCGATCAAGGAGAACACTGATCGATTGACTGCTTCATCGTTCGAATCGAATGATTCCGCGACTTCACACCCCACCGCCGCGAAAAGGATCGTGACAGGCGGTTCATCGGGAGCCCAATCGCTCGTCATGTCACGCTCGATCTTGCTCGCTGCCGGCGTAAACGTACCGAGGGATCGCATGAAACGTCGGCATGCGCTGTTCATTTTTGGAAGCTCGATCACATGAAAAATGCCGGACAATCCGAAGAGAATCACGAGAAGGGTGGATCGAAACTCTTGTACAAGACACGATCTCTCACCTGGCCCACCACCTCGCGTAATTGTTGCTTCAAAAAGCACACCCACGCGTCTGCCGAGCTTTGCAGCAACAGCCCATCGATGTCGCGAGAATTGCATACGACTCGCGCCGCACCGATCAATGGCATCCCTGCGAATCGAGGTCCAAGCCTCGCATCATCCTCCGATGTATAGAACAGCCCCATTCTTGATCTCCCGAAATTTGCCGTCTGCAGCCGCATCTGATTTCCAGATGGAAGAATGACGGCCTCTCTCCTCGTCATCTCAAGATCTTCTCCCATCGCAAAGTAAACCTCAACATCATTAAATCGGCGCACAAGATCGATATCGATTTTGCGGTCAGTATTGGCAATGATGTAAGCGTCAATACTCATTCATGCGAACTCTTTCAAAGCCTCACTCCATTGCTTGCCTGCTTTCTTTCACTCGCATCCACACAAATCTCCGTTCGATCGGGCTCAGACCGCAACCGAACTGATGGTGACAAGCCTGATCGATTGATTGTCTCCCGCGTACTCAAGATGCAGCCTCTGCCCATCAACGATAAAGGCATCCCATGCTGGACGGGGACCAAGCAGAAGAACTCGGCCGCCATCCCCGCACTGCGCGGGATTGCCAAGGCGATCTCTTGCCTCCTCGCGAGACATCGCAAAGACGATGCCTGCAGGCAGATCACCCTGAAATTCGGAATAGCCTTCATGTCCCGAAGCGTGCAAATGGACCACAGAGATCGTCTCGCCATCAGGCAGAACCATCGAAACTCCGATCGATGGAAGTTCCAGATAGCTCTCATCTCCGATCTTCTCAACGGCCGGCATCACGACATTTCGAAAGATATCCATACCGCGGACATCATGCGGGCTTTTCCCGAGAAGCGACTGGACCGGCTTGTTCATTCCTTGAGCCTCATGACTTGCATCAGCCCGTGCTGAACCAGACTCATTGGCGTTCCCACTGCTGCGATGGGTCCAACTGCCTGGATTCGAGAAAGACCAAGCCAGCCGACAATGCTTTATCCAGATCGACTATTTGTCTTTTCGGGAAATCGCCTTCTTGTCCGCCGGCATTCAACATAACCGTTTCAGTGGACGAGTCGGGCCCAAGAAGATTCCAGAATTCCTCGTTGTCGAAAGTGGCATACATCACATACCTGCCATTGCCGCCTGCAACCGTCATGTGCGCCTCATCATCGATCTGAATCGTCAGCATCGTATGCCGCGACTCGTCAAGGCTTTCGAGTGCGCGCACGAAATCCTCGATGGATATTCGATCGCGTTCCCATTGACGGTTATCGACGCCATGCCATCGGTCGCCTGACAGTTTAATCATATGCCCAAATACCCAATGGCCGATCTTTAGTTGAGCACGCCAGTGACGTCACCTGATCTCAATCCCCATTGAAAGAAACGAAAAATCCGCGTCGAACGCTGCACTTTCTTTCATGGTGATGTGAATCTACATGAACCCAATTAGGCGCTATCGATAGCATCTCGAATCATTTCCGCGACGGGCTCCGCCCGTTCATTTTCCAGCAGGACGGCCAGCTGCCCGATCGCCTCTTTCGTACCGATACATTCAATCGCAGTGACCACCGCAATCCTGGTGTCGACATCCCCGCGCCCATAGGCAGCAACCAGTTCTTCGAGAAGCCCTCCATTCGGATAGTTCGCCGAAAACTGTGCGCTCCAATAGCGTACAGATGCATGATCGCTATTGAGTCCATCCCTGAGCGCCTTGATCACTACGTCGCCGGGATAAGCCAAAAGCGTTGTCTCTACCATGGAATAGATACCATGCCCATCTCCATTGCCCAGCGCACCGATCAACAAGGGAACAGCCTGCTCATCCAGCTCTTCCGCAAAGAATTTTCGCGCAGCCTCAAACCTATGGAAGAGGGCATCGTTGGCATCCCGATCATCCGGTAGCGGCTGATGGGCTTTCAAAAAATCAAGGTGCTTCACGATTCTCATTCCATATCTCTTGATTTCGAAACGCCTCCATCTGTCGCACAGTCTCAATCGACAACATCGAACTCAATGCTCTCTCCATCCGGCAGACCCTTGATCCGACATGCGATCTCGCCGCGAAACCTCATTCCGGCAACAGAGTCGACCGCATGCAGATTTTCAATGGAATAGCTTCCACCGGCCACGAAGGGAATCTTCGGAAGCAACCTTTTGCCGACGGGAATGGGACCATGCGCGAGCTGCCACGCGTGGCCCAAGGGATACCCCGTCAGGAGTTCATGGTCGGACAGGATGAGTCCGGCCCATTCGTCCATGCTGTCGGCCAGATGATTCATCTCCCCCGTTTCAGGATCGAAGGAATGAATCGAGCCATCGAAAATGCAGAACTGCCCACCGAACACATCTTCGGCGAAGAACAGGCGATCGTCCGCCAGCCCTTCATAAGCATCAACCCATAGCTCGCGGGCATTCCATTCATCGATGGAAATTTCCGGAGCGATCGCACTCGCAGGGAAAAAGTGCAGGGCGGACTCAAGCGCATGGAATCCGTTTCTCCATTCAAGAATGGCCTGCAAATCTCCCGCATGCGGATCAGCCATGAGCCGAATCTGTTCGCTCAAGCAAGCGGGCCCAGCTCCGATCGAGTCCGTGGAAATCGAGAGAATTCGATGGATATTCTTCGGAACGGCGCGCATGTCAGATCAGCGCCGCTTCCGCCGATTTCAACAAGTCGCTCTCCCGAATCACTTCCCCACTCTCCAGAATCACCAGAAAACGTTCCTTTTCCAGGCGCCCGAAAATCAGCTTGACGAATTCATGATCGAACGACCGATCCGCGAACAATTCGCAGCGCAGGCAGTATCTTCCCGCCGGCATCGACAAAGCGGCGCCATCGGAGATGCTCGCGATCTCTATGTCGCTATCCAGCGGAACCTCGAACGGCACTTCGATCGCACGAGCGACGCCCGCCTCGATTGCGCCGAAACTATCCACGATTTCCACCGACAAGGAGTGAACCCCCGACTCGGATAATGTGCGAAAAGAAACACTGCCTGGACGCCAGGCGAACCCTTGATCAAGATGCCTTTGTGTCCAGTCGTTGAACGGATTCGACAGCGAGCTGCAGAACACCGCAAACTGGCCGTATGAAATATCGATTTTCAACTGAACTGCATCCATTGATCACCTGTGCAAATCGGATTCTTGTCCCTTACAAAGTTGCGACTAATACAGGCTCATGAAGTCCGACCATTAATAATACCTCCGGATCACCGTCGTACTCGGAAATCCGTATCTCCGTGAATGGTCCGAACGATTTCGAAATTTTCGCACTGAACTCGATATTGTCTCCAATTCTGCAATTTCTCCAGGCGGATTTCTCTTTCGGATTGATAATTAGAAACAAATAATCCGATCTGAGAGTCTTGCCAACAGACAGTGGATAGTTCTCAGGCGTCATCGAAAGTGCTATTCCAGGTGCAAACTTTTCGTCAATTTTAATTTCGATCACCTTACCCTGCCATTTCACGCTGGCGCCACTGAACTTTTTTGATATCTCGATATCTCTTTCGCCTTGATCGAAGAGTTTGGCGACATCTCCAACGAATGCCTCCCAACTAGTCAGCGCCTCACAGCTCATGTTTTTTTACCATGATCTCGGCCCAATTTTTCTCTGACAATAATCAGTGCAATGCGACAGCCGCATGATCGACGTCTGCCATGGCGCCCACTCTCGTACTTTTCAGATATCGTGCCGTGGTTTTGGACCGCAGAGATCGTCTCGCCATCAGGCAGAACCATCGAAATTCCGAGCAATGGAAGTTGCAGATAGCTCTCGTCTCCGATCTTCTCAACGTCCAGCATCGCAACATTTCGAAAGATGCCCATGCCGTGGACATCATTGATATTTTGCCCAACAAGCGACTGGATCGGCGCTTTCATCAATATAATTCTGTTTTTCTATTTGATACGAGCAGACAATACTTCAGCCCATCCCCCATTTGCCTTGCTTATGGCTTCCGACAACGGCCATCCGGGCGCTTCCTCGATGATGTGAACCAACGTCCACGCGAGGCCGTGGCAGTCATCCGGACCCAACAGTCCAACCAATGTCTGAGCTTCTTGATCAGTGACAGGCCGTTGAATCATCGACAGATACACCTGTAACATCGCTAGACAATCCGGATTGGCTTGATCGGCACTCGGAAGTCCGCCCATGTCTGCCAACTGATGTATTGGAACTTGCATTGTCTGGATGCGCCTCTCTGTAATCTCATGCATCTGAACTATTCGCTGTCCTTTTCGGGACACCAACCCGATTGAATCCGTTCCACCAGCAGCGTGTCGTTCCAGACGCCTCGGATCGGAAGTTTGCGTTGATCGGCGGTCAAAGCACCCACCTTCCATTCATTCTCGCCGTCCCATAGCCACCAGTCCGTAACCTTGCCTGTGTTTGGATCGGCGATCCCATCTCTGAACAGAGGGAAGTTTCTGGATTCTTCCGCGACTGGGATATTTCCGACAATCTGAACGATTCCCCTATCGACTGCGGCGCTCAATGGAAAAAAGCAAACGAACGCCTCGCCTCGGTCGACAAGCGAATCGCAAGCGATCAATCGATCCTCATGCATGCCTGCGAAGACCTTGATCAAAGCGCCATACTGCTTGTGCTTCTGGATGAATTGAGCATAGGCCCATCCACTCGGTGTCGCTATTTCGATGATATCCCCGGCTTTCAACTTGGACACGGCATACCCTCGAATATCCAATGAATGCGCTGTAGTTGAACAGACCAGCGGCGTCAACTGATCTCAATCTCTACCACCAGCGATGAAAAATCCGCCTCGCCTGTTCCGTCGCTACACTCCATGACCATTCTGCCCCCATTTTCAGAAATCGCCACGCCCGAATTTCCGACCCATGCTTGAACGATGCCGTCCATTTTCCAAACATTCCATAACTTCAGCTGACATCCGGGTCCGGGATAAACCATCGCCTCTACACGGTCTGGGCTAGTGTCAGCCCATAGAATTATGTCCGGATGACGTTCTCCATTGACTTCTATTTCACCCTTCGTGATTTTTATCCTCAGACCCTGAACAGGTGATTTTTTGAATGTTTTTCTTTTGATGACCAGCTTCTTTTCGTCCTCAAGCTCGACCTGAAACAATTGCCTCACCAGCCGCCCATCGAATTCGATGGGCGCACCGTTGCCTTTTTGGAAAAGCAGCGAGAGTGTTTCTTTCATATCAATACCCTGGCCTTCTAAATGGATCGACAGCAGCATGATCCTGCGGCCATCGTGGAGTGAAGTCTCTTCCACCATGACGCACTGGGATCGGTTCATGGCTCAATTCCATTGATTCTCTCCCTCCCTTGTCGGCGTTATATCTCTGCGGCGCCCTACCTCTTGCCATGCGCCCTAGGTTTTCTGAACCATATTTCTCTGCTGCCCTTGCAGAGCTGCTTTCGTTTTTCCAGAACCGGGCCCTAACCGTTGACCATGATGGAGGATTACCTTTTGCAGTGCTGCTGTATACATCGTCTCCCAGTCTCCAGCCACGCTGCGCAGTCTTGATGCAACCAGGCGGTTCCTTCATCGCTTGCTTCTTCGCCCACCTCTTCGCCTGCCGCTTCAACGCCCGATCCAACGCCGCCTGGCGCATTTCCGCCCGTACTGCCGCGTTCATGGCCGATCGCGTCAGCAATCTCGGCGCGAAAACCCGCACGCCGGCGCCGATGACATATCGTGCCACCAGCCCATCCGGATCGCTGTACACGCGCGGCGAGCCATTGGCGTAGCCGTAGGTGCTCATGCCGCCGGCCAGGCCGATCGGGTCGGACTCGACGTAGCGACCGGTGGTCGGATCGTAGTCGCGGAAGTAGTTGTAATGGAAGCCGGTGACGCTGTCGAACTGCTGGCCCGGCAGGCGCAGGCCAAGATTGAAGACGAGGCCGTCGCCGTCGGGATCTTCCTCGGGATGATCGCGGCCGAAGGCTTCGCCCAGCGGGTCCCAACGCCAGACCGCGACGTTGCGCTGCGGGTCGATCACCGCGCGCGGGCTGCCCAGCGCATCGGCTTCGATGTAGTGCAGCGTCTGGTTCGGGTTGCTGCCGGTCAACAGGCCCACCGGCAGATCGTCCAGCCAGATCGCCAGCTGCACCGGCTGGCCGCTGCCGTTGAAGTCGCCCAGCCAGCGGCCGTCGCTGTCGTACAGCGTGTAGGTGTCGACGCCGTAGACGGTGCGACGTACGCGCTCGCCCAGGGCGTTGTAGGCATAGGTCGCCAGCACGGTATCGATCGGCGGATCAGTGCCGTTGACGATCGGCGCACCGGTCCAGACCGCACTGAGGCGATTGGCGTCGTTGTAGCCGAACCGTCGACGGGGGCCGCCGGGGGCGTCGGGGTCGCCCTGCTGCGTGAGGTTGCCGGCGTCGTCGTATGTGCGGGGCTCGCCGCCCGTGTCCAGCAGACGATGGCTGTCCTCGGCGTAGCCGTAGTGCGCAGTCTGGAACGCATAGGTCGGCGTGCCGCCGCCGGGGCCGCCGCCGGCGTCGGTCATCACCCATTGGCCCGCGGTCAGACGGTTGCCGGTGCGGTCGTAGCCGTATCGCTCCAGCACGAGGCCATCGGCGTCCTTCGCCTCGGTGAGACGATCCCGACCGTCGTAGCGGTAGGTGTGGATCGCCGCATCGGGCGCGCGACCGCTGCGCAGTTGCGCGAGATTGCCCACCGCATCGAAGCCATAGCCCAGCGCGATGCCGGGACCCGCGCCGTTCTCCGGACCGTCCTCCACCGCCAGCGGCTGGCCGTTCGTGTCGAGCGTGCGGCGCAGTGCGAGACCGTTGCCGAACGTCCAGCCCGCGACCGGTCCGAAAGGATGGTAGGTCGCGTTCGTCAACAGCACACGGCGGCCACCGCCGGCGGTCACGCCGATCTCGGCGACGCGGCCCTGTGCGTCGTAGCGATAGTCCACCTCGGTACTGCCGGGGTAGATCATCTTCTGCAACCGGCCATCCGCCTGATACACCCAGCGCAGGGTGAAGGTGCGGTTGCCGGTGCGCTGCACCTTGCGCACGAGATCGCCGAAGCGGTTGTAGCAGAACACCGTGCTGCCGCTGGCATCGGCGATGCGGCCCAGGCGCCCGGGGGCGTACTGTTCGCCGGCCGCGCAGTCGCCCCAGGCGATGTCGTAGGCGAAGGGCTCGTCCGGAACGGATGCCGCGTAGTCCACCAGCCTCAATCGATTCAGTGCGTCGTAGCGGAACTGCGTCGACTTGCCGTTCGCATCGACCTGACCGGTGGTGTTGCCGGCGGCATCGTGGGTGTAGCCCGTGAGGCCGGTGTCGGGGCTGTCGAGTTCGACCAGTTCGCCGAACCCGTTGTAGCGGTAGTCGGTGTGCAACCCCTTCGGATCGGTGATGCGGGTGATGTTGTCCAGCGCGTCGTAGCGGTACAGCGTCTCGGCCGATTCGGCGGTGCTGGTCGCGTTGCGCAGACTGCGGACGAGACGACCGAGCGGGTCGTAGTCGCGATCGTCGCGGCGCGTGAGCGGATCGGTGGCGGTCTTGAGCCGACCCTCCGCGTCGTAGCCGAACACGGTGCTGCGGTTGTCGGCATCGACGACCGATTGCAGGCGTCCCAGCGTGTCGAAGGTGCGCGAGACCGTCTGCAGCAGCGCACCGCCGGCATCGCGGATGTCTTCGCGCTCGCGCTCGCCGGCCGCGTTCAGCGTGTAGACCATCCGATGTCCGTCGCGATCGGTGATCGACGTGAGCCGCTGGATGTCGTCGTAACCGAAGGTGAGGAACACGCCGTCCGGCTGCACGACGCGATGCACCAGTCCGTCGGCGGTGTACTCGATCCGCTCGATGCGGTCGTCGGTCTCGGCGGCATCGTCGGTGCCGCGCATCTTCCGTGCGAGCGGCCACCCGCGCGGATCGTACTCGACATCGGTGACGACGCCGGCGACATCGCGCATCGATCGGATCCGGCCGGCGCCATCGTAGGCCAGCAGTTCCGTGATCTGGCCCTTGGCGTCGACGATCCGCCATAGGTCGCCCTTGCGCCAGAGACAGGTCGCGGGCGCCGTCGCGCAACCGGGTTCGTCGGCATCGCGATATTCGTAGCGGGTGACATCGGCGACATCGAGCGCGTTGTCGCGTGCGCCATCGACGCTCAGCACCAGTCCCACCAGCGGGCAGACGCCTGCGGCGACATCGGCCGCTTCGCAATAGGCGATCGTGGTGGTGCGGGTCGCACCGCTCGTCGGATCGACCTCGGTCGTCGTGAGCGGCTGACCGCGGCCGTTGTAGGTCCACTGCGTCTGCGCCCTCAGCGCACCGGCGGCATCGCGGGTCCGCTGTTCGACGACGCGATGGGTCGCCGGATCGCGGACGGTCTCCGTGCGCCGTTGCTGCGGCGTGCCTGCCGCTTCGATCACGGCGGACAGATAGGCATCGGTGGCGTGGTACTCGTAGTCCGTATGCTCGCCGAGCCGGTTGGTCTGGCGCTGCAGTCGACCCTGCGCATCGAAGACCTGCGCGTCGCTCACGGTCTGACCGGCGGTCTTCACGTCGGTGATGCGCCGATACAGGCCGGGCGCGATCGTGTAGATCCGCTGCTCGCCGGTGGCGGCCGCCACCGTCGCCTGGGTCTCGCTGTCGTAACCCACGGTGGTGACATTGTTCGGCGTGCCGAAGGCCCGACTTTCGATCACGCGGCCGCGGTCGTCGTACCGGAACGAGGCGAATCGCCGGCCGGTCTCGGACGTGATGCCGGTCAGGTGATGGCGTTGGCTGGGATCGCCGATCAGCCCGGCCTCGGCGTAGTGATAGCGTTTGATGCGGCCGTTGCCGTAGTCGACGGAAATCAGATTGCGGTCGGCATCGTAACCATAGGCGACGGACGTGCCGTCCGGCAGCAGGACACGCGTCATCAGCTTCGCGCCGTCGTACTCGAAGCGCAGCACGCGGCCCTGGCCATCGGTCGCGGTGGCCAACAGGCCATTGCGATAGCCCAGGACCACATCGAGACGCGGATCGTCGGGATGCCGGATCGCCGTCAGCAGCCTGTTGGCGTCGAACTCCCGCGCTTCGCCGTCCGGCGAACGCAGGCGCCAGCGCACCGGTCCGGACGCGATGTATTCGAGCACATGATCGGTCGAATTCACGCCGCGCAGACGATTGGTCGCGAACGGCTCGTAGCTCTCGTACGCGCCGGTGTCGTCCACGATCGCAGCGACGTTGCTGCCGTTGATCCCGGTCAGGCGATCGCTGAAGGTATGCGTCCAGCCTTCCGCGAAGCCGACGTTGTTCCGGAACTGGCGCAGCGAATGGTAGTAGCGGGTGAAGGTGTGGCCCGCGAACTCGAAGTCCGGCTCCGTCCTGACCTTTTCGCCCGTAGCCGGAAGGACGGGATAGTCGCTGGCTTCGCAGCTCGCGCACTGCTGGATCGGACCGCTGATGCGGACGGACCCGCGGTTGTACGCGCAGAGGACCGGCAGCGTGAGATCGCCGATGCCGTCGTTGGGCACGATATCGCTCATGCGGTCGTAGCGGGACGGACAGGTGAAGGAAGCCTCCTGCCGGATCATGAAATGGAACGCGCCCGCGCTGCCGCTTTCGCAGCTGAATTGGGTGATGTAGCGTCGATGGCCGTAATTGACGACGCCATGCGTCGCCTGCGACAGATTCTGCTGGCCATCCACGGCCTTGTAGGGGGAGACGCGCAGATCGGTCGCCAGACTCGCACCGCCGAAGGTGCAGGTCGGATAGAGCGCGCGGTACTTGTCGACGGCCCGGGCGACGAGATCGCCCTCGTCGGCGCACAGATTCGGGCGATTCGGATCGCTGCCGGGGGTGCAGCCATGGCCGCCGGAAATGAGGTTGCCATCGGTGCCGACCGCATCGACGGTGAATCCCCCCGTGAACAGGGTGCCCGGCTGGTCCTTCACGCGATACACGTACTCGGCGCGCTCCTGGGCCGGAATGACGTTCGTCTCCGCCTGCTCCAGCAGGGTCGCGACCGGGGCATGCGCGGCATCGGCGCGCATCGCCTGTTCGGCCTTGTCGAGCGTATTCGCGCACTGCTGCGTCGCGCCCTGATAGCAGAACGCCGGCTCGGGCCCGGTCGCGACCTGGGCCACCGCAGCCGCACCGATCAGCAAACCCATGAACGAGAGCGCGCGCATCGACCGATTGCGCCACCCTCTCCGAAGCAGATCGATTGCCCTGCTTTTCATCGCATCGCTCCTCATGATGTCTTCACCGTGTTTTGACTCGTCCACTCAACGCTCTCCTCGACAGAGGTCGGTACATCGATCCATGTACGACCGCGCAATGATCAGCAGTACAACCACATGATCACGAACATCCAGAACTTCGCGATATTCTCGATCCAGTCCAGCAACGACCAACGCTTTCGCCTTCGCATGCGGGATCAGGCGACCCAATGCGTATGGATGCAAGCGCGTACGTACGGTGTGCGGATCGCTCGCGCACAGTCTGCGCCGAAATCGTCGCAGCGCCTGAGACCGGATTTATCCGACAGACGCACGTGAACCGAGTGTCTGCAGCGACTTGGCTGCATGATGGACGCGATCCGCTCTGCCGTTCGGCTCTTGCAACGGGCCCTGCGCGACAAGCGGCGAGCTTTCCTGAAAATGGAATGACAGCACATGCTCCGTTGCTTTCCCCTGCCCTTGGATCCCGAGGGCGTTACGGCCGCCCGTCCTTTCGGGTTTCATGCACGTCAACATCGCTGGACGAAGCCCGATGTCGGCAACGTACCCATCTTCTTTTCACGTTGCAAGTATTTGAAACAATATGTTGATGCGCATCGGATCGTACGCCCCGTGAGGCCAGGCCAGCGAGGGTACGCGAGGGGATGGGTCGTCTCTCGAGCGGCTGACGACTAGACTATGCAGGCCAGCGGGCGTCGCCGCATCGCGGCATTCCCACTGGAGTTTGTGCATGTCGTCTTCCCTGTCGCCCGCCGGGCGTCTGTTCGCCATCGCGGCCTTCGCCGAAGGCCTGACCTGGGCCGGTTTGCTGGTCGGGATGTTGTTGAAATACGGCACGCAGACCACCGATGTCGGCGTCTGGCTGTTCGGCCGTCTGCACGGTGCGGCGTTCCTGTTCTACGTGATCGTGACGCTGCTGTCCGCCGTGCGTCTGCGCTGGCCCTGGTGGGCCTGGAGCCTCGCGCTGCTGGCGGCGGTGCCGCCGCTGGTGACGGTGCCGCTGGAAATGTGGTTTCGACGCATCGGTTTGCTGGGCCAACGCGGGTAGCGGATCGCCCGGGCACGGTCGGAGACCGCGCCGGAACGCATGCCATTGAAGATGTCGGTTTGCGGCCCGAGCGCGCATGCGCTCCAATCGACGGACAGCAATACACGCAGGCAGATCGGGAATCGATGAAGACGTGGGTCTACTTTCTGCTGTGCGAGAACGACGCGCTGTACACGGGCACGGCGATCGATCCCCTGAGCAGGTTCCGGGCCCACTGCGCGGGGCGCGGCGCGCGGTTCACCAAGATGCGAAAGCCCATCCGCTTGCTCGGCGCATTCGTGTTCGAGACCCGTGGCGAGGCGCTGTCGAACGAGTATCGGTTCAAGCGTCTGCCCGTGATCGAAAAGCGCCGGCTCGCGGCGCTGGCGGCCGAGGATCCCGCCTGGCTCGCCTATCTGGCGCAACACGAAAACGGGTGAGCACGCGCAAGGTCGAACCCGGAGGGTGGCGGTGATGGCGCCGGCAACGGGATCGATCAGACGACCCACCGCCATGCGTACCAGATCACCAGCGCGTTGAAGATGAAGCTGACCCCGATCAGGAAATTGTCGTAGGCGCCCTTGTAGGGCAGGCTGATGATGTTGAAGGGGATCACGATGCAGGCCACGACGATGTTCGTCCAGCGGGCGGCGGCGGGCGGCAGGATCAGGCTCAGCACGATCATCACGATCGGGACCAGCATGATGGCCGCGACGATCAACCAGATTTTCTGGGTGCCCGGCGTTTTTTCGTTGAGCATGCCCGGCGTGACGTGGCCCGCCAGGATGCGCAGCACGTCGCCCCAGAGATAGGTCAGCATCGTCGCCACCCACAGCCCTGAAAGAATGATCCTCGTCTCGAACATGATTCGTCCCTTTTCCCCGAGTTCGCGAAGCCGTCCGCGAGTCGAACGCTGTCGACTGCGGCCGGCAAGTATTGCCCGCGACGCCGCAAGTTTCAACGAAGTCCCGGAGCCGTCGGCATCCGGGTCGTCTTGAGAATGCCGGCAGGCGAAAACGATGATGATTTTCCGTCCCGCAACGGGCCTGTTCTGAGTTCGTGAACCGCCGGGAGATGCCGATGAACGATGTGCAGGAAACGAAGCGGGAATTCCGCTTGAGCGATCTCGATACCCAACTGTATGCACTGCTTCCGGACACGGAAGCGTTCGCCGCGGCGTATTACTGCTGCGAATGCGTGGGCAATCCGGATTGCCCGTCTTCTGCCTGAGCCGATCGGACGGCCCGGCCATGCGGCCGGGCCGTCAGCGCATCGCGGGTCGACGCGAGAACGTAGTTGCGACAGCGTTCCGTCCACCCGTCGGAAGACTCGGCCGACATCGAGCGGTCGTCCGCACGACCCCGATCGGCAATCCATCGCCCTACCGCTCCACCGCATCACCCCGATCCCGGATCGGCGATATCGAGCATGCGGTACATCTGTTCGATCTGTGGGACTTCGCGACGTCGACGTTCCATCACTTCGGGCAGTTCTCTGCCATCGCTGCACCGGCGAGACCGGTCGGCTCTGGCATCCAGCAGCGCCTTGAAGACATCCGGGCTGCCGCTGTAATAAGCGAGGCACAGCGGCGTTTCCGCGTGCGGATAGCGCGTCGTCGCATTCACGTCGGCACCCAACGCGATCATCTCGACGACAGCTCCGGTGTTGCGGGTGACGATCGCACAACCAAGCACATAGGTCGCGGTTTGCCGAGGATCTTCGCTGTAGTTGGCGATCGAACGCAGGGTGGCGCCATCGCTTCCGCCCAGACAATGCATCCTCGCCAGATCGAGACCGCCGACCAGCGCGACCGCCTCTCGCATCTGCTGCGCAGGAAGGCCGGAGAGGCGTCCGCGCGCGTCCGCGCTCTGTCGGGCGAGTCCGGACAGCGCGAGGGCGCGCAGCTGCACCCATCCATGCCCATGGTCGTTGCCGGCAGCGTCGATGATGTTCAGCGCAGCCGCGTAGTCGCGCTGGCTGTTCATCAGATGGCTGACATACAGCTCGCCGACGCCGACATCCCTGGGGTTCTGTTGCATGTAGGGATCGCCGATGGCGCGGATGACCTCCGGATGCTTCGCATTGGTGGCGACGATGATCAGTTTCGCGAATGCGTTGCGCTGCGTGAAATCGCTGGCGGATGGATGCGCGAACGCGGCTCGATATGCGATCGCCGCGTTCTGCCAATCTTCCCTGATCGCCATCAGATCGCCCTCGTAGAGATCAAGGCGCGGACAGGAAGCGCAGCCATGCTGACGTGCGAGCTTGAAGTTGCGATCCGCTTCGGCGTCGTCCTCCAGCAGGAATCGCGTGCGCCCGTACGCCAGGTAGGCCAAAGGCAAGGTCGGGTCGAGCGCGATCGCTTCCTTCAGATGGGTTTCGGCTTCCTCCAGGCTTTTCGGATCCGTCGGCACCCGAATTTCGTCGACCTCCGGGTGCCGACCGCTGCGCGTCGTCATCGATACCTGACCGAGCAGCAAGCGTATCTGCGCGTCAGCGGGCTTGAGCGCCACCGCACGCAGCAACAGCAGTCTGGCCCGGGCATTGTCTTCGACATTTCCATTGCCGTAACGCTGCTTCGCTTCTGCGAACAACGCATCCGCCTGGGCGTGCGTCCCGTCGGCGGGCACGGGAATCGTCGCGCTGGCGAGGACGCTGGCGAATGCGTCGTGCCATTCGTTCGATTGAAGAAAATGCGAACCGAAGAATTTCTGATAATAGGATTGCCCAGCCTCGCTTTCGGCGAACGCGAGGAAGCGGTTCAGTTCATGGGCATCCACATCCTTCAGTACGGCCGCGAGCCAGCGTTCCGCGATCGCCTCGTCGCCGGGACCTCGCGGATACGATGCATGTCGCAGTGAAGCCATCGCCGCGGTCATGGGGTCGCGGGCATCCTTCACCGCCGCAATGAGGTATTCGCGTTCGCGCTGCTGGCTTCGCAGTTTTTCGTTCAGGGACAGCGCGCTGGATATCCTGAGCAGCAGCCGCATACGCTCCGGATCGATGCTCGCGACAGTTCCGATCTTCGACGGCGCCGTCAGCCGCGCATGAATGCGCAGCATCGCCGGATCGGCGATCCATGCCACCCAGAGAGGCTGCAGATCGGGGCGCATACCGCCGACGAATGCGCAGCGCGCGCGATCCCGCAACATGTCGTTCGAGAAATAGCGGTCGATGATCGGCTTGAATCTGGACGCTGCGACGGCGTCGTCCACAAGCGCTTCGTCGACGGCGGCACGCTGGGCGCGCATCGCATCTGCCATGCGACCGATATCGCCGGTGGATTCGGCGAGAGCCAGCAGTTCGCGCGTTTCCCGGGGGGAATAGTCCTTCATTCCGCAACCGGGGACCACGACGGCATCCGCCGGCAGCGGCGGCAACTCCCGCGATTGCGCATGGGCTTGCGCGGCCAGCGACAACGCGACGGCAAGGCCGAAAGAGGTGACGAGTCCATGCATGCGGATGACTGTCCGGTTTTCGATGCGGCGAGCATAGCAATATGCGGGAGACGCGGGCAGGAAGAGCGCGGGGCCGGGCTTTCCACCCGCAGCCCGATCGAACACACTGCATCTCCGTTTCCACGACGAGCGCCACGGCATGGCGATCACGCTCGATCATCTGCGCCGCCATGCGGTGGCGCGCACGCTGTTCGGACCGACGACCCTCGCGCGGGCGATCGATCGGCTGGGCTTCGTGCAGGCCGATCCGATCCGCGCGCCGGCACGGGCGCAGGATCTGACCCTGCGTCACCGCGTCGCCGGTTACCGCGCCGGCGATCTGGAGCGTCGTTATCCGAAGCTGCCGATCGAGGAGGATTTCTTCGTCAACTACGGGTTCCTGCCGCGCGCGCACCATCATCTGATGCATCCGCGCACGCCGCGCGCAGCGTGGAAGACGGCGCGCTGGACACAGGCGCGAGCGGTGCTCGACTTCATCGCCGAACGCGGGGAAGCGCATCCGCGCGAAGTCGACGCGCATTTCGCGCACGGCAAGACCACGAACTGGTTCGGCGGTTCGTCGAACGCCAGCACGCAGTTGCTCGATGACATGCACTATCGCGGGCTGTTGCGGGTGGCGCGTCGCGAGGGCGGTACCCGCGTGTATGCGCCACGCGTCGGCGATGCCGCGCCGGTCGACGTCGACACCGCGCAGGCGCGCATGGACGCGCTGATCGATCTCATCGTCGGCAAGTACGCACCGTTGCCCGCGCCCACGCTGGCGCAGCTCGTCCGGTTTCTCGGGAACGGTGTGCCGCAATGGGCGGCGCAGCGCGCGGCGGCGCTGACGCGCGCGAAACGCCGCCTCGGCCGGGCGCGCGTGGAGGGCATCGACTGGTATTGGCCGATCGGCGAGACGCCGGGCGCGGCGCGCTGGAAACCCGACGATGCGGTGCGCCTGCTCACGCCGTTCGATCCGGTGGTGTGGGACCGGCACCGCTTCGAGATTCTGTGGGGCTGGAGCTATCGCTTCGAAGCATACACGCCCGCGCCGAAGCGCAAACTCGGTTATTACGCGCTGCCGTTGCTGTGGCGCGACCGCGTCATCGGTTGGGGCAATCTCTCGGTGCGCGATGGCGTTCTCGCGAGCGACTTCGGTTACAGCAGCGGTCGCGCACCGCGCGATGCCGCGTTCCGCGCCGGGCTGGACGCGGAGCTGTCGCGGATTCGGCGGTTTCTCGCGCTGGAGGATTGAACCGGCGCGGCTGCGGCGACGCCTCCGACCGCTGGTCGGAAGAATGGCGTGTTTCGATGCCGGATCGCGACGCAGGAAGAGAGGACGGGCGCGCCGCATGCGCGCTCTCCCCGTGCTGTCGTCATCGACGACAACGCGACCCTTACCATCCGATCGAGAGGATTTACGTCATGAAGACCGAACGTATCGCCGCCGCCGGCCTGTTGCTGGCGTTGGGCGCCCTGCTGTCGCCGCACGCGGCCGCCGACGATGTCGCCGTCCAGACCAACACCGGCGGTATTCCGGTGCCGGTGGGGCCGGCCGATGTCGAGTTCATCGCGAAGACCATCGCCACCACCGGACCGCGCACGCTGCTGATCCATTATTCCGCCGAGTGCCAGGTGGTGCGTGGGCATGTCGAGTACGACATCGTGGTCAGCCGCGACTTTCTCACTCTGACGGCGCGCCAGGCGCCACCGACCAACGACACGCTGAGCGCGCTGTGCTCCAACGATGGCGCATCCGCGGAAAGCAATCTGCGCGCCGCGACCGTGGGCGCCGTGGTCGCCTGCACGGTGGACGCCGCCGCGAATTACACCGTGCGCGTTCGCGGGCATGTCGAAGGCCCGGGCCTGGTCGGCGCCGGCATGGTCGACGATCAATCGCTGGTGATCGAACAGCGCGCGTTCTCCTCGGGCGTGCCGGCCTGCGTCAACGCCTTGCTCGAACCGCAGTGAAGTCCCGAGTCTCTTTGGAATTTCGGCGAGGCGTATGCGGGTAGAGGCCGTCGCATTCGTTATTCGCGCAGATGCAGGCTGACGACCGTCGGCCCGCATCGAATCGGGAAACACCCCTGTGGAAACGACGCAAGTCGCGATGGATTGCAGAAAGCCGTCGCGACTTGCGTCGCTCCTGCAGGGGCGCAGACGACAGATCGGACCGCTCTGCCGATGGCATCAGCGCGTCATGCCCGTCGCTTGCGCCTGGGCGGGTTGCGGAACATCCGGCCGCGGCTCGCCCGCATCGAGGCGCTGCAGGCTCTGTTCCAGCGGTTGCGCCCTGGCCTGGACCTTGTCGACGCTGACGCGGTCGCTGTCCAGCGGGTTGCCCGGGTTGGTCCAGCTCGCGATCAATCCCTTGCCGTCGGCGCTGGCGTGCAGCGAATCGATCGACGCCAGCGGCCGCTGCTGCGCGGCATCGGCGACGGCACCGGCGATCCGCCGCATTTCCTGGGGATCGCTGTATCCGCCCCGCTCCGGGCCCATCATCTTCAGATGTTGCAGCGCCTGCGAGAACAGCGGATGTTCGCGCGCGTCCTCGATCATGCCGGTGTCGGGCAGTTTCTGTTTGCCGCCTTCCGGCGGCTTCGGTGCGTCCGTTTTCGGCGTCTCCGCTTTCGATGGCTCGGTCTTGGCCGGCGCGGTAGCGACCAGCGGTTTGTCGGTCTCGAGTTTGACCTTGGTGCCGTCGCTGTTGTCGTAGAAGGTCTTCGGCGGCGCGATGTCCTTCAGATACGGTTGGATCGCGTTGTAATCGACGCCCATCGCCTTCAGGTTGATCGTCACTTCCTTCGCCGTGTCGACGGAAACGATCGTCTTCACCAGTTCGGCCGCGACCTGTTCCTTGTAGGTCTCGCGATTGGTCGGGCCGAACTGCGGGCGTTCGAAGAACGACTTCTCCATCGACTTGATGTTGTCGGCCGATTGCGGCAGCAGGCCGCTGCCGGGCGGATCGATCTTGAGTCCGGGCAGCAACTTGCCCTTGTCGGTGTCGAAGAAGTCCTTCTTGCGATCGTCCGGGATGGCCGCGAAGATCTTGGCGTCGGTGCGATCCTTCGCCGGCAGGGACAGGACGATGCTGTTGTAGTAATCGAGCTGCGCGCGGGATTCCGACGCGCTGCGCGCGGTGAGCTGGTCGCCGATCACCTTGGTGAAGTCGTGCTTGTCCTTGCCGTCGTTGAGGATCTTCTCCGCCTCGGTCTTGAAGGTGTTGAATTCCGCACGGCCCTTGTCGCGCTCCTGCGAGTGATCCAGTTCGTGGCCGATGATGCCGATCATCTCGCGATGCAGCGGCAGCATGGACTTGTCCTTGTCCTTCTGTCCCGCCAGCAGCGCGATCATCGGATTGATCAGCATCGTATCGTTGCCGCCGTCGTAGGCGCCACCGGCGCCCAGCCCTCGCGGCGCGATCTCCAGCTTCCTGATCCGACCGTCGCCGATTTCCTTGATGAAGTCGGCCTTCAGTTGCGGCGAAGAACCGATCGCCTCTTCGGTCTCCTTGCGCACGGACGCGGCGTAGGCCTTGCGCGTGGTCTCGTCTGTGCCCAGCAGCTTGCGATCCTTCGCGGGCGTGCCCTTCTGATCGTATTCCGCATTGAGGTATTCGTTGATCTGGTCGACGAGCTTGCTGTCGGCGCCCATCCGGGTCTGCCAGTCGTCGAGCATCTTCTTGAGGTCTTTTTCGTCCGCCATGGCCGTGTCCTCACGCGCGGATCGAAATGCTGGAGACGCACGCATGCCCGGGGCGCGCACGACTTTCGCCGATGGTGCGGATGCGTACCGTCACGCCGTCGCGGGCGAATTCCCAGAAACGCGTGCTGCCGCGGTCGCCGGGCACGGTCCTGGCGTCGAATCCCCTGCCCTCCAGCGCGGCCCGATAGGCCTCGAAATCGGGGTCGCAGATCGCGGTCATGTCGGCGCCATCGCCGTCCGCGTGATTGAACGTGAACAGCAGACTGTCGGCGCCGTCGTCGTCGCCGGCGGTGGCGCCGAGGCGGTAACTCCAGCCGTCGGCGAGCGCGCCGCGGGCACCGTAGAGATAGACGGTGTCCGCTTCGACGTTCAGGGTCAGGCCGGTCATGCGCTCGACGTGCGCCTGCGCGAGATCGCTGCGACCATGAATACTGTCGATCAGCGCCAACAGCCTGTCGGCGATGTCTCGGGCAGCGTTCGCGTGGCGGGCGTTCGCGTGAACGTCGTGTGCGGCGTCTGCCGCCGGAGTGTCGTTGCGGGTATGCACGGAAGTGCCCTCGGAAAGATGCGCGCAGGACGCCGTCGGCACGCAGAGTGCCGCCAGCAGGGCGAGAGATCGGCTGTGGCGCGTGACGTCCATACGGCGCGGGGATCGGTAGCGGTGTCCGGTAATGGAAACAACGTGCAAAGCGTGAAGAAACAGGACAGCGTGGAGACGGCACAGCGGTCGATGCGTAGATTCTGGTCGCTGCGCCGCCGCGCGGCAAGGCAGCATGCGCATTCAGGCTCGCAGCGAGCCGCGAGACGATGGCCTCGAACGCGAAGACGCGCATCGATGCGCGTCGCGGTCGGCTGCGCATCCTGCACGATGCGCAAGGCATCGTGCACATGATGAAAAACGACTGACCGCGGACGCGCGGTTTCACGCTTCGTTGACGCAATGGTCCAGATACTCGGCGCTCCCCACTCCAGGAGAGACGACCATGCGTCGCACGAATCGCAGCACGACCGCTCATGCCACCCTCCGCCGCACCGTGTTGAGCGCCGCGATGTTCGCGTCGATGGCGTTCGCGGCCACCGCCAGCGCGCAGGAAGCCCTGACCGAAGCGCAGGTGAAGGCGATGCTCGAAGCGCAGGGCTATACCCGCATCAACGACGTCGAGTTCAAGGACGGAACGTGGAAGGCCGACGCGCGCAGCGCCGACGGCAATCGCGTGGATCTGCGCGTGGATGCCGCGACCGGCAAGGTCTACCCGGACACCCAGGTCGCGAATCTCGGCAAGGCCGACGTGGAAGCCAAACTCGCCGCCGCCGGCTACCTCGACGTGCACGATCTGGAATTCCGCGACGGCATCTGGACCGCGGAAGCCGAGAACGAAAACGGCAAAGACTTCGAACTTCGCATCGATGCGGCCACCGGCCACATCATCGGCAAGCGTCGGGATTGATGCGCGGCGGTCGCAGGATCGCAGTGGCCTGATGTCGGCGACTTGATCGCGGACGATCGGTCGCAGCGATCCGATCGCGACCGTGTCAGTCGAAGCTGAAGCCGTCGTGGATCCCGAAGCGCTCCACGCGGCCGACCGCGTCGATCGCCGACTGCACACCGGGGCGCGCGAACAGCGCGTCCCGGTGTCGGTCGTACGCGCGCCTGCCGGGTCGAGGCGGGCTGGCGAGGAAGGTCTGCGCGAACATCAGCGCGTCGGCGCGCAACGCGGGATCGTCGAGCATGCGCCGGTAGATGCGCTCGGCTTCCGCCAGCTGGCCGGTCCAGATCAGCGCATGCAGCAGCATCTCCGGTTGTTCGTCGCGATGGCGGCGGAAGAACGCGAGCGTGCTGGCGGCCTGCGTGCGGTCGTCGCGCTGCACCGCGGCGCAGAGCAGCACCATCGCCTGCACGAGTTCGCCGTAGGTGGACATGCCTTTCACCGCCGCGACGCCTTCCGCCGCTTCCCGCGGGCGCCCCATGTAGCACCGCAGCGTGCCGAGATTCAGCGTCTGGTCGACGTTCGGCCCCTGTCCGGGATCGAAGGCGATCGCGCGTTCGAGGTCTGCGACGGCCTCGTCGGAACGGCCGAGCCGATACAGCGCGATGGCGCGGTTGTTGAGCAGCCAGACGCGATGGTCGAGGCTTTCGTAGGCTTTCGACTTCTCTCCCGCCGAGGATGTATCGCCGCTCGCGTCGATCAGCCGGGTGGCCGTGGCGATCGCACCCGCTTCGTCGCCGGCGGTCAACATCGCGTACGTCAGGTGGACCCACACCGCGAGATCGCGCGGACGCGCCGCGGCCTTCGTGCGCAGCGCATCGACGGCCTGCCGCGCGCGCAGCGATGCGTCGAACGTATGGGTCGTGCGATCGACGATGGCATCGAACCGGCGGTCGATGCGCATGCGCACGATGGGGTCGGCGGCGGTGATGCGCCTGGCAGCGGCGCGCGCGCCGTCGACATCGCCGGCTTCCAGATGCAGACGCGCCAGCTGGAACCACAGTTCGCTGCTGTCGGCGGTCGGGTCGTCGAAACGGGCGTCGAACATCGCCTGCAATAATCGCCGCTGCTGTGCGGGCCGGTCGGCCAGGGCGCGATACAGGCTCCAGACGTGCGGAACATCGTTTTCGTCGGCGGCCTCGGGCCAGCGGCCGATGTAGTCGAGATAGGCGTCCAGCGCCAGCGCATGTCGCTGCTGGCGATGGGCGATGATCGACAATCGATAGACATCGTCGACCTGCGGCGCTTCGCGGATCGCGCGCTGCAGATGGGCGATGGCCTCGGAGGCGCGATCGCAGGACGACAGCGCGCGCGCGGTCACCGAGAGCAGTCCGCGGCGTTCTTCCGTCGACAATGCCGCGAGCCTGGCGTCGTCCGCCAGCCGCGGCAGGCGGCGACAGGCCCGCGCATGCGCGCCCTGCCGGTATTCCGCTTCGGCCGCCCGGATCTCGCCACGATAGGCGGCCATGCGTTCGCCCGTCGCCGATGTCTCCCCGGCAGCGGCCGGAAGCGAGGGCGGCGTCGACTCGCCCGACGCCGACGCGATCGGCGCGATGAGCGGCGAGGCAACCACGAGCGCGGCCAGTATCGACGCACGCCGGACGTCATCGCATGTGCGCAGGATTCGCTTCATCGTCGATTCGTGGGACCGGTACGATTCGTGTTCGGTGCGATTCATTTCCCCGCGTGGGCATCGAACGCCGCCAGCGCCTTGCGCGCCTCCGCATCGCCCTTCGCGGCCTGCGCCGCGAGGCGTTCGCGCGCGGTCATGGTGCCGCCGCAGCGTCGCGTGGCATCGGCTTTTTTCTGCAGCAGCAGGATCAGCGTGCGCGTGTCGTTGCGCGCGGCCGCGCCGCACAGCGCGGTCTCTCCCCACAACGCGTTGAGCGGTTGATCGATGTCCTGCACGTAGCGCAGGGCGACGGCCACCGCATCCGCCCTGCGCTCGCTCACCGCGCAGCCGAGCAGGGGCGTGCCGATGTAGGCCTCGCCGCCGGGCATGGGATGGGGATTGGCGCGGATCACCGTGTCGATGATGGCGACGTCGCGCGCGCCGCAGAGCGCCCGACCGATCACCTCGGTGTCGCGCGCGATCTCGTGCACGCGCTTCGCTTCCGCGGCCCGCGCCGCGGGTGCGGCTTCGATCGCACGCTGCACCTGCACGCGGGTCTCCACGAGTTTGCGCAGCGACGGCTGCCACGTCTCCGGCACGGGCGCGATCGCCATCTGCGCATCGGCAGCGGTGCCGGCGCCATCCAGCAAGGCATCGGCGTGATCGAAACGCAGCGGCCACAGGTCCGGAAACTTCTGCAGCGTCTGCGCCGCGATCGCGGGATATTCGCCGCCGCGGCCCTGCGCGCGCAATGCGTTGCCCAGATGCCGCGCCGCGAGATCGCGCACCGAGGGCATCGCCTCGGCCGCGGCGAGCGACTCGCGATACAAGCGCTCGGCGTTCGCGGCATCGCCGCCGACATAGGCCAGATCGCCTTCGAACAGCGCCAGCGTGGCCGGATCGGCCTTCAGGCGTCGCGCTTCGCGCAGCATGTGCGCGGCGACGGTGTCGTTGCGCTGCAGGAACTTCGAACGGCCGAGATACAGATGCGCTTCGGCGTTCGCCGGCGCGAGCGCGATCGCCTTCGCCAGATCGCGGTCGATCTGTTCGTAGCCGGTGGACATGTTCTGGCCGCCCGGCGCGACGCGGGCGCGGATCTGTCCGGGATCGAACGGGGCGGCCATCGTCAGATGCGGGCGCAGGGCCAGCTCGACCCGCGCCTTCAGGATCTGCACATCGATGTTCTTCGGATCGAGCCGCTCGGCGTTCTGCAGCAGCGTGCGCGCATCGTAGAGCCCCTGCGGATACTCCTGCGCCGGCATCGCCTCCTGTTCGAGCAGGCGGCGCGCTTCGGCCAGTTTGTCATCGCCGGTGCCGGCGCCCAGCGAAGCGGCCTGCGGCGCGATCTGCGCGTTCGCGACCGTCTGCAGCCGCGCGTGCCAGTCGCGCATGCCGGCGCCATAGGTCGCCAGCCGCGCGCGATAGAACGCGCGCCCGGGTCCGGATTCGGCGAAGGCGATGAAGCGCTGCAGATCGGCGGCATCGACGCCGTGCAGCTGCGCCGCGAGCCACCGCTCGGCGTTGATCTGTCTCGGATCGGCCTGTCGCGGCGTCGCCTGTCCGCCCGGGCCGACTTTGGTCGGAGTGCGCTTCTGCGGCGATGCGGCGGCCGGCGACGGGGCGGGCGTGCTCGTACCGGGCGAGGTCTTCTTGCCGAGCGCGGTCTCGACGATCGCGGTGGACGTGCGGCCCGCGGCTTCGGCCGCGGCGCCGGTCTCCATGAATGCGGTCGCGCGCAGCAGTCGTCGCAACAGCGCGGCGCGAGCGGCATCGACCGGCATGTCGGCAGGGCCCTGCAGGCGCGGCGGGCCGAAGGCGCGCTGGTGGATGTCCTGCATGTCGGCGTCGGCGATCCAGGTTTCCCAGGCGTCGAGCGTCGCGCGTTCGCGCCCTTCGTACGCGAATGCGCAGCTCGAGCGCCTGCGGATTTCGGCGTCGGAGAACAGCGGATCCAGCGCCGGCTTGAACCGTGCCTGCGCCGAGACATCGAACGTGGAGAGATTGCGATCGAGCTCCAACCGCATGAACCGGAAGAATTGCCTGCCCGATTCGAGATCGCCGCTGAGCGTGAGCAGCGCCGCGATGCGCGGCGGCACCGATGCATCGTCGGCGCGCGCGTCCTCGCAGGTCGGCGGCGTCTTCGCCTCCGCCCGGAACGCCGGCTCGGATCCCGCCAGGCCATCGCCACCGCAGGCGGCGAGCGCGATCATGCACGAAAAAGCGGCGTATTTCGGGCGAACGGCAAGCTTCATTCCGCGATCCTCATTTCGAGATCCTGATTTCGAGACCCTCATTCGGACCTCTCCTTCGGAGACCCTCACTGTTTGCGATAGAACCGGCTCATGACGCCCTGCATCTGCGGAATGGCGCGGTCGCCGCCGTAGGCCATGCGCGAGAGGCGCTCGGCGACCGGATTGCCGTCGTTGCACTTCGCCACCGGATTCACCTGCAGCTTGGCCAGCGCGCTGAAGGCCTTCACGTCCTTCAGCGCCGCCGCGTAGCACATCGGCGTATCGCCCATCAGATCGGGCTGCGGTTGGCTCAGGACCGTGGACTGCGCGCTCGGCGTCACGACCCGGATGATGTCCGCACGCCGCCAGCGCAGCGCACAGACGACCATCGCGCTGGCCACCGCCGGTGCGTTCTTGCTGGCGTCGCGCACGAACACCGCGATCTTCGCGTCCACGCCGGAGCGGCAGACCGCTTCGGCGAGGGTGCGCGGATCGGGATTGAGCGCGATCGCGCGGCGCATCGCCGCGAGGCCGTCGGCGATCGGCTCGCCGGTCTTCTTCTCGACGCGCTCGGACGCCTTGCGCACCAGCGCGGCGGAGAGCACGGCGTACTTGCGCGCGGGCTGCCACGCGTCGGGCACCGGCTCGACCACGGCGATGATCTTGGCGGCCTTGATGTTCGTCGACATCAGATAATCGGCGTAGTCCAGGCGGATGTTCCAGGCATCGGGATGCTTCGCGAGATAGGCGTCGGCGTGGCGCGGATAGTCCGCCATGCGGTTGCCCTTGCGCAGCGCGATCTGCAGATGCGCCATGGTGATGTAGTGCTGATACGGCTGGCTTTCGGGTTTGGCCAACACGGCGAGGTAGTAGCGCGCCGCCTTGCTGTAGTCCGCCGCTTCGAAGAACAGATCGCCGAGATTCAGATCGAGGCTGGGATGCATCGGATCGATCTCGCCGGCGCGCTGGTAGGCCTGCATCGCTTCGGCGTCGCGGCCCTGCAGATAGCGCAGGCGTCCCAGCCACATGTGCGCGTTCGGATCCAGCGGCGCGAGTTCCAGCGCCTTGGCGATGTGCCTGTCGGCCTGTTCGTAGTTCGGGGATTCCACCACCACCCGCAGTTGATCCGGGCCGAGCGGCATCGTCGTGCTCTTGATCGCGGCTTCGGCCATGAGCAGATGGATTTCCGGATTGCGCGGATCGATCCGCTCCACCTGCAGCAGACGGGCCATCGCATCGGCGGCGGCGGCCGGCGTGCCGATGTTGCGCAGCAGATTGCGGGCATCGGCGATCACCGCGTCCTTGCCGGGGTTGCCGGCCGGCAGCTCGCCGGGCGCGCTGGTTTCGCGCAGCTGTTCGTAGAGCTTGGCGTACCAATCGCCGTTGCGGAAATCGTAGGCCGAGGTCAGGGCGACGTAGTAGTCGGCGCCGAACGGGCTTTCGACGAAATTGAGGAAGTCGGCCAGATCGTCCTCGGGAATCTTGATCAGCGCGGGCGTGAGCCAGCGTTCGACCACCTCCTCGATCGACACCACCCGTTTGGCCGCGGGCGTACCGACCTGCGACACCGGCGCATCGAGGGCAGCGACCAGATTGCCGGCTTCGCCGGCTGCGACCACATCCATGTTGGCCTGGATCTGCTGCAGCGCCATCGCGGTGGCGATATCGCGCAGCAGCGTCCTGCGCTTCGGCGTCATCTCGGCATCGTCGTCTTCGGACGGCGCCGGCTTGCGGTTCCAGATCGATTGATTGATCGCGCGCATCTCCGGCGAGCGCGACCATTCGTCCAGCGCGGCGACGCCGCCACCACTGCCGGCGAGCCGGGCGAATCCGCAGGCGGCGCGCGCGCGCAGCGCCTCGTCGGAAAAAAAGGTATCGAGTACCGGCTTCAGCTTCTTCGCGAGCGCGGGATCGCGCTTGACCAGCGCGGCTTCGAGCGCCTTGCGATGCGCGTGGAAACGCTGCACGACCACGGGAAGATCGCCGGCCCGGTCCTGGGCCGAGACGAAACGGGCGAAAGCTTTGGCGGCGTCCTCCCCGACGGCCTCGCACTTGGGGGTCGGAAACTTCGGCCGCTTGGCCTCGTAATCGTCCTTGCCGCAGCCGGCGACCAGCACGGCGGCAATCCCGAGGCACACAATCGCTGAACGCATCTCTCCACTCCGTTCCGTTCGGAAGCCATCAGGATAAGGCCAAACGCCGCAGGATTCGCCACCGCAGCCCGTGGCATGGCCCTCCGTCCGTGGTTGCGGCGGCACCGCCGCGACCGGCGGCTTGCCCCAGCCCGGTACGTTCCCGACCCGGCGCGCTACCGCGCGGGCGAACGCAGCGCCAACCGGGTATCGGTGTCGTTCTTCGGCAAATCGCTGCGCGTGCGTGCCGGCATCGCCCACCTGTCGCATCTCTCCGGTGCGCCGATCATGCCGGTGGCGTGTCCGCGCGAAGCCGACGGCAGGCTGCGGCTGATCTTCCACGACGCGATCGCGCCCGCGGGCGAACGCGACGGCTACGCGCGCGATGCGACGCAATGCGTCTTCGACCATCTTGCGGCCCATCTCGACGACGATGCGAGCGGCCGGGTCATCGGCCAGTGGGAGGGCTGGCTGTACACCCATCGCTTTCTGGACGGCGTGGCGCTCGACGGCATCGATGGCGGCACGCGATTATCGGCGGAGAGTCGCGCGAACGCCTGCGACAGTCCGACCGTTACGCCCTGCTGCGCTATCCCGGCCTGCGCGTGCTGCTGGACAAGGATCGCTTCGCCCGCACGCTGGTCGAAGACTGATCGCAGCAGCGGAAGATCGATCGAAGCGATGGCCGCCGCCGCGCTACCATCGCCAGCCATGAACGACACGACCGACGCGATCGTTTCCGCAAGCAAATTCCTCAGCCTGGTCCTGCGCCATCGGCCCGAGGCCATCGGCCTCGTCCTCGACGACGCCGGCTGGGCGGACATCGACGCGATCCTGCGCCTCGCGCCGGCGGATCTGGCGCTCACGCGCGACCGCATCGCGCGCACGGTCGCCGAGAACGACAAACGGCGTTTCGCGATCAGTGAAGACGGCGCGCGGATCCGTGCGCGCCAGGGGCATTCGATCGACATCGATCTGCGACTGCCCGCGGTCGCGCCACCGGCGCGGCTGTATCACGGCACCGCGACGCGCTTCGTCGCCTCGATCCGCCGCGACGGCCTCGTGAAGCGCGACCGCCGGCATGTGCATCTGTCCGCGGATGCGCACACCGCGAAGAACGTCGGCGCGCGCCACGGCAAGCCGGTCGTGCTCGTCGTGCATGCGGGCGCGATGGCGGCCGCGGGGCACGTGTTCCACCTGTCGGAAAACGGCGTGTGGCTGACCGACGCGGTGCCGACGGACTTCATCGACTTCGGCGCGGTCTGAGCGCGTATCCGGAGGCGTGTCCGGAGGCATGGCCCCGACCGGCGTCGGGGCCATGCATCGGGCCATCCATCACTGCGTCACGCCACCTTGCGCGGCGCGGCGTCCTGCTGCGGGTCGTTCTGCGTGTGCTGCTGCGGTTGCTGCGCGGCCTGCTCGGCGGCGCGTTCGTGGACACGATCGACCTGCTGGGTGCTGGCCGCGAGCGGCTGGGCCTGGCCCTGCGCCACGTCGGTGCCGGCGATGCGGTTGTGCGCGGCCGACGGATCCGGATTGTCCGACGCGAAGATCCGGCCGTTGCCGGCACCCGGATCGACGCGGGCGATGCGGGTCAAGCCCGCTTCCACGGAATCGGCGACCAGCGCGCCGGCCAACCGGTCGCGTTGCGGCTGCGACATCGCATCGAACGGCGCGCCCAGCGCGTTCACGCCACGCTGCGCATCGCGGTACATGGCGTTGTTCGGATGCGCGGCATCGTCCAGCAGCGGCGGCGCCGGGGGCGGCGTCACCGGCCTCGAAGGCGCATCCACCGAAGGCGGCACCGCGCCGTCCTGGACGCGGGAGGCCTGCAACAGCTCGCGCGCCTGGGCTTCCTGCGTGCGCACGACCGCTTCGAGGCTCGGCGTCACCGTTTCCATGAGATGGCGTTGCAGCGCCTCGTTGCCGGACGGCATCGCGTTCTGTCCGAACGTGAAGGTCTGGCCGATGTTCGACAGGCTGTAAGGATTCTGCGGGCCATAGGTGATGGCCGCACCCGTGACCAGCCCGACGCCCGTCCCGACCACGGCGCCCGCGGCCGGCGCCTGATCGGTCACGCCGCGGACCGTGCGGCCCGCGACATCCGCGCCTTCCTGCAGGACAGTACCCACCTGTTGGCCGGTCTGGCGTGCGGTCGCGGCGACGGCGGCGGCGTTGCCGTCGATCGTGCCCGCCACGCTGCTGGCGCCTTCGCGGATCCGGCCGGCATCGGTATATGCGGCGTCCACCGACTGCCGTGCCGCATCGCGGTTGTGCGCCAATGCGGCGTTGCCGTAGGTCTCCAGGCCCTGCGCCTGCCGGCCGACCCAGCGTTCGGCATCCTCGGGCAGCGCGCGCGCGGCCCAACGCATGGCGCTCGCGGTCCAGGAGGTCGCGGCATGCTGCACTTCGCCCTGCGCCAGATCGATGCCTGCGCCGACATAACCGGCCGCGACGCGCGCGCCCACGACGACCTCGCCGCCGGCCCGCACCGCGGTGCTGCCGATCGTGCCCACCGCGCCGCTCACCTGCGCGACGGTCTCGCCCTGGAAGCGCGCGGTGTAATCCAGCGCGGTGCCGCCGTAGTGCAGCACCTGCTCCACGCCCTGCCCGGTGACCTGCACGCCCTCGCCCACGACACGCCCGACGCGTCCGCCGACTGCGGCGGTATTCAGGACATCGACCACCGGGCCGGCGTAGGTCATGAGTTCGCTGACCGGCATCTCGTTGGGGCGCGGCACATGGCCATCGCCTTCCCGCGCCATCGCCGGCATCAGCGGCTGTACGTTGCCGGCCGCCGTGGGCACGTTGCGCAGCAGCTCCGCGCCGGACTGGGTGGCGAGCGCATCGATCGCCGCCATCGCCGGGCCGCGGGCGTTCTCCGGCAGCATGCCGTCGATCTGTCCCTGCACGCGGTCGCGAATGCCCGGCGTCTGCAGCAGTTGGCCGATGTTGTTGGCGAGCGCACCGCCCTCTTCGCGGCTGGCCTCGCTCATGCGCTGGGCACCGGTCTGGCTGTCGGTCAGCACGTCGCCATTGACCTGGAACGCGGTGATGGTGGCGTGCAGGTCGTGCACGGCGCCACCGTTCTCCGCCACATAGCGGGCCGGGGTGTTGGGATGCAGGCCGGCCGCGTTGAACGTGGTGGTCTGCACACCGGTGACCGCACCGGCGGCCGAGGCGATACCGCCGCCCAGGGAATGACCGGTGATCTCGAAATCCAGACCCGGCTGACGCTGCAGCAGACGCGCCGCGTCCATCGCCCGGTCGTAATAGTCGGCACGCTGGCCGAGCCCCTGCGGGATGTTGTTGGCCAGATAGTCTTCGGCACCGCTCTCGCGCATGCCGCCGGGCGCGGCGGGATCGACGATCGGACCGGTGGAGCCCTTGATCGCGAAGACCGGGCGCGCATCGGGGCCGAGGATCGCGGGATCGGGCAGATAGATCTCGGCGCGGAACCCGGAACCTTCCGGACGCAGCATGTCGTTGATCTGTTCGCGGCTCAGTCCCGGAGCGAGCGCCTGCAGCTGCTCGGGATGTTCGCTGGCCCGGGTCCAGCCCGGCGGCGGGGTACCGGTACCGGCCGCGGCCCGGTAGACATCCTGGGCCAGACCGGCCATCTGCAGCCCGTGATAGTTGACCGACAGCTGATCGGCTTCGGTGGTCCTGCCGGCGGCACGCAGATCGGCCAGCAACTGGGCTTGCCGTTCGCGGTCTTCGCGGACGCTCTCGTTCGTGGGTTCGGTCATGGCAGGGCTCCTTGCGCGGACGTTTGCTCCCATCGTAGAGCGTGTTATGCACTTTTGATAGGTCGCGAAGGCCGTCTGCGGGCCTGAGCCAAGGCGCGCGCCGCGGCCAAGGCTGGTGGCCTTGGCAAGGTGCGCAACGCCGGATCGGGTCCGCAGACGGCCTTCCCTCCGGGTTGCGCCCCTGTGGCGCCGATCCTGCGGCCCGTGGCTTGCCTTGGCCACCAGCCAAGGCTGCGCCACGGAACCTTGTCTCGACGCCACAGGCTGCGCAACGCGACCTATCAAAAGTGCATAACACGCTCTCACCCAGCCGTTCGCCGAAAAACCCACTTCATGCGCGATTTCTGCGCTGGCTCGGCGCATGGTTACGGCGAATCAACCGTTTACATGCCCTCTCTGTCGCGATGACGGCCATGCCTAGCGCGGCATGCCGGCGGTGTCGATCGCGCGCCGGCGAAATACCCGCGGCCGGCCATGCGTTCCATCTGTCCGGGCCATCTGTCCGGAAACGGCGTATGGTTGACCGACACGGTGTCCGCCGCGCACATCTGATGTCGGCGAAGCCGCCCTTTCCGTCCGACCGACACGCATCCGCCACGATGATCCGAAAAACCGCCCCGGCCTGTCTCCTGATCCTCGGCACGATCGCGATGCTGTGGGCGTTCGTCGGCGGTGCCGGCAATGCCCTGCCCTATCCGGACCCGACCCCGGCACTGCTCGCCGATCAGGCTGCGAAGACCGAACAATACCGGTTCATTTTCATCCTGGGCATGCTCACGGCCGCCGCGGGCGCGCTCTGGATTCGGGCGCGTTCACGGGCGAAGAAGCGCGATCGCGACGCCCTCCGGTAGCGCCGCTCAGGCCACTCTTGCCGCGGATCGCGCGGGGTCGTCGACGCCGCGCGACTCCGTCGGCACTGTCTGCGCGGCGAGCTGCCGGGCTTCGGCCAATCGCTGCTCGCTGGCCGCGAGGGGCTGATGTACCGCCTGCGCGATATCGACATGCGCATACGCCTGCGCTTCGGGTCGCGCCGGGTTCTTCTCGAACGCGAACGCGCGCGTACCGGCGTCGTCGAAAGCGACCTGGATGGGCGGCGCGATGCGCTGGCGCTCGACCTCGACGGTGAGCGCGGCGGCGAGCTGCAGACTGTACTGGTCCGGCGTGCGGCCCAGGCGCTGATCCTGCTGCTGGATGCCCGCGTAGACATCGCGGAACGCCGGGCTGTCGGCGATCGTCGGTAGCCCGTTCGCGGACCGCTCGTTCGACGACGGCGCATTCGACGACGGCTGGCTCGTCGACGGCTGGCTCGTCGACAGCACGTTCGGCGCGTTCGCCGCGACCTGATCCGTGCGCAGCGGCGGCGGCTCGGCGGCCAACGGCTGCGCAGGCGACCTGTCGCCGTTCGTGGATTGTTCCCACGGGAAACGGAAATTGTCGATCCGCTCGCGAATGCCGTCGATGGTGCGCTGCGCATCCTCGCGCAGTTGATCGGTGCGCTCGCCGACCCCGCGACCGAAGTCGTCGAGCTGACGCTGCGCGCCCTTCAGCGCATCGCGGAGGTTGTCGAAAATGCCCTCCTGGTTGCCGTAATCGCGGATCGCCGCGCGTTCGGCGTCGGTGAATTCGCGCAGCTGCGCCGGCTGCCCGTTCGGCGTCGGCCGCACCAGGATCATCGCGTTCTCGTAGCCCAGCGCGAGCGGGTCCGACGCCTCGCGGCCGTCGAGATACCACGCGCGCGCATAGAAATCGCCGTCGCCGTTGAGCACGTAGCGCGCGCGGTCGCCGTAGACCTCCTGCGCCACGCCGTAGGTGTCGCGGGTGGAGATCGGCGGCGTCGACAGCCGGCCGACGAAATCGCCCTGCGCGTCGAACACCAGCAGCGAGCGGGTTTCGGTGACGTTGGTGGGGTCGGAGTCGTACTGGCCGTCGGTGACGCCCTCCGGCCGCGGCGTCCAGCCCGGCTCGCCGCGATCGGCATCGTAGGGCGCGTTGCCGATCAGGTCTTCGACGCCGTCGGCGGCGCGATGCGTGAAGAGGTGAATGGCGACCACGTTCGGATCGTCCTTCATCCGCTCCAGCGCTGTATTGACTTCGCCGGGCGTGTCGTAGCGCGGATCGGCGCGATCGAAGTTCAGCAAATGCATTTCGCCGCGCGCGTCCACCCAGTAGCCGGCGCGCAGGTTGGTGCCGTTGTTGACGTCGCGCAGCTCGGTCTCGCCCTGGTCGCTGCGCCCCTCCCGCCCTTCTTCCAGCCGGGAGAAATTGGTGTAGTGATAACCGATGACCTTGGTGCCGTTGGCGCCGGCCTCGGGCGTGATGAAACCGGTACCCAGCACCGCGACCGGTTCCAGCCCCTGCTGCGCGAGTTCGGCGAGCACCTGATGCGCGGGACGACCGCCGCTGGGCACCAGAAACGCGCCATCGACTTCGGTCGCCGCGATCTGCGCGTTGCCGCGCGTCTGCGCGTTCATGTTGGCGATGACGAACAGATCGCGCGCGGAATCGCGGTTGCCGATCAGCTCGGTACCGTCGCGCAGGGAGAACCGGCCCTCGGCGTTCCGGTGCGGCAGCACGTCGAGTTCGGTCACCACCGCGTTCTGCCCCGCGGGCACCGGAATGTCCAGGCTTTCGGCGATGTTGCGCGGCACCTCCACCCGCTCGCGCGCCCACGGCGCCTGCGCGGGATCGCTGTAACCGGCTTTCTGTTCGAGGGTTTCGCGGATCGAATACGGCGTGGCATCCCCGGGCAGCGGCACTTCGCGGGTGATCACGCCGGGCGAGGTGCGGTCGACCACCGGTGCGGTCGTATCGATGCCGGTGCCGCTGGGGATGCCCAGCGTGGCGCCGTCGAGAATCGCGGTCTGGTCGTTGCGCGGAATCACCAGCCGCCCGTCGCTGCCGAGCGTGAGCGGATAGGCATCGCCGGTCTGGCGGTTGTCGCGATCGACGCGATACAGCGTGGCGTTGTTCTCCGGCAGATCGGTCGATACGCGCCACTCGCTCGGGCGGCCGTCGATGTAGAGATGCTCGATGCGCCGCGCTTCGCGATGGCTGCCGTCCTCGGCCTGCGTCCACAGCGTGCGCAGATCGCCGGCCGCATTGATCACGGTGGCGCCGCCCTGTTCGCGGATCAGGCGCGAACCTTCCGACAGCACGATGCTGCCGGGGCGCTGCGGCAGATCGTCGTTGCCGGGGCCGAAGGTGACGACCGATCCGAGCGACGGATCGGCCGAGTACACCTCGCGCACCGCGAGTTCGTTGTTCGACGCGAAGGTCAGCTGCACGCGCTCGTTGTCCGCGTTGAGATAACTCGCGTTCCAGCGCGGCTGCGAACCGTCCTGCGGCACGACGTAGTCGAACGAGGTCGCATTCGGACGCACCGCATCGGTGATGCGCTCGGCGGGCACCATGTTCACGACATCCGCCGGCACCTGGCGCCAGCCCTGCGCCGTGGGCACCAGAAATTCCGTGAGTTGTCCGCTGCCGGGACTGTCGTTGCCGTGCCAGCGCGCGATATAGGCGCCGGCGTGGGTTTCGTTCTGCGCGATGATCACCGTGCGCGGTTCGAGCGTACCGATGTTGCCTTCGTATTTCAGCCACGAGGCCTGTTCGTTGATCAGGCGCTGGCCATCGGCATCCCAGCCGATCTGCGAGATCGGAGACGCGGCGCTGCTCTGGTCCTCCGACATGCGGACCGTCCAATGACGGATCTGCGACACCGATCCGCCGGGGTTCTGCACCCGCTCGGCGGCGATGCTCAGTTCGATGACGCCGTGCGGCGTCTGGAGACGGTAAGGCGCATTCTGATCGGCTTGGCTCATGCGGCACCTGCGCTGGGCTGAAGACGTTCCGTTGCGTTGCGGATAGTTTCGTGGCGGATATTAAAACGCTCCGAAGCCCGCGGGATATGCCGTCGCGCGCGGCTTGCGGCGGCGCATCGTGGTTCCGTGATGGATTCGATGACTCGTGTCCGCAACGCCATGTCGCTGCGAAAACGGTTACAGGCCACCGCGAATGCGCACCGCGGCGATGCGGGCGGCATGACCGTCTTCCGGGCAACGGACCCGACCGTGCAACGGGTTCGCCGACATCCGACCTCCATCGTCGATGAAGATTCCGGGAATACGTTTTCAGTCGCCCCGTCGCGCCTTGTGACGCACGCGCGGATGAAGGAGAGTGCAACGCCTGCCGGCATCGCGTGTTCTGTTGATCGGTCGCGATGGATTTTGTTGCGTCGCAACATCCGGCACCGCCACGAATTGTTCCCCGATGCGAAGTGTCCCTGCGGCACTGGAGGCCAGGATGCGCATGTTGTTCAACCGGGGCGGTCGTCTGCTGCCCGCGATCTCCGTTTTCGTATTGACGCTGCTGCTCGCGGCCTGCGATCTGCCGTTGCGCGACGATGCGTCGATCGCCGCGCCCGAAGCGGCATCGGCACCGAAGCTCATGCCGACCGGCAACGGCGGCGCGACCAGCGGCATCTGCGACACGACGACGGCGAGCACCGTATTGACCCCCGTACCGGCGCCGCCGCGCGATGGCGCGCCGCGCGACGTGCGCATCCACTACAACCGCGGCGACGGCAACTACGCCGACTGGGGCCTGCATCTGTGGCAGGTGAACGAGGCCGGCCAGTACATCGCCGATTATCCCGGCGTGTCCTGGCCCGCACCGCTGGCGCGTTCCGGCATCGACGCCTACGGCGCATATTTCGACATCCGCGCCGACAGCTTCACCAATCCCGCCGCGGCCGGCTTCGGCTTCATCGTGCATCCGCCGGGCCAGGGCGGCGATCCGGGCATCGACCGCATCGTGAAATTCACCGAGGGCGGCGAGTTCTGGCTGCGCTCCGGCGACGCCACGGTGTATCGCAGCAATCCGCTCGGCGCGACGCCGGACATCGACACGGTGCGCGTGCACTACAAGCGTTTCGACGGCGCCTACGACCAATGGGGCCTGCATCTGTGGCCGACCAGCGGCATCGATCCCGCACGCCTCGCCGGGCTGACGCTGGACCAGTGGGGCAATCCGGTGCCGCTGGCATCGATGCCGAACTACGCTGCGGGCAGCGGCGAGATCGTGTTCGATCTGCCGGTGCTCAATCCGCAGGGCGACGCCAACCGCAGCGCGGTGGAATTCATCATCCACGGCATGCCCTCGAATCCGAACGGCGGCGTGAACAACAAGGACGGCTGGAACGACAACATCCGCGTGAGCTACGCCGCGCTGTCGATCAGCAATCGCGTCGGCCAGATCTGGCTGGTGCAGGGCACGCCGACGGTGTTCACGACGCCGCCGAACACCCGCCGCGTCTCCACCACCGATGCGCGCGCCGCGTGGCTCACGCGCAATCTGCTGAAGTGGCCGCTGGCCGACGATTTCGGCACGTTCAAGCTCTATCACTCGGCGGGCGGGCAGATCCTCGCGCCCCGCGGACAAACGGTGAGCGGCGCCGATGGCGCGCTGACCTTGCAGATCGGCGGCAGCGTGCCCGCCGACGCGGCCGAGCGTTTCAGGTATCTCGATGCCGGCGTGGTGCTGGCGGTGAATCCCGCCGACGAAGCGCGGCTGGGAGATCTGGCGAAACATCAGCTGGTGCTGGTGCAGGAAGACGCCGACGGCAAGGTGCTGGGCGCGACCACGCCGCAGTTGGCGGGCCTGCTGGACGACCGCTACGCCGCCGCCGAGGCGGTCGACGATCTCGGCGTCTCGCTGCACCGCGGTCGCACCACCTTCAAACTGTGGGCACCGACCGCGCGCAAGGTCACGCTCTGCACCTACGGCGCGCAGGGCGTCGCGCATACCGAAGACGCGATGCGCTTCGATGCGGCCACCGGCGTCTGGCGCTTCGACGCGCGCGGCGAACGCCACGGCCGTTACTACAGATACGCGGTGGAAGTGTTCGTCCGCGGCGTCGGCGTGGTGCGCAATCTGGTCACCGATCCGTACGCGATCAGCCTCAACGCCGATTCGCAGCGCAGCTACATCGCCGATCTCGATTCGCCGTGGCTGATGCCGCCGGGCTGGCGCCATTACCGCGCGCCGGACAAGGTCCGCGCGCAGGAAGACATGTCGATCTACGAACTGCACGTGCGCGATTTCTCGGCTGGCGACAGCAGCGTCAGCGCGCGCAATCGCGGCAAGTACCTCGCGTTCGCGGAATGGAACTCCGACGGCATGCGCCACCTGCGCGGCCTCGCCCGCGCCGGCGTCACCGATGTGCACCTGCTGCCGGTGTTCGATTTCGCGAGCACGCCGGAGAAAGGCTGCGTCACGCCGATCATTCCGGTCGCCGCGCCCGATTCCGATGCGCAACAGGCCGCGGCCGGCGCCGCGCGCGGCACCGACTGCTTCAACTGGGGCTACGACCCCTGGCATTTCACCGCGCCCGAAGGCAGCTTCGCCAGCGATCCCGACGACGGCGCCGCGCGCATCCGCGAGTTCCGCACGATGGTCATGGCGCTGAATCTCGCCGGCCTGCGCGTGGGCATGGACGTGGTCTACAACCACACCAGCGCCTCGGGCCAGGGCGACCGCTCGGTGCTCGACCGCGTGGTGCCGGGTTACTACCACCGCCTCAACGGCGCCGGCGACATCGAGCGCTCGACCTGCTGCGAGAACACCGCGACCGAAAACCGGATGATGGCCAAGCTCATGATCGATTCGGTCAAGACCTGGGCCACGCAGTACCGGATCGATTCGTTCCGCTTCGACCTGATGGGCCATCAGCCGCGCGCCGTGATGGAACAACTGCGCGACGAGGTCTCGGCCGCCGCCGGCCGCCCGATCCAGCTGATCGGCGAGGGCTGGAACTTCGGCGAAGTCGCCAACGGCGCGCGCTTCGTGCAGGCCTCGCAGCTGTCGCTCAACGGCAGCGGCATCGGCACCTTCAGCGACCGCGCCCGCGATCACGTCCGCGGCGGCTCGGGCTTCGACAGCGGCAACGCGCTGCGCAGCAATCAGGGCTACATCAACGGCATGCACTACGACGACAACGGTGCCGGCGGCAACAAGAGCCGCAACGACCTGATGTGGTCGGCCGACGTGATCAAGGTCGGCCTGGCCGGCTCGATCCGCGACTACGTGCTGCAGACGCACTGGGACGCCACGCTGCGGCTGGATCAGATCGATTACAACGGCCAGCCGGCCGGCTACGTGGTCGATCCGCAGGAAGTGGTGAACTACGTCGAGAACCATGACAACTGGACGCTGTTCGACAACAACGCGTTCAAGCTGCCGAAGAACACCAGCCGCGAAGATCGCGCGCGGGTGCAGATCCTCGGTGCGGCGATCAACAGCTTCAGCCAGGGCGTGGCCTACTATCACGCCGGCATCGATACCCTGCGCAGCAAGTCGCTGGATCGCAACAGCTACGACAGCGGCGACTGGTTCAACCGCATCGACTGGACGTATCGCGACAACGGCTACGCCGCCGGCCTGCCGCCGCAGGGCGACAACGGCGACAACTGGAGCGTGATGGGTCCGCTGCTGGCGAACGCCGACATCAAGCCGACCGAAACCGAGATCCGCTGGACCCGCGACGCGTTCCGCGACCTGATGCAGATCCGCGCCAGTTCGCGCCTGTTCCGCCTGCGCAGCGCCGACGAGATCAGGCAGCGCCTGAGCTTCCGCAACACCGGCAGCGCGCAGGTGGCCACGGTATTGGCAGGGCACCTCGACGGCCGCGGCTATCCCGGCGCCGGCTTCAGTGAAGTGCTGTACTTCGTCAACGTCGACAAGGTCGCGCAATCGCTGACGTTGCCCGCCGAAGCGGGCAAGCAGTACCGCCTGCATCCGGTGCACACCGCACACGACGCCGCCGACCGCCGCGCCGCGCAGGCCACCTACGAACGCGCCAGCGGCCGTTTCACCGTGCCCCCGCGCACCGCAGTGGTGTTCGTGGTGCGCTGATCGACACGAATGCATGCGGCAAAAAAGGAAACGGCGACCGCAGGGTCGCCGTTTCTTCCTGCGGAGCTGCCGCAGAGGACGCGTGCGCGGCGATCAGGGCCCCAGCGCCGTCGCCGGCGCCGCGGCGGCACCGGCGAACGCATCGCGCACGTCCTCATCGCGCCAACCACGTCTGGTGTCGACGCCGGTCGTCCACCAGGTATGCGCATCGATGCGCAGCGGTCCGCGCACGCGTTCGTGGAAGCGCACCGGCAGCAGGTAACCGTCGACCTCGCGATACGCCAGGAACGTCGTGTCGACATGCGCGCCGACCGTGGTTTCGAACCCGTTGAGGCTCATGTGGATGCGGTACAGACGCGCGTCGTCGCGGCCGATCCACAGCACCACCTCGTCTTCGGCGGCCTCGCCGAAACCGGGCCGCACGGTACCGCGCAGGCGATGGAAACGGCGCCCGGCCTCCTCCGCATCGTCCAGCCGGACCCAGCGATCCACGCGATCCAGGAAAAAGCTCGGGCCGAAGTGGAACATCCGGAACGCGTCGTTGGTCATCGCGGTCGCGCGCAGCTTCGCCGGGTCGGTCTCGCGCACGCCGTTGTACGACACCGCCAACCCGTCGCGACTGCGCACGACGTGCTTGACCCCCTGCGGACCGCTGTGGCTGACCGCGTACAGACCATCGCGCGGACGGTAGCGCTCCTCGGAGCGGATGCGGAAACCGCTGTCGCTCACCACCGGCTGGATACGCTGGATCAGCGCGAACCAGCGGCCGTCGGTCGACAGGTTGATGTCGCCGGGATAGGCGCGCAGATCGCCGCCGTGCGCGGCCAGCGTGCGCGCGAAGATCGCATCGCCGCCCAGGCCGTCGTCGAACGCGGCCGCGGGCGGCTCCGGCGGGAAGCGCACGCTGGCGCAGCCAACCAGCGCCAGCAGGGACAAGGCCAGAGCGAACAGCCCCGGCGTGGAGGGGGACGGCAACCGGAACGGAAGCATGGGAAGGTCCTGGAGCGGAGCGGAATTCCCTGCATACGCGCGCGCGGCGGCAAAGGATGCGTACCGGACGAGAGCCGGAAGCGGAGCGATGCCGGGGAAGCGGTACGGGAACGCATCGATGGCGGCCCGGAGGCCGCCATCGACGTTTCAGCGCTGACGCATCGAAAGGCGGGCTTCGTGCTTGCCCGCCGCCGAGGTCGATCGATGCGTGCCGATCGTGCCTGCAGATCAATTCATGCAGATCAGTTCATGCAGATCAGTTGCCGCAGTTCGGGAGGCACCCGCCGCCGTCCAGCAACGGGTTGGGCAGGTCGGGACGCTGCTCCGGTTGCGCTTTGTCGATCTGCGGCGCATCCGTGATCTGCGACTGCATGTCCAGATGCTCCGGATCGATCAGAACGATGGTCTCGTTCTTGTCGCGCAGCGTTGCCGGGTCCGTTTCGATGTTCGTCCAGCCCGCGACCGTGCGCACGGTCGCGTTCTGCATGCGTTCCCATGCCTCGAAATCTTCTTCGGTGGGCTCGCCCGTGCCCGCATCGGCGTCCGGATTCACGTACCAGGTATCGATGATGATGCCGTCCTTGTCCTGGCGCAGGCCATGGCCATCGTCGCCGACGTACATCGACCCGCCGTCTTCGAGAAAGTACGTGGTGCCGTAATCGTGACGTTTGCTGTCGATCACCTCAGTCTGGTTGGGCGCGTCGCCATTCGCGCTGATCAGGCTGGCATCCACGCCGCCGACGCGACGCACCGGCGCATTCTTGTCGTCGTGGCCCAGCACCAGCGTCAATCCATCGAACTCGGCGCTGTAGCCGTGCTCCGCCAACAGTTCGGTATCCAGACCCAATCGCGTGAGCGCATCCTTGCGCTCGCCCAGCGGAAACCCGGCCGGCGGCGATTCCGAGCCTACGCCGTACGCCTCCAGTTCGGCCTGCACTTCCGCCGGATTGATGACGATCTTGCCGACACCGAACTCGAAGGTCGGCAGCATCTGCGCGCCGATCAGATCGACGATCAACGACAGCCCGGGCGTGCTTTTCGGGTCGTACGGATCGGTGCCGGCGACGACTTCGTCGGCGTCGTTGTAACCATCGCCGTCGGAATCGACCACGTTCCATGCGTAGTAGCAGGCGGAGACATCGCAGACGCGGATATGGCGCAGTTCCGGATCCCGCGGCGGCGGGTCGGATGCGGCGTTGGCGGGAGATGCGAAAGACATCGCGGACAGCGCGGACAGCAGCGCGGAAGTGAGAAGTGTTGTTTTCATGAGTGATCCAATGCTCGTGTTGCGTCCTCCGGCCGGGTCCCCCGACCGTGCGGGCCGCGAGATGCAGCCGGCTTGCGGAAGAACGCCGCCGATCGCGATCACAGGACATGCCTTCGATTCGCTGCGCGACACGCGTCACAGATTTCCGGATTTTTAGGGGGCGGGGAAACAGCAGGGAAAGAGGGGCGAAGCGGCCTTTTTCGGCTGCGTCGCATGTCATCCGACTTCTTCGGCCTGCCGATGCGGTCGAGAGGTTGATGTCCCCGGGATGGGGGCGCAGACGCAGCGCCGCCATGTACAGTGCGGCATCGCCGCCCCGGGACCCGTCATGCGTCGCCTGTCCTGTCTGCTCTGGTTGTTCTGCGCCTTCGCCTCCCACGCCGCGAACCCCGCCGCCGCCCCGACCGCGCAGCCCGACCGCCGCATCGCGGTCACCATCGACGACCTGCCGTGGCAACGGATGGCGACGACGTCACCCGCCGATCTGCGCACCCGCCATGCGGCGCTGATGGCCCAACTGCGGCAGGCCGGCGTGCCGGTGGTCGGTTTCGTCAACGAGGACAAGCTCGAGATCGACGGCGTCGTGCAACCGGAACGGGTCGCGATGCTCGAGGACTGGCTCGACGCCGGCCACGCGCTGGGCAACCACACTTACGGGCACGTCGATGCGCATGCCGTCGGCATGCCGGCATTCCGGGACGCGATCCTGCGCGGCGAGCGCGTGCTGCGGCCGATGCTCGCGAAGCGCGGGCAGACGCCGCAGTGGTTCCGCCATCCCTATCTGCGCGCGGGCCGCACCGGCGAAGACAAGGCCGCGATCCGCGACTTCCTCGCGACCCACGGCTACCGCGTCGCACCGGTGACCGTCGACAACGGCGAATGGGTCTGGGCCTTCGCCTACGCGCGCGTGCTCGATGGACATGCTCCAGAGGGACAGGCCGACACCCCGGAACGCGCGGCGACGCTCGAACGCCTGCGCCTGGGCTACGTGCCGTACATGCTGAACAAGATCGATTACTACGAACGGCAATCGCAGGCGCTGCTGGGCTATGCGCTGCCGCAGATCCTGCTGTTGCACGCCAACGAACTCAACGCCGTCGCCTACGCCGAACTGATCGCCGGCATCCGGCGCCGCGGTTATCGCTTCGTCACCCTCGACGAGGCGATGCGCGATCCCGCCTACGCGCGCGAGGACGGCTATCTCGGCCGCTACGGCCCGAGCTGGCTGCATCGCTGGGCGATGGCGGAGCGCAGGCCGAAGGATTTCTACGTCGGCGAACCGGTGGTGCCGCCGTGGGTATTGGATCTGGCGGGCGTGGAGAGCGAGTGAGCGCTGGCGGCGCCGGCGGCCGCACATCGATCGATCAGACGCGGTCGTTGCGCCCAAAACCACCGGTATCGCGGCGCGCTACCCCGGCGACCGCGCTTGCGGGTCCGCTGCGGCGCGGCTTTGCTGGAGGCCCGCAGACAGGCATGGCATTCCGATGGACGGCGCCCCGCGACACGATCGCATTCCGCACGAGAACGATGTCCACAGCCGGCTGAATCCGACACGTCATGCGTGCATCTTCGCGCCGCGCGATGCGGACGATGTCTCCGAACTCCTCCAGGCCGCAAGGCGACAGCATCGACGCGTCGCCATCGCCGGCGCGCGACATGCGATGGGCGGGCAGCAGTTCGCCGACGGCGGTTGGTTGATCGATACCCGCGCGCTCGACGGCATCCTCGATTTCGACGCGACCGCCGGGCACGTGCGGGTCGCCGCCGGCACGCGCTGGCCGACACTGCAGGCCTTCCTCGCCGCGCAGCGCGGCCACGACGGTCGCGGTTGGGCCATCCGTCAGAAACAGACCGGCGCCGACGACTTCAGTCTCGGCGGTGCGCTGGCCGCGAACATCCACGGTCGCGGCCTGGACATGGCGCCGTTCGTGGACGACATCGAAGCGTTCACGCTCGTCAAACCCGATGGCGCAGTCGTTGTCGTCGACCGGATGCGCAAGCCCGAACTGTTCGCGCTCGCGGTCGGCGGCTACGGTCTGTTCGGCGTAGTCGTCGATCTGACGCTGCGGCTCGCACCGCGGCGCATGCTGCAGCGCCGGGTCGATCTGCTGCGCCGCCGCGAACTCGCCGCCGCCTTCGCGCAGGCGCGCGACGATGGCGCGCAGTACGGCGACTTCCAGTTCGCGATCGATTCCGCGGACGACGACTTCCTCGATCTCGGCGTATTCGCGCGCTACGAAACGCTGCCCGAGCGCGCGCTTTCCGAAGGCGGCCCGCCGGAAACGCCATCGCACCATCTCTCGGCCGAGGATTGGCGCACGCTGCTGTCGCTGGCGCACACCGACAAGCGTGAAGCCTTCCGCCGCTACAGCGCGTTTTATCTGGCGACCGATGGCCAGCGCTACGGCAGCGACGATCATCAGTTCGGCGTCTATCTCGACGGCTACCACGATGCGATCGACACGACGCTGGGACACGCCGGCTCGGAGATGATCACCGAGCTGTACGTGCCGCTCGCCGATCTCGACGCGTTTCTCGGTCGGGTCGCGGACGATTGCCGCAGCCACCGCACCGACCTCGTTTACGGCACCGTGCGCCTGATCCGTCGCGACCGCGAGACCGTGCTGGCCTGGGCGCGCGAGGACTGGGCCTGCGTCGTGCTGAACCTGCACGTACATCACGACGCCGAAGGCCGCGCGCGGATGCGCGCGGACCTGCAGCGGCTGATCGATCGCGCACTCGGCTTCGGCGGCAGTTTCTACCTGACCTATCACCGCGAAGCGCGTGCCGATCAATTGCGCGCGGCGTATCCGCGGATCGATGCCTTCCTCGCGGCCAAGGACCGGCACGATCCCGACCGCGTGCTCGACAGCGACTGGTATCGCGCGCTGCGCGGGACCTTGTCGGCGTCATGATCGAGGGACGCCCCAGCGCGACCGCATTGATGGTCGCACTGTCGGTCCTGCGTCGGGGCGGTGCGTTCGGATTGCCCGACGCGTCGCGGCGGATCGCGGGGCGGGCGCTGGATGCCGGCGGCCGCGGGTGGCGATTGCTCGCGGCGCTGGCGCGCAACCGCGCAGGCGCGACGCTGCTGGATGCGATCGAAGCGTTCGCGCTGCCCGGCCTCGCAGCGCATCACTGCCGGCGCAAACAGTGGCTGCTGCGGCGTCTGCGCGCACTGGCACCGGGCACGCGACTGCTGTGGCCTGCGGTCGGCTTCGACGGCACCGGTCTCGCGTTGCGGGCGACGATCCGCGATCTCCATCTGCACGAACTCGATCATCCCGATACGCTGCGCCTGCGCGAACGCATCGTCGGCGATGTCCCCGGCGTCTCGCGCTCGACGTTGTCGCTGCCCGACGATGGCGGCGTCCTGCTCGATCTGTGCGCCGCATCGACCGCGCCCTGCGTCGTCATCGTCGAGGGTCTGACGATGTACCTGCCCGCGCGCGCGCTGCTGCGACTGTTGCGCGCCATGGCCGCACTGCCCGCACCGCCGCGGCTGCTGTTCACCGCGCTGGCGCCGACGCACCCGGCAGGCACGGGCTTCGCTTCGGAAAACGGCATGACTCGCCGGTGGCTGTCGCGGCAGCGCGAGCCGTTCCTCTGGCGCTGTCCGCAGGCGCGTCTGCAGAACGTGCTGCGACGGCTCGGTTATCGCATCGATGCGAGCTGGGACGGCGACGGCTACGGCGAATACGCGATCGACGCGACGCCGCGAACGTCGCGCGGGCTCAGTCCAACAGCATGACCGCATCGCCCACGCGCAGCGTGGCCACTCCGCGCGCGCCCAGCCGCGGGATCAGGTTCATGCCGAAGGTGATGCCGGCCGGCGTGCGTCGATAGTCCTTGAGAATATTCAACGGCTGGCCATCGTCGCGACGGCGAGCCGATGCCGGATCGACCGTGGTGAACACGCAGCGCGTGCACGGTTTCACCGCATCGAACTCGACATCGCCGATGCGCACGCGGCGCCAACCGTCTTCCGCATGCGCGGCAATGCCGTCGACGACGAGATTCGGACGGAAATGCGCCATCGTCACCGGCGCGGCGCCCGTCGCCGCCAACCGCGCGTTGAGGTCATCGAGCGCGGCCTGCGAAATCGCCAGCAGCGGATAACCGTCGGCGAAGCTCACCTCGTCACCGGGCTGCGCGTATGCCGGATCGACCGCACGCCGCGCGTCCTCGTCCATGTACGCCAATCGCACCGGCCGCTGCAGGAACGCGCTCACCCAGGCATCGGCCTCCGGCGTCGCCGACAGCGCGTCCACCGTGTCCTTCCAGACGGTGAACCGCAATCGCGGCGCGTCGCCCGTCGGTGCCTGAACGTCGATGGCGGACCGGCCCGGCGCCGAAAGCCGCAGGCTCTCGCCGATCGCTTCGGCACGGATCAACACCATCTCCGCGGTCTGCCGCGCGGTGACGAACCGGCCTTCGGCATCGACCACGATCCAGCGCCGGTCGTGACGCGGGCCGCGCGGTTCGATCTCGAGCGCATCGACCGCCAGCACGGCGGCCGATTTCAGCGGATGGCGGTACAGGGCGGAGACGCGCATGGGCAGATCGCACCGGGAAACAGCGGACATTGTGCCGCATCCGGGCGCCCGGGCGCCGCGTATTCGTCTCATCGCATGAGACGCACGCAGTGAGACAATGCCGCCATGGAGCTGATCCGCAAACTCTCGATCCTGGCCGATGCGGCCAAGTACGACGCCTCCTGCGCCTCCAGCGGCGCCGGCGGCCGCAACTCGCTAAAGTCCGGCGGCATCGGCAGCACCGAAGGCATGGGCATCTGCCATTCCTACACGCCCGATGGCCGCTGCGTGTCGCTGCTGAAGATCCTGCTCACCAACTTCTGCATCTACGACTGCGCCTACTGCGTGAACCGCATCAGCAGCAACGTGCCGCGCGCGCGCTTCGCCACCGACGAAGTGGTGCGCCTGACCTTGGATTTCTACAAGCGCAACTACATCGAAGGCCTGTTCCTCTCCAGCGGCATCATCCGCAGCGGCGACTACACGATGGAGCAGATGGTGGAAGTCGCGCGCAGCCTGCGCGAGGATCATCGCTTCGCCGGCTACATCCACCTCAAGACCATTCCCGAAGCGTCGCCGGAACTGCTCGCGCTGGCCGGCCGTTACGCCGACCGCCTCAGCATCAACGTCGAATTGCCGACCGAAGCCGGGCTGAAGAAACTGGCGCCGGAGAAGACTCTGCCCGGCATCCGCGCCGCGATGGGCGAAGTGCGCTGGCGCATCGACGAGAATCTCGAAGCCCGCAAACCGAAGACCGCGCCGAAACGCAGCAAGCCGCCGCGCTTCGCGCCCGCCGGACAGAGCACGCAGATGATCGTCGGCGCCGACGATGCCGACGACCGCAGCATCCTGCGCACGTCGCACGGGCTGTACAACGATTTCCGCATGCGCCGCGTGTACTACTCCGGCTTCAGCCCGATCCAGGACGCCTCGTCGATCCTGCCGGTGAAGGCGCCGCCGCTGCTGCGCGAGCACCGCCTGTATCAGGCCGACTGGCTGCTGCGCTTCTACGAATTCGGCGTCGACGAAATCGCGCCGGATGCGGCGCACGGCGGCAGCGGCATGCTCGATCTCGACATCGATCCGAAACTCGCCTGGGCATTGCGCCATCCCGAACTGTTTCCGGTGAATCTCAACCGCGCCCCGCGCGAACGTCTGCTGCGCGTGCCGGGGCTGGGCACGCGCAACGTCGATCGCATCCTGATCGCGCGCCGCCACGGCGTACTGCGGATCGCCGATCTCGCACGTTTGCGCGCACCGATGCAGAAAGTGCTGCCGTTCGTGCAGCTCGCGGATCACCACCCGCGCAAACGCCTCGACGACCCCGCCACGCTGCGCGCGCAGCTGGCGCCGAAACCGCGGCAGCAGGATCTGTTCGCCGCATGAGCCGATATCGCGCCCGCATCGATCCTCCGTGGGATCTCGCCGCCTGGCGTGCGGCGGCGCGCGCCGCGCTGCGCGCGGACCTGCGGCCCGAAGACATCGACTGGGACGGCGACAGCGGAGCAGGCTACACCCAGGCCAGCCTGCTCGCCGCGCCCGACCTCGCCACCGTCGAACCGCTGCGCGCCGCGCCGCAGGTGCCGGCCGCGCTGTTCGAACTCGCCGACAGCGTGCTCTGCCATCGCGACCCGCAGCGCCACGCCCTGCTGTACCGCATCGCCTGGCGGATCGCGCAGGGCGAAAAACATCTGCTCGGCCGCGTCACCGATGCCGACGTGCGCCGCGCGTCCGAACTGGCCAAGGCCGTCGGCCGCGACAGCCACAAGATGAAAGCCTTCGTCCGGTTCCGCGAAATCCCGGGCGAAACCGATGCTTTCATCGCCTGGTTCGAACCAGAGCATCACATCGTCGATCGCGTCGCCCCGTTCTTCGCCCGCCGCTTCGCCGGCATGCGCTGGGCGATCCTCACCCCGTATCGCAGCGTCGCCTGGGACGGCGCCGCGCTCGGCTTCGGACCCGGCGCACAGCGCAGCGACGCCCCCGACGACGACACCCGCGAAGACCTGTGGCGCACCTACTACGCCCACATCTTCAACCCCGCGCGCCTCAACCCGCGGATGATGCGCCAGGAAATGCCGCAGAAATACTGGAAGCATCTGCCCGAAGCGCATCTCCTTCCCGACCTCATCCGCACCGCAGGCGAACGCGTCCGCGACATGCAGGAACGCGAAGCGCAGGCGCCGAGGCGGAAGATCCGGCCAAGGGCAGAGCGCCCGTGAAGCCTGCTGGGAATCTCCGCGACCCTGCACGCTCACCGGTAGAGCGGCCTTCAGGCCGCTGGGTCGACCATCCCGTGACGATTCGGGGGCCTGCTTTTCAACAGTTGAATGACGGGGCAGCCCGCTCTACGGGTGCATGCGTCGGAATTGTTGAACAGACGCTTGGAGACGCCGTAGATCGCGATTTACATCACCCCATGAAACCCGTGTCGATCGCATCGCTTCCCGTAGCGATATGACGGCGAACCCCGGGCTATTCCAATTCCGGCCTCGACATGACATGCGTATCCCCCACGAATCACGGCCAACGACGACCACTATCGCGACACGCGAGCCTCCGGCGCAAAAAGGGTCAGGTTGACCTCTTTAGCGAACAGAACGCATTTTTTACCCAAGTTCTGACCCTGATGAATGCCGCCAAGAGCGCTACCGGCAGCCACAGCGGACCCATACCCGCAGGCGGGCAGCGCGCCATTGCCGACTCCCTTGCGCGGATGGCGCGAATTTTGGACGATGGGTCGGTTTTTTTGTACACCATCGTTATCCGCACATTGCCCACATAACCTCCAATGAACACGCTGTACATCATCGGAAACGGATTTGATCTCTGGCACGGCCTACCAACGGACTATGGAAGTTTCTATGCGTATGCAAAGGACATGCTTGATGAAATGGAGGCGTACTACATAAGTGGAAGCCACCTGGATAGGCCATGGCACAACTTTGAAATCTGTTTAGGCACCTATGATTGGCAGCTCTTCTATGACGCATACAACAACATTGATGTCATGTCTGAAGATTTCAGGCCAAGTCAAGCATATGGTCTAGAGGATGAGCTAACTGCGGAGTCAGAAAGTCACGTCGAATCGGTTAGAAGCCTCTTCTTTGAGTGGATTTCCGAAATAGATGTTTCTGTCGCTAGCGCAAAATTTCAGTTCAATCAGGGCGCAAGCTTCCTGACCTTCAACTATACGGATACACTCCAGTCTGTATATGGGATTCCGAAAAGCCAAGTTCTTCACATTCACGGCAGCGCAACGGCATACGATGATCTCGTATTCGGTCATGGCGAGACCATGGCGGAAGAGCCAGAAATAGACGAGAAAGGGAATAGCAATAGAACAATTTTCACGGATGCTCAAGGTGCTGCAAAGTATCCGTTCTACGCATTCCAGAAACCGGTGCACGAGATACTTAAGAAGCATCAGGTCTTTTTTTCGTCCCTTACGAGAGTCTCTGAGATTGTAGTAATTGGGCACTCTCTCAGCGATGTAGATCTGGTTTATTTTATTGAGATATCTCAGCACGCCAAAGGAAGTCGCTGGGTTTTCTATTGCTATAAGGAATCGGACGCTGAACACTATGTGCGCCAATTGGGCAGGTGTGGTGTACCGTCAAATTTAATTGAGATTCGCGCGTACCCATAAGCAAGTAGCCCGGGTAAGGCCGAAGGCCGCACCCGGGAATACTGAGAGTACGGCGATCGTTATCCCGGGTGCGCGCCTTGCGCGTACCCGGGCTACGAGACCATGGTAGTGAGGCGTCGCAACATGCAACTTTGGCAACGCGCACTCCTTTCGCTGCTGGTGGTGTTCGCCAGCATCCTCTCTGTGCTAGGCATTATTTACGTTGTTGGCTTGGCCAGAGTTCATGGCAGGCCTGTCCCAGCAGACCCATCCCAATACAGTTCTGAGGCTATTTCTGCAGCCTGGATGCGTTGCCGCGAGCAAATCCCGATCGCTGTCCATGCCAGCAATCCTTGGAGTTTCGCCTACAAGCTCATGTTTGCAGATCCGCTTGAGGCAACTCCAGGTGAGCGTGCCTCATGGCGTATCGCCAGCACTCACAACTCAAGGCACCGTAGTGGCGATATGTTGTGGTGGCATACATCCGGTGCGGCGCTCAGCATTTGGATCACTCGGCATTGGTCTGCCGAGCAGATCGGCGCCACTTTAGTGCGAGACAACCTGTGCAAGTGACGCCTAACAATTCGCTCAAGCCGACCCCGCATCGTGGCGTCGATCGCGTGCCTGCGCTACGCTGGCACGCGACTGCTGCGCTGCGGGGCGGTTCAACTCAGGCGTTGGAGCACGACATGCAGATGAGTCGCTCATTCCAGATCCTTGCCCGCTGGTTCGTGGTTGGCGTGATTTTCATCGGTCTCACTTTTGGGCTGAATCCTATGCCCGGCCTCGCCCTTCTCATGCTGCTGGTGGGCGCCTGCATGATCGTTGTCGCCCCAGCCATCCACATACTGCTGGCCAAACGACAGCAGCGGTCAGGGTCCGAGCCCGCCAGTGCGGGAACCGTCTTTCTTGTCTCCGCCGGGGCAATCCTGGCGCTGATCATTCTTCTGGGCGCCACCGGCTTTTTCCATTTTACCTAGCCATGTCCGGGTCGCACTCCAAGAGCCTGTCCCAAGAGCAGCGTCGCCGCACGCCGCTACCGTTGAACATCGGCACGAGGTATCAATGACAGCGATGCTGTTGCTTGAAGATGGGCGAGTGCTCCATCGATCCAATCTTGGCTATTGCGGCATGCTGCAATTGATTGCTGATGAGATTTCCGACTCTCATGTCAGGCTTCGCATATGGCTGGCAGATATGGCAGACAGAACGCCGCCTTTCTGTGAGTTCGACCTCCGAGGATTGACCGACGACCATCGACAAGAATTCTGGGCGGCCGGTGATCGTGCACTCTCGAAACTGGTGGCTCGATACGGCTCCAAATCGGCTTGGCCCGACAAGATGTACGCCGGGGAGAGCCTTTCTCACCTGATGAAAATGCATAGAAGCATTCTGGCTGGCGATCCGCCATCGATGCTCAACGATCTTGAGGAGCCCGTGGATTTCAGAGGCATCGTTGAAGATATCGACGAATTGTGGCTCGTGGATTGACGCCCAACAATATCGTTCAATCCGACCACGCATGATTGCGTTGGCGACATTTCCGCTGCTACGCTCGCACGTGTCCGCCACTCCGCCATGGGACGGCATAATTCAGGCGCCAGACGACCATATGACCACCAAGCCCCTCGACAGATTGATGTTTGCCCAAGGGGGCGTTTGCTTCTTTTGCGACATGCCGCTTCCAAAAGCGGACGCCAGTGTCGAGCATCTCGTGCCTTCCTCACGAGCCGGCAGCAACAATGACGACAATTGCGTTGCCTGCTGCAAGGCAGTCAACGCACTCTTTGGCAGCATGTCTCTCAAAGAGAAAATTCGCGTCGTACTGAATCAGAAAGGAAAGTTCCTTTGCCCGAATGGCAACGGCTCCATGAAGACGGCCTCGGTCGCTCCAGTCGAAACTGCTCCCGCTCCGCAAAAGATGGACAACTACGCAGTCGTTCTTGCAGATCTCAAGAAACGAGGCGCATCACGTCCGAGGAAAATCGAGACGCTGAAAAGCACTATTCGCGCAACCGTCAAGAACGCAAAGAGCTCCATCACGGAAGCGCAACTGGAGACGCTGATCAAGCACTTGCAGGCAAACGGCAAGATTGTCATTTCCGAAAAAAAGGTTGCGTACTCGCTATGATTGTCCAGCGATTGATTGAAGCCGAATCGGCTTCTCGGCGCGACGCGACTCAAACGCGAGGTCCGCAATGAATCACGATGCCTGGCTGGAACTCATGCGGTTTCCACCGGAATGGGTGGCTTGGCACATGATTCCTGAAGCATTGGCCGCCATCCAGCTTGCCGGCTACGAACCGGGACATGAGGATGCGTCGGAGCATGACCGGCATGGCGCGTTCCAGTGGTGGCTCAAACAACAACCGGCCCCGGAGATACTGGTGCAGTTGGCACGGCTGTCCTGGCTCGATCCGGATCCGTTGATCGCTCGCCACGTGAGAGACTGCATCGCCCGGCAGTCCGGCGACAACGCGGAAGTGCGGGATGCCCTTGCCACTCCGTACCAGCGGGCCTGATCACTCATCCGGGCCGACGCCGCTCCGCATCGCGCATCGGCTCATGCCTCAACATCCATTGGCAGGAGTGTCGCATCGTGAGAATTCCGATCTTTCCGATCGCCATCGCCGCTTCATTGATCGCCGGTTGCTCCGACGGCGGCTCCGGTCAATCGCAGGGCAGCACCGTTGCCGCGGAAGCCGCGGCGGCGGCGGATGCGGCGGAAACCGCCGCTGCGCCAGCGCAGCAACACGGCGGCGCCGGAGTCGGTTGGCCTGCGGGTGAAGCCTGCGCCTTCCTGGAGCCGACGCTGGCGACGCGCGGATACAAGCATGATTTCGACGATGAGTATCATTGCTCCTCGCCCTACATGGACATCGGGCCATCGACGCCCCAACTGGCCAACAACCTCGCGTATTACGTCACCGGGGGTGCGGAGACGGCGGACACGTTGAAGCTCGTGTTGAACTACAACCAGCCTGCCAACGCCGCTTCTGCGACCGAACAACTGGTTGCGGCATCGCAACATCTCTCGCTTGAGGCGACCGGCAACGACCTTCCGCCGGCCATCCTTTCGGGGCTCTCGGCGGGGCGACCGATTGTCGAAGTCTCGGAAGGTTTTCGGCACGAGGTCAAACGAGACGACTGGCCCACCGGACGCGGTTACGAGACCCACTACATCGTTACCCGCTCCGCGGATCGCCGATAATTCATTCACGCCAAGGCCAAAGCCAGATCACTTTCGTGGCGCGGTTCAACGCAATGTGGCGAATGCACTGCAACTCGTTTTCGTGCCCTCGCGATCGGCTCGTCGCATCTCTCGAACGGAGACCGCATGGGAATTTTGACCTTCTGTATCAACAGCACCCTAGACGGCTGCATCGACCATGAGGAAGGCATCGCCGACGACGAGACGCACGCCTTCTTCACACGGCTCATGGACGAACACGGGGCGATGCTGTGGGGCCGCGTCACCTACGAGATGATGGAAAGCCATTGGCCGCGTGTCGCCCGCGGCGATGCGGAGGCACCACCGGCGGTGCGCGAGTGGGCGACCACGCTGGAAACGAAGCCGAAATATGTGGTGTCCTCGACACGAAGCGATTTCCCGTGGGCCAACAGCCACCGCATCGCCGGCGACCTGCGCGCCGGTGTGCAGAAGCTCAAGGACACCACCCCGGACGGCGTACTCCTCGGCAGCGGCAAGCTGGCGACCGCGCTGGACCGTTTGGATCTCATCGACGAATACAGATTGCTCGTCCACCCCAGGATCGCCGGACACGGCCCGACGCTGTTCGAACGCGGGCTGCCCGGCACACGACGGCTCGCATTGATCTCGGCGCATCCGCTGGAGAACGGCGCGGTCGCCATGCACTACCGGCGCGCACCTTGATCTGGGGAAAGGTCATGTCGCATCACGACGCGCTCCGTGCGACGCCGCTTCGCGACGCGACTTGATCCGGAACTCGGGCGACCGTCGATGGGGATATCGATGCACGAATTCCGGTAGACACCGGCCGAGAGCAGGCGAGTCCTCGAAAGCCTCTGTTCGGGTGACCCGGCGGCGATGCGTTCCGTTCTGCGCTGTCTCCCGGCGCTCCGCGGGTGGCGACCTTCGCCGCATCCAACCACTTCGAGGCAATAACGATTTACCATCGCAGGCATGGCCGCAAGCCATTCGTGACGACGGATGCCCGGGACTGGATGTTTGCCTTGAAACCTGGACTGCGCCTCGGCTCGATTCGGCCCGCCGCCGCGCGCGGCGCAACCCGGACATCAACCAATGCACGCGACTTCGGATCACGGGGAAACATGATGGTCGTCAGCATCGTACTGCTCGTCGCTTACTCCGTGTTCTGTTGCTGGGCGCTCTTCATGCATGGGGCCGAGGTACTTGACAAATTCATCGTTTCCGGTCGAACCGGCAAGCCCTTCACCCCTCGCAAGCTCAAGCTGTACATCGGAATCGTCTGGCTTCTGGGTCTCGGACTGACGCTGCTGCAGGTATTCTTCGGCCCATGGAGGTCGTAAGTCATGGACGGCGCCAACCTACGAACACGGGAACATCGATGCTGAAGATAGCGGCGGGCTCTTTCATCGCGGCCTGGGCGCTGTTCGCGCTCATTTGGCTGACCGGCAACATCGCGTGGGACAATCGGATGCTGTGGGGGCCGGCGGCGCTGCTCGGGCTGTCCTGCTGTCTCGGGTTTGGGGGTTGGGATCACGAGGAGCACCGGGTACCGTTGCTGCTGCTCGGCGCGGCTTCGTTCTGCTTTCTGTTGCTGTATTTCATGTTCTACCTGTTCGTGTTCGCGTATTCCGGCTATTGAACCGTCGCCTCGATCGCATCCGCTCCGCGGATGATTGCGATCGACGCGATGCGTGCGGCATCCCGAGGGCGACATCATGAGAGCACCCGCATGACGATGAAGCGTCTGATCCCGATGCTGCCGGTGGCCAGCATGCCCGCGAGCGTCGAGTTCTACCGCAAGCTCGGCTTCGCGGTCGAGAAACGCAACGACGGCTGGCGTTGGGCGATGCTGGTCTGCGGCGATTGCCGGCTGATGGTGGACGAATCGATCCATCTGCACCCCGGCATTCCGCGCACATCGGTGCTGTACCTGTATCCCGAGGACATCGTGCGGTTCCATGCGCAGCTGCGGGCGAACGGCATCGACGTTCCCGAACTGGAAACATCCTTCTACGGCATGCGCGAGTTCCGGATGGAAGATCCGGACGGCAATCGGCTGTGGATCGGGCAGGACACGGGCACGGAAGCATCCGCGGATTGAACCCGGCGATGAAACCCGCCGGCCGCGAAGACGGCGGATCGTCGCGATGCGCCGCCGTCGTTTCGCTCAGGCCAGATAACCGCCGTCCACCGTCAGGCAGGTGCCGGTGACGTAGCCGGATGCGGGCGATGCGAGGAAGAGCACCGCGGGCGCGATTTCGTCGGGCTGCGCGCTGCGGCCCATCGGAATCAGCTGCGTCATCATCGCCATCAGCTTCGGGTTGCCGGTGATGGCGGATGCGAACTTGGTATCGGTGAGGCCCGGCAGCACGGCATTGACGCGCACGCCGTGGGCCGCGAGTTCCTTGGCGAAGCCTTCGGTCATGTTGACGATGCCGGCCTTGGTCATCGAGTACACGCCCTGACCCCAGGCGGGTCGGCGCGCATTGACCGAGGCGATGTTGACGATGCTGCCGCCGCCGTTGTCCTTCATGCGGCGTGCGGCCTGCGCGGTGGCCCAGAAATAACCGCGCAGATTGACTTCGACGGTCTTCTCGTAGCTGGCGAGATCCATGTCGATCATCGGGCCGTAGTACGGATTCGCGGCGGCGTTGTTGACCAGGATCGCGGGGGCGCGGCCATCGGCATCGAGGCCGGCGAACAGCGCTTCGATCGCCGCGGGATCGCCGACGTGCAGCGCGCGGGCCTCGGCGGAGCCGCCGGCCTCGCGGATGGCCGAGGCGACCGCTTCGCAGGCGTCGACCTTGCGCGAGGTACAGACGACATGGGCGCCGTGGGCCGCGAGCAGATGGGCGATGGCTTCACCGATGCCGCGCGAGGCGCCGCTGACGAGGGCGGTCTTGCCGGTGAGGTCGAATAGCGGGTCCGGGGTCGGCATGCGTCTGGATCCTGTGAGAATGCGCCCGTGCGGATGCGGGTAGGCGCGGGTATGCTGGCGAGCCTAGCACAGCCCCGGCGATGCCCATGCAGACTCCACGTCGACGCGTCCTCATCACCGGTGCCGGCAGCGGCCTCGGCCTCGCGCTGGCGCTGCGTTACGCGCGCGCCGGCGCCCGCGTGGCCTGCGTCGATCTGCTGCCCGAGCGCACCGAAGCGGCGCGCGCATCGCTGGCCGGCGACGGCCATCTCGCGCTGGTGGCCGACGTCGGCGACGACGCGTCGATGCAGGCGCTCTACGACGCGGTGCAGGCCGCCTGGGGCGGCGTCGACGTACTGGTGAACAACGCCGGCATCGCATCGGTCGGCGCGATGGTCGAAACCACCATGGACGAATGGCGGAAGATCATCGAGATCGATCTGCTCGGCGTGGTGCGCGGCTGCCGGCTGTTCGTTCCGGGCATGCTCGCCGCGGGCCACGGCCAAGTGTTGAGCACCGCGAGTTTCGCGGGCCTCGCCGGTGCCCCGGGCATGATGAGCTACGGTGTGGCCAAGGCCGCGGTGGTGGCGATGTCGGAACAACTGCGTGCGGAGATGCACGGCACCGGCGTGCGCGTCGGCGTGATCTGCCCGGCGTTCTTCCGCACCAACCTGCTGGACACCGCCATCGCCAGCGACAAGATCAAGGCGAAGGTGGTGAAGCTGATGGACACCGCGCCCGATACGCTCGACAGCGTCGCCGACAAGGTCTTCGCCGCGGCGGAACGCGGCGACTTCATGATCATTCCCACGAAGCGCGAACCGTTCCGCTGGTGGTTGAAGCGCTACCTGCCGGGCGTGTATTTCAGAATGCTGCAGAAGCTTGCGAAGAAACGACGCGAGGTTTGAACCGATCGCGGCGCGGCGCTCAACGCCGATCCCGCATCGCCATCACCACGCCGAGGCCGGCGAGCAGCGAGACCGCGGCGGTGCCACCGTAGCTGAGCAGCGGCATCGGCACGCCGACCACGGGCAGCAGGCCGGAGATCATGCCGGCGTTGACGATGACGTAGACCGAGAACGCGAGGCCGAGCGCGCCGGCGAGCAGGCGTGCGTAGGTGTCGCGCGCTTCGCTGGCGATCCACAGGCAGCGGCCGACGACGAACAGATACAGCGCGAGCGTGATGCTGACGCCGACCCAGCCGAATTCTTCCGACAACACCGCGAAGATGAAATCGGTGGTGTGCTCGGGCAGATAATCGAGATGCGACTGCGTGCCCTGGCCCCAGCCCTGGCCGGTCCAGTTGCCGGAGCCGATCGCGATCTTCGACTGGATGATGTTCCAGCCGGTGCCGAGCGGATCGGATTCGGGATCGAGGAAGGTGCGGATGCGATCCTTCTGGTACGGGCGCAGGAACCAGAACCACGCCACAGGCGCGGCCGCGGCGGCGCTGGCGCCGGCGACCGCGAACCAGCGCCACGACAGGCCCGAGAGGAACAGCGCGAACGCGCCGCTGGCGGCGACCAGCATCGCGGTGCCGAAGTCGGGCTGCAGCAGGATCAGCAATGTCGGCACGGCGATGATGGCGCCGGCGATGAGCACGGTCGCGAACCGCGGCGGCAGGCGCTCCTGATGCAGATACCACGCCGCCATCATCGGCAGGCTGAGCTTCAGCAGTTCGGCCGGCTGGAAATAGAACACGCCGAGATTGATCCAGTGATTGCCGTGTTTGCCGTCGCCGATGAACAGCACCGCCACCAGCGGCAGCAGCGACCCGGCGAAGATCAGCGGCGTCACGCTGCGCAGCTGCGTCGGCGACACCCGCGACAGCAGCCACAGCGCGCCGAGACCGACCATGTAGCGCGCGCCCTGCGCCATCACCAGGCGCGGGCTCTCGTTGCCGGCGCTGTACAGCACCGCGAGACCGATGCCCATCAGCGCCAGCAGCGCCGCGAGCAGCGGCAGATCGAGCGTGCGCGTGAAGCGCAGGAACAGATCCAGCAGCCAGCGGACGAAGGACGTCATCGCGCGGGCTCCCGCGGCGGCGCTGACGATGCCGGCGCCGGAGACGCGACCGGCGGTGCGACCGGTGCGGCCTGCGCGCCGGTGGTCGCGGCGGGCGGCATGCCCGGCGCCGAGTCCGTCGAGACGCTGCCGCTGACCACGTTCGCGAACGGATTGGCCGCGAGCGCGGCGGCGACGACCTTCGGATCGGGCTCCGGCATCTTGCCCAGCAGCCAGGCGTCGAAGATCTTGCGCGCGATCGGCGCGGCGGTGCTGGCGCCGTAACCGCCGCCTTCGACCACCACCGCGAGCGCGATGGTCGGCTTGTCCGCCGGTGCGAAGCCGACGAACAGCGCGCGATGGCGCAGATGCATCGGCAGTTTTTTCGGATCGAGGCTGACGCTGCCGCGGCGGCTGATGACCTGGGCGGTACCGGTCTTGCCGGCGATGGTATACGGCAGGTTGTAGCTGATCACCCGAGCGGTACCGCCGGGACCGTGCACGGTGCGGATCATGCCTTCGCGCACCACCTGCAGATTCGCGGCGCTGCGGCTGATCAGACGCGGCGCGGGCTGGGTCAGCATCGTCCACGGCTTGTCGAAATCGTCGCGCCGCTCCTTCACCAGATGCGGCCGGCGGAGATGGCCGCCATCGGCGAGCGCGGCGGTGCTCTGCGCGAGCTGCAGCGGCGTGGCCTTCCAGAAGCCCTGGCCGATGCTGGAGATCACGGTGTCGCCCGGATACCACGGGCCCTGCTTCTTCGCGTTCTTCGCCTTCCACTCGGGCGAAGGCAGGATGCCGCCGGTTTCGCCGGTGAGGTCGATGCCGGTGGGCGCACCGAAACCGTAGAGTTCGAGGTATTCGTCGAACTTGCGGATGCCCATGTCCAGCGACAGCCGGTAGTAGTAGGTGTTCACCGAATCGCCGATCGCCTTGCGCGCATCGGTCCAGCCGTGGCCGCCGCCGTGCGAATCGCGATAGCCGCGCTTCTGCCCGCCGATGCGGAATTCGCCGGTGGACAGCACCTTGTCGTCGGGCGTGCGCAGGCCGCTGTCGAGACCGGCCAGCGTGAGCAGCGGCTTGAGCGTGGAGCCCGGCGCGACGCCGCCGAGCACGTTGCGGTTGAACAGCGGACGCGCCGGGTCGTCCATCAGCCGCCGGTAGTCGGTGTGCGAAATACCGTTGACGAACAGGTTCGGGTCGTAGGTCGGCAGGCTCACCATCGCCAGCACTTCGCCGCTGCGCGGATCGATCGCGACCGCAGAACCGGTGAGCTCGCCGAACGCGATCGTCGCCGCGCGCTGCAGGTCGGCGTCGATGCTCAGGCGCAGATCGGCGCCGGGTTTCGCCGGAATGCGGCCGAGGCTGCCGATGATCCGGCCCTCGACGTTGGTTTCGATCTGCTCGTAGCCGATCTCGCCGCGCAGGATGCCGTCGTAGGCGCGTTCGATGCCCGACTTGCCGGTATGGGTGAACGCGGTGGTGCCTTCGCCCAGCTTTTCGAGATCCGCCTTGTCGATGCGGCCGACATAACCGATCACGTGGCCGAACAGATCGCCGTGCGGATAGCGACGGGTGAGATACGGCACCAGCTCGACGCCGGGATAGCGCCAGCGGTCGACGGCGAAGCGCGCGGCCTCGTCATCGGTGATCTTCAGGCGCAGCGTCACCGGCAGGAAACTGCGGGTGGCGCGACGCGTGTCGTTGAAGCGCGCGATGTCCTCGGGCGCGAGCGCGATGATCTTCGACAGCGAAGCCAACAGCGCATCGATGTCGCCGGCTTCGGCGGGCACCACGTCGAGACGATAGGCCGGCACGTTGTCGGCCAGCACGCGGCCCTTGCGATCGTAGATCAGGCCGCGCGCCGGCACTTCCGGGCGCTGCTTGATGCGGTTGGCCTGCGACCGTTTGGCGTAGTCGGTATGGTCCAGCACCTGCAGCTTGAAATACCACGCCGCCAGCGCGCCCAGCGCGAGCACCACGCCGATGAAGCCCAGCGCGGCGCGCGCGCGGAACTGCGCGGTCTCTTCGGCCGAATTGCGGATATAGCGACGCTTCACGGGACCGCCGTCGTGTCGATGCGCGCCGGCGGCGAAACACCACGGCGCGGGAACGGGATCGCGGCGTTCGCCGGCACGGTCGGCCTCCTCAGCGCTTCCGGCCCACGCGCAGGCCGTCGAGCAACACGAACAGCGGCGGCCACAGCGCGGCGCCGATCAGCGGCGTCCACCAGTGCAGCCAACCCTCGATCTTCTGCCCGAGCACGACATGCGCGGCGCTGACGATGATCAGATCGTTGAGCAGCAGGCCGGCGATGGCCAGCGCCTGCTGCGCCATCGGGAAGAAGCGCAGCTGCGGGCGGAAGCGCTGCAGGATGAAGGTCATCACCGTCAGCCGCAGCGCCTGTTCGCCGAGCACGCTGCCGAAGGCGATGTCGGCGATCAGGCCGATGACGAAGGCCAGGCCGAGGCCGACGCGCTCGTGATCTTCGAGCAGCCAGTAGGCGAGCACCAATGCAAGCCAATACGGTCGCAGCGGCGCGATCATCGCCGGCAGCGGCATCAGTCCGAACAGCAGCGCGACGAAGATGCTCGCGGGAAACAGCCAGGGACGGCGCGGGCGGCTCATCGTGCGGGCTCCGCGGACGGATCGGCCGCATCGGCCGCGGGCGCAACGGGCGGGACGGACGCAGGCATGGAGGCTTGCGTCGTGGAGGCTTGCGTCGCGGCGGGTCGCGAGGCCGCCGGCGATGCCGGCGCGGCGCCGCGACGCAACAGCAGCACGTCGCGGCCGCGATCGAGCTGCGCCGCGGGCTTCAGATCGCCGACGAGGAATGCGCGGCTTTCGTCGCGACGCAGTTTGACGAGCGTGCCGACCGGAAAGCCCGGCGGAAAACGGCCGCCGAGGCCCGAGGTGACGATGCGGTCGCCGACCTTCACGTCGCTGGACGTCGGGATGTTCGCCACTTCGATGCGGTCGCCGCGGCCGTAGGCGACCAGACGGATGCCGTTGCGGGCCACCGCCACCGGCACCGCGTGGTCGGGATCGGTCAACAGCAGGACGGTCGCGGTGCTCGATCGCACTTCGGTGACCTGTCCGAGCAGGCCGCCCGCGTCGATCGCCGGCTGGCCGATGGTCACGCCCTGATCGGCGCCGATATCCAGCGTGAGCCGCTGACGGGTGGGATCGAGCGCGATATCCAGCACCGGCGCCAGTTGCACGTCGAGCCCGCCCTGCTCCACCGCGCCGAGCAGCCCGCGCAGCCGCGCGTTCTCGGCCGCGGCCGCCTGCAGGCGCGCGATCCGCGCGCTGCTGATCAGCAGCGCGTTGCGCAGGGTTTCGTTCTCTTCCGCGAGCCGGGCGCGGGTGGACGCATCGTCGCGCACGGTGTCGCCGAGTTTCGCCGGCAATCCCGCCAACCGCCACAGCGGCTGCACCGCGGTTTCGATGTGGCCGCGAATCGACGTGAGCCAGCCGCCGCGGTGGTCCATCACCATCAGCGCGATCGCCAACGCCAGCGCGACCAGCAGCCGCAGAGTCCCGGCGATATCGTCGGAACGCGATGCGGAGGGGCCGGCGTAGGGAGGCACGTCAGAATACCGAGTCAGAGGCGCGGCGATGGGTTGGTCGAAGCAGTGGATGTGGTCCACGGAGGGACCACCGCAACCGGCCACAGGTCGGTTGCGGCCTCGGGCAAGAACCACGCTTCCTGCCCGAGGCTTCGGAGCGGGCCACGGATGGCCCGTCTCCGAATAAGGTTATTCCGGCGAGAAGAACTCGTTGCCGTGCATGTCGACCAGCTCCAGCGCGCGTCCGCCGCCGCGGGCGACGCAGGTCAACGGATCGTCGGCGATCTGCACGTGCAGGCCGGTCTCCTCGCTGATCAGCTTGTCGAGATCGCGCAGCAGCGCACCGCCGCCGGTGAGCACGATGCCGCGCTCGGCGACGTCGGCGCACAGTTCCGGGGGAGTCTGCTCCAGCGCCAGCTTGACCGCGCTGGTGATGCCGCCCAGCGGCTCGCGCAGCGCGTCGAGCACTTCGTTGGAATTGAGCTTGATCACGCGCGGCACGCCTTCGGCGAGATTGCGGCCGGAGACTTCCATCTCCAGCACGCTGGCCTGCGGATAGGCGCAACCGATCTCGAGCTTGATGCGCTCGGCGGTGGCTTCGCCGATCAGGGTGCCGTGGGCGCGGCGCACGTAGTTGATGATGCCTTCGTCGAAGCGGTCGCCGCCGATGCGCACCGACTGTGCGTAGACGATGCCGTTGAGCGCGATCACCGCGATCTCGGTGGTGCCGCCGCCGATGTCGATGACCATCGAGCCGCGGGCCTCGGTCACCGGCAGGCCGGCGCCGATCGCGGCGGCCATCGGTTCCTCGATCAGATAGACCTCGCGTGCGCCGGCTTCTTCCGCCGATTCCTTGATGGCGCGACGCTCGACGTTGGTCGAGCCGCAGGGCACGCACACCAGCACGCGCGGGCTGGGCTTGAGGAAGCGCGACTTGTGCACCTTGCGGATGAAGTACTTCAGCATTTCCTCGGTGTAGGTGAAGTCGGCGATCACGCCGTCCTTCATCGGACGCACCGTGGTGATGTGGCCGGGCGTGCGGCCGAGCATCTGTTTGGCCTCGCTGCCGACCGCGGCGACCGAACGGTTGCCGCCGCCGACGCGGTCGTGACGGACCGCGACCACGGACGGCTCGTTCAGGACGATGCCCTGGCCGCGGACGAAGATGAGGG
>CAMLLG010000018.1 GCA_946480825.1 uncultured Lysobacteraceae bacterium
AGCGCGCCGCGGAAGATGTACGGGAAGCACAGCGCGTTGTTGACCTGGTTCGGATAATCGCTGCGGCCGGTGGCGATGATGCAGTCCGGGCGGACGGCCTTCGCTTCCATCGGCAGGATTTCCGGGTTCGGATTGGCGAGCGCGAGGATGATCGGCCGCTCGGCCATGGTCGCGACCATCTCCGGCTTGAGGATACCGGCGGCGGACAGGCCCAGGAACACGTCGGCGCCAGTCACGATTTCGGCGAGCGTGCGCTTGTCGGTGTCGCGGGCGTAGCGCGCCTTGTCGGGGTCGAGGTGCGGCCGGCCGGCGTAGATCACGCCGTCGCGGTCCACCGCGAGGATGTTCTCGGGCTTCATGCCCAGCGCGACCAGCATGTCGAGGCAGGCGATGCCGGCGGCGCCGGCGCCGGAGGTCGCGAGCTTCACGTCGCCGATGTCCTTGCCGACGATTTCCAGCGCGTTGAGCACGGCGGCGCCGACGATGATCGCGGTGCCGTGCTGGTCGTCGTGGAACACCGGGATGTTCATGCGCTCGCGCAGCTTGCGCTCGACGATGAAGCATTCCGGCGCCTTGATGTCTTCGAGGTTGATGCCGCCGAAGGTCGGTTCGAGCGAGGCGATGATGTCGACCAGCTTGTCGGGGTCGCGTTCGTCGATTTCGATGTCGAACACGTCGATGCCGGCGAACTTCTGGAACAGCACGCCCTTGCCTTCCATCACCGGCTTGCCGGCGAGCGGGCCGATGTCGCCGAGGCCCAGCACCGCGGTGCCGTTGGTGATCACCGCGACCAGGTTGCCGCGCGCGGTCATCTCGCTGGCGACGTTGGGGTCTTCGACGATGGCCTCGCAGGCGTAGGCCACGCCCGGCGAGTAGGCGAGGGCGAGATCGCGCTGGGTCACCAGCGGCTTGGTCGGTGCGACCTTGATCTTGCCCGGCGGATTCTGGCGGTGATAGTCGAGAGCGGACTGCTTCAGATCGTTGTGGTCGGACATCGGGGACGGCGCCACGCCGGGAGTCGGGTCAGGGCCACCGATTCTAGCGGGAACCCGCGGCTTTCGCCGTGCGGTGGCGAATGGTGCCGGAACGCACATTGGTAGAGCGGGCTTCAGCCCGCTGACGCTTTCCGGTGGAACCGCAGCGGGCTGAAGCCCGCTCTACCGGTGTGCAGATCGCCCGATGATCGTGCGCGTCGTGGTGCGCCGGGGGGCACCCTATACCCCGAGGCCGAGCACCAGATCGTCCGCATCGACGCGGTCGAGCCGGATCTTGTTCGCGAACAGCGAGAACGCGAGCATGCCCGCGAGTCCGTTCGCGCGCTGCATCCACGGCGGCAGATAGCGCGGCATCGCGATCGCGCCGGCATCGAACATCGGCTGCAGCGCGAACACGTCTTCCAGCGCGAGCTTGCCGGCGAACAGCTGCCGCGCGATGGCCAGTTTGCGATGGCGCAGGCACCAGCGGAAAAAGGTGTGCACGCTGAGCAGGCCGTGCAGGTACACGGTGTCCTTGGTGAAGGCCGCGCCGCCGCCGAGTGGTGCGCCGCGGAACACGCGCTGGCTGGAGGCGAAGCTGTCTTCCGGCGTTTGCCCGGCGTCGAGGAAAAAGCGGAACACCTGCACGAAATCGGCGCCGCCGATCGCCATGTCGATGGCGACGATGCGCAGGCTGATGCGCTTCATGCGTTCGATGTCCATCGAGCCGGAGATCAGTTCGGCGAAGGTCGCCAGCCCTTCCTGGGTGGCGGTGGTGCGCGGCGCGCCGCGGGCCATCGATTTCAGCAGCGGCTGTTCGCGGCCGTTGATGCCGGTGAGGGTATGTACGAAGGCTTCATGCACCAGCAGCTGGTGGCGGTCGTATTCGCTGAAACCGGTGTTGGTGCGGACCCGGATCCGGGTCGGGCTGGCGGCGGCCTTGGCGATCAGCCCGGGGTCGAGTTCGACCTTGACCCTGTGATCGACGAAAAACGCGTCGACCTCGCGCTGCAGTTCGTCGCGCACGGTTTCGGCGGCCATCACCGCGTCGGGTTCGATCGCCCGCAGCTCCTGGTCCATGTCGTCGGCGAGCGCCACGAAGTGCTCGGCGGCCTCGAAGTTGGTCGGGCCGTCGCCGGGCAGCATCTCCACCGGCCGGCCGTAGAGCCGGGTCGAATAGGCGGTGACGCGGTGGCTGCCGGCGGCATCGAGCAGGCGCGTGGCGATGCGCCAGCTTTCGGCGGTGCGCTGCAGGTATTGCCCGAGCGGATGATCGGGATCGGCACCGACCGCGACCGCGTCGAGTTCGGCGCGCACGTGGGCGTAGTCGTCCTTCGGGTAATCGATCTTCGGCAGATGGATGCGGCCGATCTTCCACGCGGCGAGGAAGGTCTCCTGCGCGCTCGCCGGCCAGCTCAGCGTTTCCAGCAGGCGGATGCCGCGCACCGCCGCGGTCATGCGCGCATCGAGCGCGGCGTGGTGGGCGAGGGCGGTGTCGGAGGTCATCGCGGTGCTGTGCCTGTCATCCCGAGCGCAGCGAGGGACCTGCTTCTGCCGTGGTCCCGAAAACACGAAACAGCAGGTCCCTCGCTGCGCTCGGGATGCCAGAAAACCAGCGGCATGGCGTCAATGCTTCCCATATTTCCCGTCCAGACGCTTGTTCAGCGCCTTGCCCTGCACGCGCGCGTCGGCTTTCTGCGCCAGCCGGGTCGCGAGCTGGTTGGCGGCGCCGGCGACTTCGTCGCGCAGCTTCAGGTAATTCGCGAATCGCGCCGCGTCGAGCGTGCCGGCCTGGATCGCCTTGCGCACGGCGCAGCCCGGTTCCTTCGCGTGGCGGCAGTCGCGGAATTTGCATTCGCCGGCCAGCGCTTCGATGTCGGCGAACCCGCCGTCGGCCAGGTCTTCTTCGCCGGTGGGTTTCAGTTCGCGCATGCCCGGCGTGTCGATGAGACAGGCGCCGGACGGCAGCGGGATCAGCGTGCGATAAGTGGTGGTGTGGCGGCCGCGGGCATCGCTTTCGCGCACTTCGCTGGTCTTCATTTTCTCGATGCCGAGCAGGGTATTCGTCAGCGTCGATTTGCCGGCGCCCGACGAGCCCACCAGCACCGCGGTGCGGCCCGGGCCCAGCCAGCGGTCCAGCGTGGCGACGCTGTCGCGGTCCCTTGCGTTCACCGCCACCGCGACGATGCCCTGCGCGGCCAGTTCGGCCAGCGCCGCCAGCGAGGCGTCGGCGTCGCTGCCGTCCTTGTCGGCCTTGGTCAGCACGACCACGGCCTCGGGCGTGTCGGGCCCGGTGCCGCCGCCGCCGCGGATCAGCAGCAGATAGCGTTCGATCCGGCGCGGGTTGAAGTCGGCGTCCAGGCCGCAGACCACGAACACGGTGTCGATGTTCGCGGCGATCAATTGCTGCTGGTAATGCTCGCCGGCGGCGGCGCGCTTGATCGTGCTGCGCCGGGGCAGCAGGGCCACGATCCGCGGCCGCGGCGTCGCCTCCTCGATCAATACCCAGTCGCCGACCGCCGCGCGGTCCTGCGGCGGGAACCGGCGACGCATCCAATCCGGCGGCGATTCCACGGTCAGCGCGTGCCCGGGGGCCTCGGCGACCACATAACCGGAGCGGTGCTGTTCGATGACCCGGGCCGGGCGGGCCTGGGGATGGGCGGCGAGGGCGCCGGCACGGTCGGCGGCGGGCGTCGCATCCCCGGCATCGGGCCAGCCGATGGCGCGGAGGTCGGGGGCGGGGGTGCTCAAGCGGGGCGGTGGGCGACGTTCATGCCCGGATTCTATGCCGGGCCGGCCCGAGCCGGTCGGAATCGCGACCTGCGTCCTGCGACGGCCGGCCGGGGACGCGCAGCGATCTGCTAGTCTTTCGCGACTTTTTCGCCCTTTCCGATCCGATGTCTTCCTCCAGCACGAAACCCGGCCTCAAGACCCGCGAACGACTGTCCGAAGTCCGCTACGAAATCCGCGGCGAACTCGCCCGGCGGGCCCGCGAGCTGGAGGCCCAGGGGCGGAAGCAGATCAAGCTGAACATCGGCAACCCGGGCGCGTTCGGGTTCCGCGCGCCGGAACATCTGCAGCGCGCGATCGCCGACCACATCGCCGACACCGATCCCTACACCCACCAGCAGGGCCTGCCGGCCGCGCGCGAGGCCATCGCCGCGTTCCACAAATCGCGCGGCACGCCGAACGCCTCGCCCGAGCGCGTGTTCGTCGGCAACGGCGTCAGCGAACTGATCGATCTCAGCCTGCGCGCGCTGCTCAATCCGGGCGATGAAGTGCTGCTGCCGTCGCCGGACTATCCGCTGTGGTCGGCCGCGACCATCCTCAACGACGGCCGCCCGGTGTACTACCGCTGCCGCGCCGAAAACGGTTTCCTGCCCGATCCCGACGAGATCGCGCAACTGGTGTCGTCGCGCACCCGCGCGATCGTGCTGATCAATCCGAACAACCCGACCGGCGCGACCTGTTCGCGCGAGATTCTCGAACGCATCGTCGCGATCGCCGCGAAGCACAATCTGCTGCTGATGGCGGACGAGATCTACGACCACATCCTCTATGACGGTGCGACGTTCGAACCGCTGGCGCCGCTGGCCGGCGAGATTCCCTGCCTCTCGTTCGGCGGTCTGTCGAAAGTGCATCGCGCCTGCGGCTGGCGCGTGGGCTGGGCGGTGCTGAGCGGCGATCCGCTGCGCAGCGGCGAGTTCCACCACGCGATGGATCTGCTCGGCGCGCTGCGCCTGTGCGCGAACGTGCCCGGCCAGTTCGCGATCGACGCCGCGCTGCACGGCACCGACACCATCAGCGCGCTCACCGCACCCGGCGGACGGCTGTACGAAACGCGCCGCGCGCTGATCGATTGCTGCGACGCCAGCGAACATCTGCAGCTGGTCGCGCCGGCAGGTGCGCTGTACGGCTTCCCGGCGGTGGTCGGCGACGCCGCGAAGGGTTTCGACGATCACGCCTTCGCGCTGGAGATGCTGGAAACCGAGGACGTGCTGATCGTGCCGGGCTCCAGCTTCAACGTGCCCGAACGCAATCATTTCCGCGTGACCCTGCTGCCGGAAGCGCCGGTGCTGCGCGAAGTGTTCGCACGGATCGAGCGCGTGCTGCAGCGGCGCGCCGACACGGCCGCCTCCGCGCGCGTCGCGGTGGCCTGATCGCATGATCGCCGGCGCCCTTCCGGCGATGCTGGCCGCGATGCTCGGCGGCCCTGTCGCCGGCGACGCGCCGATCGCCTACCTCGCGCTCGGCGACAGCTACACCATCGGCGAGTCCGTCGCCGAAGCAGGCCGCTGGCCGATGCAGCTGGCGGTGGCGCTGCGCGCCGAAGGCCTCGCGATCGATGGTGGCGCATCGCCGAATCCGCGCATCATCGCCACCACCGGCTGGACCACCGACGAACTGTCCGCGGCGATCGACGCCGCCGAGCCGCTCGGCAACGACTGGGGCCTGGTCAGTCTGCTGATCGGCGTGAACAACCAGTATCGCGGCCGTGCGGTCGACGACTACGCCCGCGAATTTTCCGCGCTGCTCGAACGCGCGATCGGTTTCGCCGGCGGCCGCGCCGACCGCGTGTTCGTGCTGGCGATTCCCGACTGGGGCACGACGCCGTTCGCCGCGCGCAGCGGCCGCGACACCGCCGTGATCGCGCGCGAACTCGACGCCTACAACGCCACCGCCGCGCGCCTGTGTCGCGAGCGCGGCGTGGCCTTCGTCGACATCGCGCCGATGAGCCGCGCCCGCGGCGCCGAGCCGGCGATGCTGGCCGACGACGGCCTGCATCCGTCCGCGGCGATGTACGCCGAATGGGCGCGACTGGCGCTGCCGGTGGTGCGCGCTCTGCTGCGCGGACCGCGATCGCCATGAGCGGCGCCACCGCCCCGTTCGCGCGCGCCGATGCGCGACGCATCGCCGAGGCGTTCCTGCCGCCGCGTCCGTTCGGCAATCGTTTCGATTACTACTATGTCCGCGGCAAGGTCGGCAGCGATCCGCTATATCCCGGCGTGCTGGGCGCGCTGCGCGGCTGCGATGCGCCGCTGCTCGATCTGGGCTGTGGTCTCGGCCTGCTCGCGCACGCGCTGCGCCACGATGCGCAGCCGCTCACGTATTTCGGCGTCGACAACGACCCGGACAAGATCGCCCGCGCACGCCGCGCGGCGGAGAAGCGCGGCTTCGAGCGCGTGCGCTTCGAAGTGATGGATCTCGCCCGCGGCCTGCCGGCGCATCAGGGCAGCGTCGCCATCCTCGACGTGTTGCAGTATCTCGATGCCGATGCGCAGCGCGCGCTGCTGGCGAACGCCGCGGCGATGCTGACGCCCGGCGCGCGGCTGGTGATCCGCAGTGCGATCGACGACGACAGCGGCCGTGCGCGCACCTCGCGCACCACCGACCGGATGGCGCAGTGGATCGGTTGGATGCAGTTCCGCCCGCGCAGCTGGCCGACGCTCGACCGCCTGCGCGCGCCGCTCGAAGCCGCCGGTCTGCAGGTCGAATCCGCACCGCTGTACGGCAACACGCCGTTCAACAACTGGCTGATCGTCGCGCAGCGCGCATAACCAGGGTTCCGCCTGCATTTGCAGGAGCGCCGGCAGGCGCGACACCCACGTCAACGAAATGATGATGCCGCATGCAATCCCGATGCCCGGCATCTGGCTTTTGGATTGCGTGCTTCGCGGCGCCGGTCACAGCGCAGGCCTCGCGCCTTTCGGCGCTCCTACAGGGGCTGCGGCAGGATCGTGCGATAGCCGAGCGCATCCAGCCGTCGCAGCAGCAGGCGGATGGTGTCGACGTTGCTCCCGTGCGCCGCGCCTTCGTGCAGCAGCACGATCGCGCCGGGCGCGAGTCCGCGTTCGATGCGTGCGACGACTTTCGCCGGATCGGCCGCGACGCCGTCGAAGCCGCGCGCGCTCCAGGCGACGCGGGCCAGCCCGTGACGCTTCAGCACCGCGTGCACGAACGGGTTGCTGAGTCCAACCACCGCGCGGAACCAGCGCGGCGCCGTGGCGATGCCCTCGGCAAGCATGATCTCGCCGAGAATGCGCTGGGTCTCGTCGATCTCGCGGCGCATGCGCGATGGCCCCAGCGCCCAGAACCATTTCGACGGATGGGTGGTGCTGTGATTCCCGATGCCGTGGCCGCGACGCAGGATCTCGCGCACCAGCTCCGGCCGTCGCGCCGCGCGCGCGCCGACCAGGAAGAACGTCGCCTTCGCGCCATGCGCGTCCAGCGCGTCCAGCACCGGCAGGGTGTCGTCGGACGGGCCGTCGTCGATGGTCAGCCACACCGTGCGTTCGCTGGTCGGCAGGCGATCGAGCACCGGCCCCAGCACGCGCGAATACGGCCACAGCGTGCCCCACCAGAACGGCGCGTGCGAGGCGACCATCGCCGGCAGGCCCGCCTGCCAGCCCCATCGCCACCAGATCGCCACGACCGCGAGTTGCGACAGCACCAGACACCCGATCCACGCGTGCGGACGACGCGGCACGCGATGCAGACGAGCGGTCGGGCTGGCGGAAGCGTCGGTCATCGCGGCATGATGCCACGCAATCTCCGACGCATCAGGAACCCCGCATGGCCTTCCGCGATCTCTCCGTCGTCGACGCCGACGCCCGCGCCCGCAGCGGCGACATCACCCTCGTCGACGTGCGTCCGCCCGACGAACGCGCGATCGCAGCCGTCTCCGCGCCGTTCGTGGGTCTGGAAGACGGCGGGCTGGAACGCCTGATGGCCTTGCCGAAGGACACGCCGCTGGCGTTCCTCTGCCACCACGGCGGCCGCAGCGCGCAGGCGGCGATGTATTTCGCGCAGCAGGGTTTCGCCGACGTGCACAACGTCGTCGGCGGGATCGATGCGTGGAGTCTTCAGGTGGATGCGGCGGTGCCGAGGTATTGATCGAGCGGGTTTCGCGTGATGCATTCCCGCTCTTCTTCGTGAAAATCATCGAGTTGATCTGTTCGGTATATCGCTGTCATCCCGAGCCGTAGGTGAGGGACCTGCTTTCGTTTGAATGCAGTCAGGAACGGAAGCTGGTGGTGAATCGTCCAGGTCTAGACCAACCTGGCTTCAGGTACCGCTGGTGATTTTGTTGAATACCGCGCCAAGCATTCCAGCCTTCTGAAGGCTGACCAGTTCTTCAGCCGCTCTGGCGTGACGTGCGGTATTTTCAGTCAGGGCCAATGTGGCCGCCACCTGATTCTTCAACTCTTCCTGCTGGCCTTTCAGCGCTTCGGTATTCAGCCGGAATTCTTCCTGTTGCGCTTCCAGCGCACGGGTATTCAGACGAAGCTCTTCGCCTTGTTGAACATACCCGATGACCAGCCATACCAAGGCGAGGGGGGCTGCGAACCCACTGAACAAATCACCCCATTCGTTCAATGTCAGATCGCCTATGGTGTGGCGTTTCAAGAGAATCAGCAGCGAAAAAGCGCAGAGCCAGATCGCGCTGACGATGATGCCGATGACTTTCGTCTTGTGCATGGATCCTCCTTGATCGAGCGCTGTTATCCGGGCAACCCCAAATCGTCCAGCATCGCGCGCAGGAACCGCGCGGCTTCGCCGCCGGTGCAGGCGCGGTGATCGAAGGTCAGCGACAGCGGGATGACCTTGTGCGATTCGAAGCCGCCGATCACCGGGGTGATCTGGTGGCGCGCGCGGCCCGCGGCGACGATCGCGACGCACGGCGGCACCACGACCGGCGTGGCGTAGCGGCCGGCGAACATGCCGAAGTTCGACAGCGAAATCGTGTAGCCGCTGAGCTCGCTGGCGGGAATGCTGCGCGCTTCGACCTGCATGCGAAGGCGGCCGATGGCTTCGCGCACGCCGCAGGCGTCGAGCATGTCGGCGTTGCGCAGCGCGGGCACGAACAGGCCGTCGTCGGTGTCCACCGCGATGCCGATGTCGACGTGCGGATGCAGGGTGCGGGTGAGGTTGTCGCCGTCGAACCAGGCGTTGAGCGCGGGCACCGCCTTCGCCGCGGCGCAGATCGCACGCACCAGACGCGCGGTCATGTCGTTGCCGTGCGCCCAGGCATGGATGTCGGCGTCGTCGGTGAGCGTGGTCGGCACCACCTTCGCGTGCGCGTCGGCCATCACCCGCGCCATGTTGCGGCGCACGCCCTTGAGCTGTTCCGGCTGGCCGCTGACCGACACGCCCGGTGGCTGCGTACGCATGGGTTTGCCGCTGGCGGAGAGTTGGGTGCGTTGTTGGATGTTGTTTGTAGGAGTGCCGGAAGGCGCGACAGGATTCGCGGCGATGTTGGTCGCGCCTTGCGGCGCTCCTACAGGAACGGCGCCGGCTTTTGCGGAGCCATCCGCCGCCGCGCGCTTCACGTCGTCCATCGTGGCCACGCCGTCGGCGCCGGTGGCGCGCACGCGCGACAGGTCGACGCCGAGCTTGCGCGCCATCGCGCGCACCGCCGGCATCGCCTTCACGCCGCCGACCGCGACCGCGGCCTCGCTGCGCACCGCGTCGGAGGTCTGCATCGCGCCGACCACGGTGCCGGCGTCGTCGCGTTTCGTTTCGCTGTTGGCAGGTACGGCTTCGGTCGCGACCTTCTCCGAATGTGAAGAGCTCGGGGCTGAAGCCCCTCCTGCGGGGGCGGGCGGCGGGGCGTGATGATGCCCCGTGTCCTGGCCTTCGGCGCGCTGCGGCATCGACGGGTCGATCTCGAATTCCGCGAGCATCGTGCCGGTGACGACGATGTCGCCGGCCGCGCCCGCGAGCTTCAGCACCTTGCCCGACACCGGCGACGGCACTTCCACCACCGCCTTCGCGGTTTCCATCGACACCAGCGGCGCGTCGAGCTTGATCGTGTCGCCCGGTTTCACCAGCCATTCGACGATGGTGGCGTCCGGCAGGCCTTCGCCGAGGTCGGGGAGGAGGAAGGTTTTGGTCTGGCTCATGTGCGATTCCCTGGATGCGTTGTCCGATGCGGTCGGGGGGCTGCTGCGAGGTTTACTGCGAGGTCATCCGCGATGCCTCGACCGCGAAACGGTGCGCCTGCGCGATGTAGTGTTTCAGGTGTTTCGATGCGATGTCGTCCGGCGTCGACAGTCTGATGTGCCGGCGGAATTTGCCGTTGCCTTCCAGCACGCCATGCGGATCGTCGAGTTCCGCGCCCTTGCCGAACTCGACGGAGACGTGCGCCGAATAGGCGAAGACGCCGCAGTACTGTTCCGGTGCGGCGAACAGGATGCCGCCGTACATGACCCGCTCAGTGCATCGCGGCGTCGTGTCATGGGCGAGGGAGCGCACGGCCTGCACGATCGCGTGCAGATCCGGATGAGTGATCTGCAGATCCTGCAGCAGGCGCTGGACCTTGTCGTCGTCGATCCGCGCCGTCATGCCGCTGCGATCCCAAGATGTTCCGCCGGCACATAGCCGCAGCACCCATCCCCGCGCTCGCACCACCACCATCCACCGAGCTCGTGATGCAGGACGACCGCGTCGCCCGCATCCGCATCGAGCTCCTGCGCGGAATAGTCGCGCAGCGCTTCGGCGCGGCCGTCGCCCAGCGGTGTCAGCCACTCGAATGGTGCCCAGCCGGCGTTGCCGTCGGCGGTGACGGTCCAGATGAAAGCCGGCCATTCGGTATCGCGCTCGCCGAGGGTCACGAGATCGCCGGCCGCGAACCGGATCGGGTTCGCGTACTGGGTGCGGTAATCGCGGACGACGCGGGCGCGCTGCATGCGTTTCAGCTCGCCGCGAGGGTCCGCTTCGCCGCGGCGACGATCTTCTCGACGCTGGGCAGGTATTTCATTTCCAGCCGGAACAGCGGGATGTGGGTGTCGTAGCCGGTGACGCGTTCGACCGGCGCGACCAGGTCGTACATCGACTCCTCGGCCAGGCGCGCGGCGATTTCGGCGCCGAAGCCCGCGGTCCTGGGCGCTTCGTGCACGATCACGCAGCGGCCGGTCTTGCATACCGATTCGGCGATCGTCGCGAAATCCAGCGGTTTCAGCGTGGCCACGTCGATCACTTCGGCGCTGATGCCGTCCTTCGCCAGCGCGTCGGCGGCTTCCAGGCATTCCTTCACCTGCGCGCCCCAGGTCACCAGCGTGACGTCGCTGCCGTCGCGCAGCACGTAGCACACGTCCAGCGGCAGCGCTTCGCCGTCGTCGGGCACCGATTCCTTGTACTGGCGATAGATGCGCTTGGGTTCCATGTAGATCACCGGATCCGGGTCGCGGATCGCGGCCAGCAGCAGGCCGTAGGCGCGCTGCGGCGACGACGGCATCACCACGCGCAGGCCGGGCACGTTGGTGAAGATCGCTTCGTTCGCTTCGCTGTGATGCTCGGGCGCGCGGATGCCGCCGCCCCACGGCACGCGCAGCACCATCGGGCAGGTGAGGCGACCGCGGGTGCGATAGCGGAAGCGCGCGGCGTGGCAGATGATGTGATCGACCATCGGATACACGAAGCCGTCGAACTGCGCCTCCGCGACCGGGCGCATGCCCTGCGTGGCGAGACCGACGGTGAGGCCGGCGATCGTGGTTTCGTCCAGCGGCGTGTCGAGCACGCGTTCGGAGCCGAAGATCTGCTGCAGGCCGGCGGTGGCGCGGAACACGCCGCCGTTGACGCCCACGTCTTCGCCGAGCACGAGCACACGCTCGTCGGCGCGCATTTCGTGGGCGAGCGCCTGGGTGATCGCTTCGATCAAGGTGATCGGAGCGGGTGCGATCGGTGCGGCGTCAGCCATGCGTGCGATCCTCCGCAATCGCTGTCATTCCGAGGCCGAAGGCCGAGGAACCTGTTGTCCTGATCCGTGACGAGAAACAGCAGGTTCCTCGCTGCGCTCGGAATGACAAGGAAAAAACATCAGCCATGCTTGCGGCCCTCCGCGGCGATGGCTTCATCGCGTTGGGCGACGTAGTCCTGCGGCAATTCCGCGTAGAGGTAGTCGAACATCGCGCTGACGGGCTGCACCGGCGTTTCCAGATAGGCGTTGATTTCGATGTCGACGCGCTTGCCGCAGTCGTCGGCCCAGGCCGCTTCCTGCGCCTCGTCCCAGAGCCCGGCGTTGATCAGATAGGTGCGCAGGCGCGCGACCGGTTCGCGCGTCCATGCCGCCTTCACTTCGTCTTCGCCGCGATAGCGGCGGGCGTCGTCGGCGGTGGTGTGATCGTGCAGGCGATAGGTCATGAATTCGATCACGCTGCCGCCTTCGCCGTTGCGCGCGCGGTCCATCGCGCGGCGCATGCCTTCCATCACCGCGATGAGGTCGTTGCCGTCCACCTGCAGGCAGTGCAGACCGCCGGCGATGCCCTTCTGCGCCAGCGTCGGCGCGCCGGTCTGCGCCGCGCGCGGCACCGAGATCGCCCAGCCGTTGTTGATGATGCACTGGACGAAGGGCAGGGCGTAGGCACCGGCGGCGTTGATCGCGGCGTAGGTGTCGGTCTTGGAGCTGCCGCCGTCGCCGCAGCAGGTCACCGCGACCCGCGGTTCCTTGCGCAGCTTGAAGGCGAGCGCGGCGCCGGCCGCGTGCAGGCACTGGGTGGCGATCGGCACGCACCAGCTGTAGTCGTGCTTCGGGGCGTCGGCGAAATCGTTGCCGCGTTCGTCGCCGCCCCAGTACATGAGGATTTCGCGCGGACGCACGCCGCGCACGATCTGCGCGCCGTATTCGCGGTAGCTCGGCGCGAACACGTCCTCGGGCAGCATCGAGGCGCCGATGCCGACGTGGGTGGCCTCGTGGCCGAGGCAGGCGGCATAGGTGCCGAGTTTGCCGGTGCGCTGCAGGGCGATGGCCTTGCTGTCGAAGGTGCGCACGAACAGCATCTGCTTGAACAGCGGCAACAGCGAAGCGGGATCCGCGAAGGCGGCGGGCGGCTCGGCGACGAGCGTGCCGTCGGGGCCAAGGTATTGCAGGTATTCGATTTCGAATCGGGCGGCGACGGTCATGCGCGGGTCTCTGGCGTCGATCCGCGCATCATACCCGCTGCACCTGAAGCCTCCGTTGCGCAGCGCGTCATGACTTGCGACGTGCGGAAGCGTATGGCGCGTGCGTCGGCAATTTTTTCGCGCGAAAAAAAAGCGCGGCCGGAGCCGCGCTTGAAGGTTCGTCCGGATCCGGCGCCGATGTCGCGGCGCCGGATCCGTGTGTCGCATCACTTCTGGCAGTAGCGGTGCACGCACTGCAGCGGCAGGCCGTTGCCGCGCACGACGCGGCTCGCGGTGTTGTTGGCGGTGTTCGGATCGGCGGTGGTCGACGCGACCGTCGCCGTCACCGTGACCGACTGCGGACCACGTCCCGCCAGCGCCAGACCGAAGTAGGCGTCGGCGCCCGCGGCCAGCGGACCGCTGGCGTTGCACACGCTGCGGAAGCCCGTGCCCACCGCGGTGGTGGTGCAGGTCCAGCCGGCGGCCGGAACCAGCACCACGTTGCGCGGCAGCATGTTGCCGGTGAGGGTCAGCGTGGGCGCCTGCGCCGTGCCCGGGCCGGCGTTGTTCACCGAGAGCAGGAACACGCCCGCACGCTCGCTGCGGCCGATCATGCGCACCGACAGGTCGGCCGACGATGCGACCTGCACCGAAGCGCTGGCCTGGTTGTTGCCGGCGACCGGATCGGTTTCCGAAGACGATGCGGTGGCGGTCAGGGTGACGGTGCGGCCGTCCAGCGCGGCGCCGGCGACGAAGCTGGCGTTGAACTGGGCGGATGCGGACGCGGCGAAGTCCGTGGTCGAGCAGGTGACGGTGGTGGTGGTGGCGGTCTGCACCGGCGCGCCGCAGGTCCAGCCGGCCGGTGCCGCGACGGTCGGCGAGACCACCGCGTTGAAGCTCAGGCCGACGTTGGCGGTGGCCGAGGTGGCCGGACCGTTGTTCCTGACCGTGACGACGTACGCGGCGGTACCGCCGATGACGACACCGGGGGTGCCGGTCGTCGCCGTGATCGCGAGGTCGGCATCCGCGAAGGCGCGCACGTTGACGGTCGCGCTGGCCTGGTTGTTGCCCGGGAACGGGTCCGCGACCGCCGACGACATCGTCGCGGTCACGGTGACGCTGCTGTCGGCCAGCGCGGGACCGGCGACGAAGCCGATCGCGAACTGCGGCTGCGCGCCGGCCGCCAGCGATGCGGCCGTGCAGACCACGCTGGTGCTGTTGGCGGCCTGCGTCGGGGCGGCGCAGGCCCAGCCCGCCGGTGCGGTCACCGTCGGCGCCACCAGGGCGTTGAAGGTGAAGGTGCCGGCGACGTTCGCGACCGACGCCGGTCCGTTGTTCGTCAGCTGTGCGGTCAGCTGCGCGGTCTGGCCCGGATCGATGGTCGGCGTGCTGGTGGCGAGAATCGCGTCGAGATCGGCGTAGACCTCGATCTGCGCGGTCGCGATCGCGGTGTTGTCCTTGTTGTCGGGGTCCGGCAACTGCGAACTCACCGCCGCGGCCATCTGCAGGGTCCAGTCGCTCTGCTGCGGGCCGGCGGTGGGAATGGCGATGGCGAACTGCCCGCCGTTGCCGGAGGCCAGGCTCGGAATGGTGCAGGTCACGGTGGTGGTGGTCGCATCCTGCACCGGCGCGGCGCAGGTCCAGCCCGCCGGTGCGGTCACCGTCGGCGCGACGAGGGCGTCGAACACCAGCGCGAGGCTGGCGAAGGGCGCGGCCAGCGGGCCGGCGTTGTTCACGTCGGCGGTGAAGTTCGCGGTTCCGCCGACCTGGATCGGGCCCGCCGGGCCACCGGCGGTCACTTCCATATCGGCGAACGCTTCCACGTTCACGGTGGCCGAAGCCTGGTTGTTGGCGTTGGCCGGATCCTCGATCGTCGAGGACACGGCGACATCCATGCGCAGGCTGCGGTTGACCAGCGTGGGGTCGGTCGTGGGCACGTCGATCAGGAAGTTGGCCGGAATGCCGGCGACCAGCGATGCGGCCGTACAGGTCACGGTCGTGGTGCTGGCGGTCTGCGTCGGCGCGGCGCAGGTCCATTCGGCGCCCGGCGGCGACACGGCCGGCGTCACCAGCGCATCGAACACCATGGCGATCGACACCGGGCCGCCTTCGCTGGGGCCATCGTTGCGGATGCTCGCATCGAAGCTGGCGGTCTCTCCGAAATTCACGTTGGGGGTCAGCGCGGCGGCGCCGGCGACCAGATCCATGCTGCGGAACGCCGCGACCGTGATCGCGACCCGCACCGGGTCGTGGTCGGACACGCGGATCGCGTTGCCGGCGACGCCGTAGTTGTGCACGCCGAAGTCGGCGTTGATGCGGGCGTGGTCGACCACGATGTCGGCCGCGTCCATGATCATCGGTTCGTTCAGCACGACGTGGTCGAGCGTCTGCGCGCTGCCTTCGAAGACGTAGGAATAGCGGTCGGCCGCGGCGGGAATCAGCTCGGAACCGTCGATGAGCGGACGGGTGATCGGGCTGGGCGCGTAGGCGATGACTTCGTTCTCGGGCGCCGCGTTGCCGCGGATCACGCCCATGACGTCGGCGTAGCCGTCGCTGAACTCGAAGGCGTTGAAGTCGCCGAGCAGGATGATGCGCTCGGCCGGATCGGCGACCTGGCGCGCCTGCACGAGATCCGCCAGGAACACGGCCTGCTGCAGACGCTTGGCGCGCACGCGGTCGCCTTCGGTCGGCCAGCCGCTGCTGCCGGCGGCGGTGTCGTCGATGCCGTTGAGCGAGCGCAGATGGTTGACGATCGCGGTGACCGGATAGGTCGCGCCGCCGTCGCCGTGGACGATCGCGCGCAGCAGCAGCGGCGGACGGTCGTTGAGGAGGCTGGTGCTGCCGTTCGGATTGGTGAAGACGGTGTCCTTGCCGAACTGGGTCACTTCCAGCACTTCGACGCGCGGGTTGGCGCCGACGAGGCGGGTGCTGACCAGGAAGCCGACGTTGATGCCGCCGACGTCGTTGCCCTGCACCAGGTACGGCACGTACTGCGGCGCGCGCGCGCAGGTGGCGTTGATGCGGTCGGCCAGCAGGCCGAGCACGCGCAGGTTCTCGACTTCGACCACGCCCAGGATGTCGGGCGCCTTCACGAAATCGCAGATCGCGAGCGAGGTCTTGGTCAGACGCTTGTCGAGCGCGGCGGCGGTGAGCGTGGCCGCGCCGTTGCTGTCGTTGATCTCGTCGAAGAAGCGCAGCAGGTTGAAGCCGCCGATGGTGACGTCCTCGGGGCCGGCGTCGGCGACCGCGGTCGGCGTCTTGCCGCCGGTGGCGGTGCCCGAGCCCGCGTCGGGCAGCAGCGCCCAGGTGCCCGAGAAGTAATCCATCACGCCGGTCATGTCGGAGATCTGGGCTTCGGCATTCAGCGCCAGCGCGGTCGCGCCGATCTGGCCGCGGCTGCGCACCATCAGGCGTTCCTGATTGGTGTCGAAGCGCGGCGGAGTCTTGCCGCCGGGGATCGGGAAGGTGTCGAGAATGCCGATGCCGGTTTCGCGGAACGGACGCTGCACGGTCGGCAGCACCACGTGGAAGACGCCGGTGGTGGACGAATTGGCGCTGGACTCGGAGATGTTGCCGTCCGAACCGGAGACCACGAGGGCCTGGGCGATGCGCACGCGCATGCCTTCGTACTTCTCGGCGGTGCCCGGGGTGGAGGCGGCGGAGAAGTCGGCGGCGGTCAGGTCGACCGGCGCGGGCAGGGCGTTGCCGGTGGACAGCACCTGGATCGCGGTGACCGACACGATCTCGGTGATCGACAGCTGGTTCAGATTGGTGGTGGGGGTGAACTCGGTGACCGTACCGGTGACGCGGACGCGGTTGCCCACCGCGGCGGTGGCCGGCGGCGCGGTCGAGGTGAAGACGAAGATGCCCTGCGACGTGTTGGGGTCGGCATCGACGCTGCCGTCGGCGGTTTGCAGGAAGAAGCCGTTGTTGAACTTCAGCGCGGTGACGATGCCTTCGGTGGTGACCGTCGCGCCGTTGAGCGGCGAGGTCAGGCCGTTGCCCTGGATGTCGTGGATCTGCACCACGGCCACGTCGTCGTTCTCGATCGTGCCGAGGCCCTGGGCATCGGCGACGACCGCGCCGGTGACGTTGCCGAGATTGACGAAGAAGGTTTCGCTGGCTTCCGGGGTGGTGTCGCCGTTGATGACGATGCCGACCACCGTCGAATTGCTGCCCTCGGGGATGGTGACCGTGCCGCTGGCGGCGACGTAGTCGCTGCCGGCGACGGCGGTGCCGTCGGCGGTCGCATAATCGAAAGTGACGCCGCCGGGACCGGCCGCCTGGCTCAGGCCGAAGCCGAAGTAGGCGATGCTGGTGCCGCTGTCGCCTTCGATGATGATCACATCGTTGACCGCCAGCGCCGGGACGGCGACGCCGCCGGTGTTGATCGAGAAGTCGTCGATGGCGAGGCCGTCGTCGGCGCCCGAGGCGTCGGAATCGCTCCAGCGCAGGCAGAAGGTCGCGCCGTTGCCGATCGACAGCCCGCCGAGGGTCGCGCTGAGCGCGGTGCGGTTGGCGGCGTCGTTGCCGATCTTCGCGCCGGTGGTCGCGGTGTTCGGCGTGATGAAGTCGAGCGCGTTTTCGTCGACCCAGGTACCGGTGGTCAGCGAGGTCGCGTCGAGGCTGTACTGGAAGTCGATGCGATCGGTGCGCGCCGCTGTGCCCAGGCGCCATTCTTCGCCGGTGTAGGCGACGGCGAGGCTGGTGAGGGTGCTGCCGGTCGAGTTGGTGAAGCAGGCGCCGATCACCGAAATCAGCGTGCCGCTGCGCAGGCTGCCGAACGCGCGTTCGGTGCTGCCGGCAACGCCGTAGCTGTAGGTGTCGCCGGTGTTGCTGCCGCCGGTGTCGACCGCGTACTGCTCGTTGTCGCGCGCGCCGCCGCCGGTTTCCGTCAGCAGCCAGCCGGTGGGCAGCGTGCTGTTGGTGGTGCTGCCCGCGGTGTTCGACAGCGTGTCGAAATCCTGGCTGTAGGTGCCGCCGGTGAGCGGAATGGTCTGCGCCAGCGCGGGTGCGCCGACGAAGGACAGCAACGCGATGACACCGGCCGCAGCGGCACGGCCAACGAAACGAAGCATGGTGATCCCCCGATCCAGATAAAAATGGCACCGCGGCAGTGCGCGGGGCCGGAATTGTGACGGAAATCGTCGCGCCTGTGGGTTGCAATCCGATGACCGGCCCGGCTGAACGCAGACCTGAACGGAATTTCCATACGGTCCTGCGCTACTCTGTATGGATGAGCATCGACCGCAACGAACGTCCGCTCGAAGCGGGCATCCATACCGACCTTTCGGGCCGCATGACCTACGGCGGCTATCTGCAACTGGACCGCCTGCTGAGCGCGCAACAGCCGCTCTCGGATCCGCCGCATCACGACGAAATGCTGTTCATCGTTCAGCACCAGGTCGCCGAACTGTGGATGAAACTGCTGGGTCACGAGCTGACCGCGGCGGTGGACCATCTGCGCCACGATCGCGTCTGGCAGTTCGGCAAGGTCGCGGCGCGCTGCAAGCGCGTGCAGGAGCAACTGACCGCGATGTGGTCGGTGCTGGAGACGCTGACGCCGTCGGAATACATGGAATTCCGCGATGTCCTCGGCCCGTCGTCGGGCTTCCAGTCGCTGCAGTACCGCAGCATCGAATTCCTGATGGGCAACAAGAACGCGGCCGTGCTGCGGGTCTTCGAATACGATCCCGCCGCGCATGCGCGACTGCGCGCGGCGCTCGAAGCGCCGAGCCTGTACGACGAATTCCTGCGCTATCTGGCGCGCTGGGGCCATGCGGTGCCGGAGGCGCACGTGAGCCGCGACTGGACCCGCGCGCACGTCCACGATCCCGCGCTGGTGCCCGTGTTCGAACGCATCTACGAGAATACCGGCGTCTACTGGCGCGAATACGCGCTGTGCGAGGATCTGGTGGATCTCGAAACCCAGTTCCAGGTCTGGCGTTTCCGGCATCTGCGCACGGTGATGCGCGTGATCGGTTTCAAGCGCGGCACCGGCGGTTCCAGCGGCGCCGGCTTCCTGCGCCAGGCGCTCGATCTGACCTTCTTCCCCGAACTGTTCGACGTGCGTTCGGTGATCGGGGCGACGCGTTGAGGGATCGATGACGATGTCGGCCGCGACGATCGCGCACGGCATCGCATTCGCGCTGGCCTGCATGGTGCTGGCATGGGCCGCGCGCGGGCTGCCCTGGTACAAGCTGCGCGGCGATCCCGAAGCGCTGCGCGTGCTGTTGATCGCGACCGCCGCGCTCGCGGCGATGCGCTGGTTCAACGCCGACGCGCTGCAGGGCGTGAAGCTGCATTTCATCGGCGCCACCGTGGCCGCGCTGATGTTCGGCGCGCGCTTCGCGCTGTGGGCGATGGCGGCGGCCAGCCTGGCCGCGTGGGCGATGGGCAGCGCCTGGTACGCCTGGGCGCCGGACTTCCTGGTCTGCGGCGTCGGCGGTGTCCTGGTGTCCGAAGCGGTCGGTCGGTACATCGAGCGCAGGCTGCCGCCGAATCTGCTGATCTATGTCTGGGTCCGCGGATTTCTCGGCGGTGCGCTCGCCATCGCCATCGCGCATCTGCTCAAGGCCGCGGTCGCGGCCTGCCTGGACGATCCGTCGATGGCGGCCTATCTCGCCGCCGCGCCGCCGATGATGTTCGGCGAAGGTTTCTTCTGCGGCGCCGCGATGGCCCTGATCGTGGTCTATCGCCCCCAATGGTGCGCGACCTTCGACGACGCCCGCTATCTGTCGCCGCGACCGCCCGGATGATCCGCCCGTCGCGCGTACCGGCCACCCTCCGGGACGGGACACATGAAAAAGTGAACGACACGCTCTAGGATCGCAGTCCCATTCCGATCGATGCCGACCCGATGACCCAGACCGACGCGCCACCGCCGAGCCTGATGAGCCGTTTCCTCGACCGCGTCGAACGCATCGGCAACCGTTTGCCGGATCCGGCCCTGCTGTTCCTCGGATTGATGGTGGTGGTCTGGGCGCTGTCGGCGGTCATGTCGGGGATGTCGTTCGCCGAGCTGGATCCGCGCAGCGGCGAGCCCATCCGGATCAAGAATCTGCTCGAAGGCGCCAGCCTGACCGCGTTCATGGCGGAAATGGTCAAGACCTTTGTCAACTTCCCGCCGCTGGGCGTGGTGCTGGTGGCGATGTTGGGCTTGGGTGTGGCCGAGCACACCGGCTTCATCAACGCTGCCCTGCGCGCGATGCTGAGCGTCACCCCGAAGCGGTTGCTGACGCCGGCGCTGATCGCGGTGGGCGTGCTGAGCCATGTCGCGGTCGACGCCGGATACGTGCTGGTGATCCCGCTGGGCGCGGTGATCTTCTACGCGGCGGGACGCCATCCGCTGGCCGGCATCGCGGCCGCGTTCGCGGGCGTGTCCGGCGGCTTCTCCGCCACGTTCTTCGTGCCGTCCAGTCTCGATCCGCTGCTCGCAGGTCTGACTCAGGCCGCCGGGCGCGTCGTCGATCCCGAGCTCGTGGTCAATCCGCTCAACAACTATTACTTCACCTGCGCATCGACGCTGATGATCATGGCGGTGGGCTGGTTCCTGACCGACCGCGTGATCGAACCGCGCCTGCGCGCCACGCCGGTCGACGGCGATCCGGCGCAGTTGCCGCCGGCGATGGAAGCGATGACCGCCAGCGAACGTCGCGGCCTGATGTTCGCGGTGCTGGCGATGCTGGTCGCGGCCGCGCTGTTCGTGCTGACGCTGGTGCCGGCGGATTCGCCCTGGCGCGCGCCGGCGGACGCGCCCGGCGGCGTCGGCGGCCAGCTCGCGGTCGCGCAGGCGCCGGTGATGCAGTCGATCGTAGCCCTGATCTTCGTGTTCTTCCTCATCCCGGGGGTGGTCTACGGCATCGCCTCGGGCACGGTGAAGACCCATCGCGACATCATCGCCGGCATGAGCAAGTCGATGAGCGGCATGGGCTACTACATCGTCATGGCCTTCTTCTGCGCGCAGTTCATTTACGCCTTCGGCCAGAGCAATCTCGGTGCGCTGATCGCGGTGAAGGGCGCCGAAGCGCTGAAGAGCATGCAGTTGCCGATGGGCCTCACGCTGTTCGGCATCATCCTGCTCACCGCATCGGTGAATCTGCTGGTGGGCTCGGCGTCGGCGAAGTGGGGCCTGATCGGCCCTGTGATGGTGCCGATGCTGATGCAGTTGGGCGTCTCGCCCGATCTGACCCAGGCGGCGTATCGCGTGGGCGATTCCACCACCAACATCATCACCCCGCTGATGCCGTATTTCCCGCTGATCGTGGTGTTCTGCCAGCGCTACGTGAAAGGCACAGGCATCGGCACCCTGGTCGCGCTGATGCTGCCCTACACGGTGGCGCTGCTGGTGTGCTGGACTTTGCTGCTGTTGGCGTTCTGGGGATTGGGGCTGCCGCTCGGACTGCAGGCCAGCTACAACTACCCGGCAGGCGGTTGATCGCGGACACGGCGGGTGAGAAGGCGAGGTTGCTGCGCCGCAGCAATACGGTCGCGGTTTGACGGCCGCGACCCGGGTCGGTCATTCTCCGCCGGCTCCGTGCCGCCGCGCCGGGCCCGTACGTTCATCACCTTCATCCACAGAGAGAACCCCGCATGAGCGGAGCCGCCAGCAACCAGCACGACTTCATTCCGCCGCCGCCGGGCGAAATCCTCGGTCATCCCCGCCCGCTGTGGATGCTGTTCGGCGCCGAATTCTGGGAGCGCTTCGCCTACTACGGCATGCGCGCGCTGCTGGCGGTGTACGTCGCCGCGCAGTTCTTTTCGCATCTGCCCGAGGGCGAGGCCAAGAAGGAAGCTTCGCTGGTCTACGGCGGCTACACCTCGCTGGTCTACGCCACCGGCGTGATCGGCGGCATGATCGCCGACCGTTATCTCGGTTATCAGCGTTCGATCATCCTCGGCGGCCTGTTGATGGCGGTCGGCCTGTTCCTGCTGATCCTGCCCGAGATGCACTGGTTCCTGATCGGTCTGGCGGTCATCGTGGCCGGCAACGGCCTGTTCAAGCCGAACATCTCGACCATGGTCGGCAAGCTCTACGCGCCGGCCGACGCCCGCCGCGATTCGGGCTTCACCATTTTCTATATGGGCATCAACGCCGGTGCGTTCTTCGCGCCGATCATCTGCGGCAGCTGGATCGGCGCGCAGTACGGTTATCAGTACGGCTTCCTCGGCGCCGCGATCGGCATGATCTTCGGCGTCGTGGTGTTCCACTTCAAGGCCGGCATGCTCGGCCACATCGGCAAGCCGCCGGCCGGCCGCGAGGGCTGGGGGCCGTTCTTCATCGTCCTCGCCGGTGCGGTGATGCTGGTGCCGCTGATCTATTTCCTGCTGAGCAAGAGCGACCTGCTGGGCATGATCCTGCTCGGTCTGTTCGCGCTGCTGGCGGTCTATCTCATCTGGAGCGGCTTCGCCGAGAACGGCGTGCAGGGCCAGAAGTACATCGCAATGTTCATCCTGTTCGCGGCCAACATCCTGTTCTGGGCCTTGTTCGAACAGGCCGGCGCATCGCTGAACTTCCTCGCCCAGGACCACGTCGACGCACCGTTCCATTTCACCCTGTTCCAGTCGGCCAACCCGGTCTTCATCGTGCTGTTGGCGCCGGTGTTCGCCGCGCTGTGGCCGAAGCTCGACAAGATCAGCATGAACCCGTCGATCCCGCGCAAGTTCGCGCTGGCGCTGATCGGCCTGGCGCTGGGCTTCGCCGTGATCGTGTTCGCGATGAAGAGCTTCCTCAGCGGCGACAACCGCGTGGCCTGGTATTGGCTGGCGGGTCTGTATCTGATCCACACGATGGCCGAGCTGTGCCTTTCGCCGATCGGTCTGTCGATGGTGACCAAGCTGGCGGCGCCGAAGAACGTCGGCCTGTCGATGGGCGGCTGGTTCCTCGCCACCGCGGTCGCGAACTATCTGGCCGGCCGCATCGCGGCGATCGCCTCCGGCGGCGGCCACGGCGGCGCGACAGAAGAGAAGGGCGCCTTCGCCGAATGGCTCACCAACACCTCGCTCGTGCAGTGGCTGTCGGAACAGGTCGCGAGCTTCTCCGCGCTGTCCGGACAGGGCGAGGCGATGGCGTCGCTCAACCAGTATTCGCTGACCTTCACCTGGCTGATCGTGGCCGGCGTGGTCGTCGGCGGCATCTACTTCGTGTTCGCCCCGCTGATCAACAAGCTGATGCACGGCGTGAAGTAAGCGTCGGCGTTGCGCATTCCCCGCGGCGCGTCCGCGGCGGGACCGTCCGATGGATCGGGCGGTCCGGGACGGGCTCGCGGCGACGCGGGCCTGTTTTTACGTGGAGGCTTTGCAGGGAGGCTTCGCATGGCGCGTCGATGGGCCTGTCCATCGATCGTCCGGACGTTCATCGAATGGGGAGAACTGCGATGCGTGTGTCGACCAAACCGCCGCTGTGGTTCTGGGTGGTCGCGGTGCTGATGCTGCTCTGGAACGGCATGGGGGTGTGGGCCTACATCGCCGACGCGACGATCACCGCCGAAGCATTGAAGGCGATGCCGGATGCCGAGCGCGCGCTGCGTCTCGCGCGTCCCGCCTGGGCCACCGCCGCGTTCGCGGTCGCCGTGTTCGGCGGTGTCGCCGGCTGTCTGCTGTTGCTGCTGCGCAGCCGGCTCGCGCTGCCGGTGCTGACGCTGTCGCTGATCGGCGTCGTGGTGCAGATGACCCATGCGTTCATGATCGCCGACAGCTACGCGGTGTACGGCCCTGCGGGGTTGGCGATGCCGGCGATGGTGCTCGCGGGCGCGCTGTTCCTGGTCTGGTTCGCGCGTCGCGCGCGCGACTGGCGGCGTTGAGACGATTTTCGCGACTCGGAGACGCCGCTCAGATCGCGTCGTCTCCGTTCGCATCGTCTCCGTGCGCGAGGCCGTGCAGGCCCTGCGCGAGCTTGTCCAGCAGTGTGTCGAGCTGGCGCTTGTCCTCGTCGCTGAAATGCGCGAGCAGAGCGCGTTCGCGCGCCAGCGCCAGCGGCACCACTTCGTCGTAGATGCGATAACCGGCTTCGCTCAGTTCCAGCACCGAGCGCCTGCGATCGTCGCCGTGGGTGTCGCGCTGCACCAGTTCGCGCTCCATCAGTCGCGCCAGCGCGCGGCTTACCGCGACCTTGTCCATCGCGGTGCGTTCGGCCACGCCGTTCGCCGACAACCCGGGCTCGCGCCCCAGCACCGCGATTATCCGCCACTCGGTGATGCCGATGCCGAATCGGCGCGCATAGGTGTCCGCGATGATCTGGCTGATGCGGTTCGACACCACGCTCAACCGGTACGGCAGGAAGTGCTCGAGATCGAGCTGCGCGTGTTCGCGCGCGGCATGCGGATCGGCGGCTGCGGGAGATGTGGACATGGCCTGTCTTGCAAATAGTTTCAGCTGAAACTATATTCCCGGCACGCGGTCGCCGCAAGCGCGGCCGGGCACGGCGCGCCCCGCGCCCGCATCGTTTTCGTTCCGTCTTCCCGCAGCACGCTACAGGACGCCCGCCATGAACGCTCAGCCCAACCTCGGCATGCAGGTCGCCACCTTCGAAAATCCCATGGGCATCGACGGCTTCGAGTTCGTCGAATTCGCCGCGCCGGCCGGTCAGGCCGGACAACTGCACGACTACATCCGCCGCCTCGGTTTCGTGCAGGTCGCGCGTCACAAGACGCGGCCGATCAGCACCTACCGCCAGGGCGACTGCACGTTCCTGATCAACGAAGATCCGGATTCCTTCGCCGCCGATTTCGCCGCCAAGCACGGTCCCAGCGCCTGCGGTTTCGCGATCCGCGTGAACAAGCTCGCCGAATGGGTGCGGGTGCAGGCGCTGAAGAACGGCGCCACCCAGATCGGCCCGCGCGAACTGACCAAGGCGGTGGCCGCGCCGGTCATCGAAGGCATCGGCGGCTGCATGCTGTACATCGTCGATCGCTACGACGACAAGGGCACCATCCACGATCCCGACTACGAATGGCTGCCGGGCGCGGAGATGATGCCGAAGGGCCTCGGCCTGACCTTCATCGATCACCTCACCCACAATCTGTACTTCGGCAACATGGCGAAGTGGTCGGATTACTACGAGCGCCTGTTCAACTTCCGCGAGATCCGCTACTTCGACATCAAGGGCGCGAAGACCGGCCTGCTTTCGAAGGCGATGACCGCGCCGGACGGCATCGTCCGCATCCCGCTGAACGAATCGTCGGATCCGAAATCGCAGATCAACGAATATCTGCAGCAGTACAACGGCGAAGGCATCCAGCACATCGCCTGCTTCACCGACGACATCTACGCGACCGTGGAAGCGATGCGCGCCAACGGCATCGAATTCCTGGACACGCCCGACACCTATTTCGACGTGATCGACGAGCGCGTGCCCAACCACGGCGAAGACGTGCCGCGTCTGCGCGCGAACAAGATCCTGATCGACGCCGACGAGGAAACCCGGCAGCGCAAGCTGCTGCAGATCTTCACACTGAACGCCGTTGGCCCGATCTTCTTCGAGATCATCCAGCGCAAGGGCAACGAGGGTTTCGGCGAAGGCAACTTCAAGGCGCTGTTCGAAAGCATCGAACGCGACCAGATGCGTCGCGGCGTGCTGTAAGGAAGCGCGGCCACATGGTGCGCCCGGGCGCACCCTATTCGGGGCAGGCAATGAAATCCAACGGCTACCAATCCGGCTTCGGCAACGAATTCGCCAGCGAGGCGATCCCGGGCACGCTGCCCGTCGGCCGCAATTCGCCGCAGCGCGTGGCCCACGGGCTGTATGCGGAACAGATCAGCGGCACCGCCTTCACCGCGCCGCGTCATCACAACCGGCGCAGTTGGCTGTACCGCATCCGTCCGGCGGCGATGCACGGCGGTTTCGTCGCCCAGCATCATCCGGATTTCCACAACGATTTCGGCAGCGGTCCGGTGTCGCCGGACCAGCTCCGCTGGAGCCCGCTGCCGTTGCCGGGCCGCGATCCCGCCGCCGCCGCGGTGGATTTCGTCGACGGTCTGTTCACCATGGCCGGCAACGGCTCGCCCGCGGCCATGTCCGGCGTCGGCATTCACCTGTACGCGGCCAACCGCGACATGACCGGCCGGTTCTTCTACAACGCCGACGCCGAAATGCTGTTCGTGCCGCAGCACGGCCGGCTCAAGCTCGATACCGAACTGGGCGTGATCGAGATCGAGCCGCAGGAGATCGCGGTGATTCCGCGCGGCATCCGTTTCCGCGTCGCGCTGCCCGACGGTGTCGCCCGCGGCTACGTGTGCGAGAACTTCGGCGCGTTCCTGCGACTGCCCGACCTCGGCCCGATCGGCAGCAACGGCCTGGCCAATCCGCGCGACTTCCTCACTCCGAACGCGGCCTTCGAGGATGAGGAAGGAGACTTCGAACTGATCGGCAAATTCCAGGGCCATCTGTGGCGCGCCACGATCGATCATTCGCCGCTGGACGTGGTCGGCTGGCACGGCAATCACGCGCCGTACAAATACGATCTGCGCCGCTTCAACACCATCGGTTCGATCAGCCACGACCATCCGGATCCGAGCATCTTCCTGGTGCTCAGCTCGCCGACCGATTCGCCCGGCGTGGGCAATCTGGATTTTGTGATTTTTCCGCCGCGCATCCTGGCGATGGAGAACACCTTCCGTCCGCCGTGGTTCCACCGCAACATCGCCAGCGAATTCATGGGCCTGGTGCACGGCGCCTACGACGCGAAGGCCGACGGGTTCGCGCCGGGCGGCTGCTCGATCCACAACTGCATGACCGGCCACGGCCCGGATGCGGCCACGTTCGAGAAGGCGTCGAACGCCGATACATCGAAGCCCGACTACATCCGCGACACCATGGCCTTCATGTTCGAGACGCGCGCGGCGCTGCGGCCCACGCAGCAGGCGTTGGACGCCGCGCATCGCCAGCGCGACTACCAGCAGTGCTGGGCGGGTCTGCGCAAGCATTTCTCCGCACGCTGATGCCGCGGCCGCGCGCCGCAGTGCGCGCGTCGGAGGTGTCCCTCGCGGGCCGCCTGGCATAGAATCGGGCAGAACCGCTTCGAGGGAGACGCCGCGATGATGCTGTCACTGGGCTGGTGCCTGTTGGCGTTGCTGTTGCTCGCGCTGGGCGGCGATTCGATCCTGAAAGGCGCGTCCGGGCTGTCGCGACGCTTCGGCTGGTCGCCGTTCTCGACCGGTCTGCTGCTGGTCGCCTTCGGCACGTCGATCCCGGAACTCGCGGTCAACGCGCGCGCCTTCGTCGTCGGCAGTCAGAACCTCGCGCTCGGCAACGCCATCGGCAGCAATATCGTCAATTTCGGTCTCACGCTCGGTCTCGCGGCCATCGCGGCGCCGCTGCTGGTGCGCTGGCGCGCGCTCGCACCGCTGTTGATCTGTCTGATGCTCGCCACGCTCGCGCTGATCGTGCTCGGATACGACGGCGTGCTGACGCGCATCGAAGGCCTGCTGTTCGTGATCGCGTTCGCGATCGTGGTGGTCGCCGCGCTCGTGCTCGGCCGTCGCGAGACGCCGGAACTGCAGGACGAGATCGCGGGCTTCCTGAAAACCGGCGATGGCCTCGGCCTCAATCTGATCCGGTTCGCCATCGGCGGCGCACTGCTGTGGTTCGGCGCGATGTGGCTGGTGCGGCATGCGCCGATCGTCGGCACCGCGTGGGGACTGAGTCCGGTGTTGACCGGTCTGATCGTCGTCGCCATCGCCACCGCGCTGCCGGAAGCCATCGCCGCGGTGTCCGCCGCGCGCCGCGGGCAGGGCGACATGGTCGTCGGCCACGTGATCGGTTCGAGCCTGTTCAATCTGCTGATCGTGGTCGGCGGCATGGCCGCGCTGCGCGATCTGCCGATCCCCGCATCCTTCGTCGGCTTCGAATTGCCGGCGGCGCTGGCGGCCTCGCTGCTGCTGTATCCGATGCTGCGTCGCGATCTGCGCATCAGTCGCGCCGAGGGTTGGGTGCTGTTGCTGGCCTTCGTGGCGTGGGCGGTGGCCGAAGTGTGGCTGTCGCGTTGATGCATCGCGTCCGTTCCGAGGCGTTCGCCGCATGACGTTCCGATGCGTTGCTTTTCGTCGGCATCCCGTCATGCCGGGTGCCGATGTCCGATGAGAGAGTGTCGATGAACAAAAAAGAATCCGTGATCATCCGGGTGCTGCCCGGCCGCGCGGCGCGTGCGCTGCACGACTTCTTCCGTCTCGAAGCCGCCGGCGGCATTCTGCTGATCGGCGCGGCGATACTCGCGATGATCTTCGCCAATTCGTCGCTGTCGCATCTCTACGAATCGTTCCGTGGGTTTCCGCTGCAGGTCCGCGCGGGCGAGTTGAACCTCGAAAAGCCGCTGCTGCTCTGGATCAACGATGGCCTGATGGCGATCTTCTTCCTGCTGGTGGCGCTGGAGATCAAGCGCGAAGTGCTCAGCGGCCAGTTGTCCAGTCGTGCGCAACTCATCCAGCCGCTGGTCTGCGCGGCGGCCGGCGTCGCCGTTCCCGGCCTGATCTATGTCTGGATCAACGCCGGCGACCCGCTGGCGACGCGCGGCTGGGCGATTCCCACCGCGACCGATATCGCCTTCGCCCTCGGCATCCTGTCGCTGCTCGGGTCGCGCGTGCCGATCGCGATGAAGCTGTTGCTGTCGACGATCGCGGTGCTGGACGACCTGATCGCGATCGTGATCATCGCCGTGTTCTACACCAGCGATCTGTCGATGACCGCCCTGGGCGGCGCGGGCGTGGTTCTGGCGATCATGATCCTGCTCAACCGCCTGAAGGTGCGCGCGCTCACGCCGTATCTGCTGCTCGGCGCGCTGATGTGGGTGTGCGTGCTGAAGTCGGGCGTGCACGCCACGCTGGCAGGCGTCGCGACCGGCCTGTTGATTCCGCACGTCGACAAGGACAATCGGATCAGCGACGAGGTGGAATACTCGCCGCTGGAATGGCTGGAGCACGCGCTGCATCCGTGGGTCGCCTACGTCATCCTGCCGGTGTTCGCCTTCGCGAACGCGGGCCTCGCCCTCGGCGACATGGCCGTCTCCGATCTGTTGGCGCCGGTGCCGCTGGGAATCGCGCTGGGACTGGTGCTGGGCAAGCCGATCGGCATCGTCGGCGCGGCCCTGCTCGCCCACGTTTCCGGCATCGCGCGCTTCGGCGAAGGCATGACCCTGAAGGCCATGATCGGTCTGGGCATGCTGTGCGGCATCGGTTTCACGATGAGCCTGTTCATCGCTTCGCTGGCGTTCAAGGGACATCCCGAGTTGGCCGAAAGCAGCGTGCTCGGGGTGCTGTGCGCGTCGGTGATCGCCGCGGTCGCCGGTTATCTCTGGCTGCGCGTCGCCTTGCCCGCCCGCAGCCCGAAGGCGGACGAATCCTGATCCGCGGGGCAGTCATGCATCCGCGATCGCGGGGTGCGGGTTGAAAACCGCGCTCGTGTTCGGCGCCAGCGGCCAGGTCGGCATGCCGTTGCTCGATCGCCTGCGCGACGACGGCTGGCGCGTGTATGCGGTCTCGCGCACGCCGCGCGCGGAACAGCCGGGGCTGATCTGGTTGCCGGGCGATCTGCAGCGCGTCGACGGTCTGCCGCCGCATCCCGACGCGATCGTGAGCTGCGGCCCGCTGGATCTGTTCGGGCAGTGGTATGCGCGCAGCGATGCGCGCGCGCCGCGCATCGTCGCCTTCGGCTCCACCAGCATCGAGGTCAAGCGCGGTTCGGCCGATGCCGAAGAACGCGATCTCGCCGTGCGCCTGCGCGAGGGCGAGCGCAACGTGTTCGAAACAGCGGCCGCGCGCGGTGCCGCGGCGACCGTACTGCGGCCGACCTTGATCTACGGCGTCGGCCGCGACCACAACCTCACCCGGATCGCCGCGGTCGCGCGCCGCTTCGGCCGCATCGTGTTGCCGCGCGGCGCCACCGGTCTGCGCCAGCCGGTGCATGCGCACGATCTTGCAGACGCCGCGTTCCGCTGCCTCGATGCGGTGGCGACGCACGGCCGCACTTACGCGCTGCCCGGCGGCGAGACCCTGGCCTATCGCGAGATGGTCGCGCGGGTGTTGGCCGCGCTGCGGCCGCCGGCGAAGCTGCACGAGGTGCCGGGCGGCGTGTTCAACGCGATTCTGGCCGCGGCCCATGCCGCGGGCTTCGCGCTGGATTTCAACGAAGCCGCGGTGGTGCGCATGCGCAGCGACCTGGTGTTCGACCCGGCCGATGCGCAGCGCGATTTCGGCTATGCGCCGCGCGGCTTCCGCCCGGTCGCGGCGATGTTTCCGGATGCGGATTGAAACGTCGACTCAGAGCTGGAAATCGCCCGGCGAAGTCTGCACGTTGCGATCGAACCGCAGGATCGAGACGAAGACGCTCGATCCGTCGTACAGCTGGAATTCCATGCCGACCGGCGTCTCCTCGTCGAACCACGCCGTCGCCTGGGTGACGGTGCTGCCGTAGGTCTCCGGGTTCAGTTGCACCCCGCGCAGTCCGTCCTTCATGCCGCCGGGCGGAAGATCGTCCGCCCGCGTGAAGCGCAGCAGCTCTCCGGCGGTGCCGAGCAGCCACAGCGCCAGCGGATCGGTGACGTCTTCGGCGGCCTTCTCGCCGGAGAATCCGGTCGCCAGATCGCGCCAGCGCACGATGCCGGCCTCGCCGGCCGCACGGAATTCGTTCCACTCCCCCGGGCGCAGCGCCAGGCGGAAACGATCGGGACGTTCGAACAGCACCTCTGCGCGATAGCGTTCGGGAACGACGGGCTTGCCGTCCTTGCCTGGCGGATCGTAACGGTCGACGTGAAGTTCGAGAGAGCCGCTGTAGGTCGTCTTGTCGAGGGCGATCAGTGGCTGGCTGGCAGCGTCGGACGCGAACAGCGGTGTCGCGATGCTCGCCGTCAGCGCCAGGCACAGCGACAGCGCGAACCGCATCGGCGCATTGCGGACACGGGAAGGTTTGTGGATAGGATTCATCGACGTTTCCATGAAAGCTGGATTCTTGGGAATGCGTGCCGTGCGAACGATGCGCCGACGGCTACATGCCGCAGCCGAGCGTGATCGTCGTCTGCAGCGGTGCGGGAGGCATGCTGCCCTGGACCGCGCTGCACCGGGTCATGGGATCGACGGTCAGCGCGCGCACGCTGTAGGTGCGTGCGGCCGCCACGTCCGGCGGGACGCCCGGCTCTGCGGTGTCGAAACACTGGCCTGGCGACAGATCGCGCTCGACCATCTCGCCCGGCGCGCCGGCGATGGTCAACCGCAGCGGCGCTGCGCTGCTGTTGCAGATGCGCCGCGTGCGCAGATTCGCCGACAGTTCCGGCGGTCCCGGCAGTACGCCGTCGGCGTGCGTGGGCGCGCTGCCGGCGCACATGCCGCCGTGGTTCACGCTGCGCACGATCTCGCCGGTGAGGCGTCGTGTGGTCGCGGTGTTGTTGACGAGGGTGAGCAGGCGCAACCCGGGCGCGCCGCCCATGAGAACGATGGGATAGGTGAGTCCGGTCGAGGCTGCGGTGAAACTCACGTCAACGCTGTCGGCAGCGGGCGTGAAGTCGATGTTGCCGGCGAAGCCGGGGTTGGTCTGCGGCGCGAACGACATCGGGCTGCTGGCGACGGTGATCGTCGGTTGCAGCGCGGCGCAGTCGAAACCGGACCGGGAGACACAGGGTTGTTCCTGGCTGATGTCGTAACGCGCGCTCACCGTGTCGCCGGGGCAGAACTGCGCGGGCGACACCCGGCCGATCTCGACGGTCGGAATGCGCAATTCCGCGTGCGGCAGCGCACAGCCGTTGGTGAGGAGCACGCCGGCGGCGATCGCGCCGAGCAGGGTCTTGCCGAGGGAAACGGTTCGCATGTCGGTTGTTCTCTGAATCGACCGAAGAGGATGGGTGCATGCGCGCCCGCCCGCAGTCGGCGACGCGACGGGGAGGGTGCGCGGAGGCGATGGGTGCGACGGGATCCACGGTCGTCCGCAGCCGCGCTCGTGGGGCGTCGTCGTTGGGCCGGCCGCATGGCGCGACCGCGTTGTGCATGGGGACATCTTCCTGTTTGAATCGTCGGCAGACGCGTGCAATGCGTGAGCGCAGCGTCCGCAATCGGACAACCCCGGATCGGACAATCCTGCATTGGAACGTGTCATGCGCTTTTTCATGGGGGCACACGAAAAGCGCACGACACGTTCCGGAAACGATGCAGCATCAGAGCTGGAAATCGCCCGGCGTCGTCTTCACGTTCTGCTTGAACAGCAGCACCGAGACGAACACTTTCGTGCCGTCGGCCAGCACGAACTCGAATCCGATCGGCTTGCCTTCCGACGAAAACCAGGCGGTGCCCCGTTCCACGCCGCTGCCCCACGTGTTGGGCTGCAGGCGCGCGCCGCTGAGTTTGCTGTCCTTGGGCAACGCCAGATCCTTCGATGCGCTGAAGCGCAGCAGTTCGCCCGCGGTGCCGAGCAGCGCGAGCGCGAGCGGATCGACGATCTTGCCCGCCTCTTCCTTGCCCGACAGACCGGTGGCGTCATCCTTCCAGCGCACGATGCCGGCTTCGGCGACGGCGCGGAACTGGTCCTTGGCGCCCGGACGCAGCACGAGGCGGAAGCGATCCGGACGTTCGAACAGCAAGGTCGCCGGGTAGCGTTTCGGGGCCACGTATTGCCCGGGCTTTTTCGGCGGATCGTACAGATCCACGGAGACATGCAGATCGCCGCTGTAGGTGGTCTTGTCGAGGTACTGCAACTGCGCGGTGGCGGAACCGGCGTGCGCGGACAGCGCCGAACCGAGGGTCAGCGTCAACGCGAGGGCGATGCGGGAAAGGGCGCGGATCGGGGTCATGGCGAAACCTCGTGGGAATGGGGGATGGATGCGTCGGATGGTGCGGACGAGCGCTTGCGGCAGGCTCATCGACACTGCATGCGGATGCGCGTGCGCAGCGGCGGAGGCGGCATGTTCGGCCCGGTCGCGGTGCAGCGCGTGCCGGGATCCGGGGTCACCGGCCGCACGTCGACCACACGCGCGTTGCGGGTGCTGTCCGGCACCCCGGGCATCTCGCCGAGGCACTGGTTCGGCGCGAGCGTCTGCGTGTACGTCGCGCCATCGGCGCCGCCCGACAAGGTGACGATCACCGGCACCGCGTTGACGTTGCACAGGTCGGTCAGCACCAGACTCGGCGAGAACTGCGGAAGACCCGGCAGCGTCTGCGGCGTATTCACCGGTTCGCTGCCGCTGCACATGCCGCCGTGCGTGAGCACGTTGTCGAGCGGTCCCTGCCGGGTCGCGACATAGGTCAGATCGCGGCTGTCGCGACCGACGAACACGCGATTGCCGTCGCGAATCTCGTCGGTCGGAATCAACACCTCATCGCGATCCGGATCGAACAGCACGCTGAAGCGGTCCAGCTCCGGTGCCGCCGTGGTGAAGTCGCCGGTGTAGCCGCTCAACGATCGCGCGGGGAAGACCAACGGTTCGCTGCTGATCGCGACCGTCGGCGATAAACGCGTGCAGGTGTCTTCCAGTCCGGCCGGGCAGCGCAGATCTTCCAGAAAATCGTACGACACCGCGATCGTGTCGCCCGGGCAGTACGTCCTGGGCGCAACTTCGGCGAAACCTCGACGCAAGGGGCCGCGATCGATGATGCAGCCGGTGGCGATCCAGACCGAGCACGCGACGATGATGCCGCCACGGATCCATGTGTGTTGAAGCATGCGCATGCGGGTATCCTTGGAGAAATGCGTGAGGGAATTGCCGAAAGGCGGTGTCAAGACCGGGTTTGAAGGCGATGCGATTCTCGGGAGTGGAGCAGGCGGTCTGTCGCGGGACTGGATCGAATGGTCGCGGGCGAGATGCCGCTCTTCGGCAGGGGCATGTCGGCATCGCATGCGGCGTGCCGATGCATGTCGCCTGCGACGGAGCTCCGCCCGCTGTCAGCGAGTCGTCGCGCTCAGCGGCAGGCCTGCCGGACCAGCGTCGACAGCGGCGGCGCGTTCGGCAGCGGCATGGTCGTGCCGTCGCCGCCGGATGGGCAGAGCAGACCGACCGGCGATGCGCTGATCACGCGCGCGCGCGTCGCGAACGCCGGTACGCCGGGTGCGGCGGTGTCCAGGCATTCGCCCGGCGCCAGGGTCGCCGCGAAGGCTTCGCCGGGCGCATCGGTACTCAGGATGAAGTTCACCGTTGCGCCGTTGGAGCCCGGGTTGCAGATGCCCGTCAGATCCAGGCGGGGCGACGTGCCCGGGACTTCCACCGGCGCGTAGGTGGGAATCGCGAAGCTGCGGCTGCAACTGCCCATGTGCGCCAGCACCGTCTCGACCGTGCCGATGATGCGCGTGGCGCTGTCGGTGTTGTCGCGCACGTTCACCAGCAGCGTCGATGGCGGGACGAACATCGAGCTGGTGCCGTACACGAAATTCACGTCGACGCGATCGCCGCTGGCGGTGAAGTCGATGCTGTTCCGGTAGCTCTGCAGCGTCGTCGCCGGGAACAGCGCCGGCGTGCTGGTCATGGTCACCGTCGGCGCGGCGGTGGTGCATTCGTCGGGCCGCCCCGCGCGCGGCGTGCAGACGCCGCCGGCGAAGCGCAGGAAATCGTAGGACGCGGTGAGCGTGTCGCCGGGACAGTACTCTCCCGGGACGACGGTGCCCGGCGACACGATCGGTCTGCGATCGAGCATGCAGCCGTTGGCGACGATGACGGAACACGCGGCGATCGCGCAGAAGCGGAACGCTTTGCCTGGCAGGGAATGCATGGTGATCTCCGGGGGATGCGGGGCCAAGGCGTCGATCGGAACCGGACGCATTCCTGATCACGTCGCCGACCGCGAGGAGCGGACAGCCGTATTCGCCGCAGACGCGTCTTGTCGACGCAGATCGCATTTTCGGACATTGCCTGCGCGAAGCGTGTCCGGAATGCGCGCTGGAATGCGTGAACGCGCGCAGCCTTGCCCGTGCGCGCGTGTCTGTTCCGTGCGTGTCGACTCAGGCCCGCGCCAGCGCCTTGCTGCGTGCGCGCAGGGCGATCGCGAGCACGCCGCCGAGCACCATCGCGCCGCCGATCCACAACTGCGGCCCGGGGCGATCGCCCCAGATGAAGATGCCCAGCGCCACCGCGAACACCGGCGTGAGCAGCAGATACGGCGTGACCTGCACCACCGGATGGCGTTGCACCAGCCCGAAGAACACGCTATGTCCGATGAGCGAGGCGAACACCGCCGAATAGATCACGGCACCCCACGCGGCGGGGCCCGCGCCGCGCAGCGCGGCGATGCCGCCGGGTTCGATCGACGCGCTGATCGCCAGCAGCGGCAGGATGCCGATCACCGCGGTCCAGCCCTGCATGCTGATCGCATCGATGCCGCTCAGGCCGCGCATGAACACCGTTCCCAGCGCGATCAGGAACGCGGAGAACAGCATCATCAGCAGCGAAGCGGGGTGATCCAGTACCAGCGGATCGAAACCGAGCACGAGCACGCCTGCGAAACTCAGGGCGATGGCGGTGCCGGTGCGCCAGGCGAAGCGTTCGCCCAGCACCCACCACGCCAGCAGCACCGCCATCGGGATGTAGCTCTGCATCACGATCGCGGGCGAGGACAGATCGCCGGCCATCCGCAGCGCCCACAGGCTGGTGCCGAAATGCAGCGCGCCGTTGAGCAGCGCCACCGCGATCAGCCGCGGCCACTGCGCGCGCGGCGGGGGCTTGAGGAAGGCGAGCAGCAGCGCGGCCAACAGCATCATGCGCAGCGCGCTGAACAGGAACGGCGGCACCTCGCGCAGCGCGTAGGCGGACGTCAGGAAATTCCCGGCCCAGACCACGCAGACGACGAGAACGAGCGCGAAGTCGCGCGCGCCGAGCCCGCGCTCGGTGAGCGTCGTTGTTGTCGTCACCGCGGTGCCGATGCGGCGCGGAGGCGCATCAGTACTTCAGGCCGAATTTGCGGAACACCTTGCTGACGACCCACGTCGGGCCGATCAGCAGATACACCAGATCGGTGAGGAAGCTCGGCTTCTTGCCTTCGATCTTGTGGCCGATGAACTGCGCGATCCAGGCCACGACGAAGACGCCCGTCGCCAACCACAGCAGGCCTTCGATGCCGATGGTCGCCTGCAGCCAGCGATTCAGCCACAGCATCGCCACGAACACCACCAGCATCGCCAGACCGAGCATGCGCGAGGCGCGGTAATAGAACATCCACGCGGCGAACGCAGCGATCGCCGCCCAGAAGCCGCTGCCGAACCAGGTCCCGGGCACCGGAATGCACCACAGGAACGCGGTCACCGACCACACGATCAGCGGCACCGCGAGGTGGTGGATCTTCTGATTGGTGGGGTTGACGTGATCGGAGGAATACTGCGCGAGCCAGCGGTCGATGCGGCGGTCGGAAGTCTGCGTTTGATCTGCGACAGTGTTCATTTTCTTTCCCATTATTCGTAACGCAGTTTTACTTGCGCTATTAGAGAAGGTCTCTTAGGTAATCTAGATGCAAGAAACCCAAGATGTGATTTTCTGCTTCTTCAGACAAATTGGCTCTTATCCGTTTCTCTTCTGATTTGTCGGGAACGATGACATAAAAGCCCGTGCCATAGAGGCCGAAGTCGCCTTTGACTCGCCATTCTCTTTCATGAGTGAAGTCAATTTTTCCATATTCGAGGCGAACATGGCGCCATCGCTCTTCCTCCGGGATCCAGCCCGCTTCTTCATCAGGCAGGTAAATGACAGGCCTCGCGCCTAGCTTCCAAGCCGATTGCTTTGAAATTGCAAGGCCGAATGGTTGATAGGGATGGTTGGTGAATATGCGGTGTTGGATAAAATAACGTAGTGCGGATAAGGGCATTTCAGTAAAACATGCTGCGGTATTTTTGCCTTTTATGTATCCAGTATTGTCGGAGCCGCGAATACAACCCTCTCTTAGAATCGAGATCAAAGCGTCACTTGCGCTACGAGAGGGTCTGTCACCGGTCAGATGGATCAGCGCTCTCGTGAGATCAGGCCTATCCGGAGTGAACATGGCGTCTCAATCCACCGAAATCCCCGCCAACCGCTGCAACGCTTCGGCGTATTTCGCGCGGGTGCGGTCGATGACTTCGGCGGGCAGGCGCGGGCCCGGGGCGGTCTTGTTCCAGTCCAGGGTTTCCAGATAGTCGCGCACGAACTGCTTGTCGTAGCTCGGCGGACTGATCCCGACTGCGTACTCGTCCGCGGGCCAGTAGCGCGACGAATCCGGGGTCAGCATTTCGTCCATCACGTACAGGCGGCCGTCGGCGTCGGTGCCGAACTCGAATTTGGTGTCGGCCAGCAGGATGCCGCGCTCGGCGGCGTAGTTCGCGGCGTGGCGATAGATGCGCAGGGTCGCGTCGCGCACCTGCTCGGCCAGTTCGGCGCCGACGGTCTTCACCATCGTGTCGAAATCGATGTTCTCGTCGTGGTCGCCCACCGCGGCCTTGGTCGACGGCGTGAAGATCGGCTCCGGCAACTGTTCCGCCTGGCGCAGACCGTTCGGCAAGGTGATGCCGCTGACCCGGCCGGTGCGCTGGTAATCCTTCCAGCCGCTGCCGATCAGATAGCCGCGGGCGATGGCTTCCACCGGCACCGGCTTGAGTTTGCGGGTGACCACCGCGCGCTTCGCGTACAGCGCCGCATCCACGCCGGCGGGCAGGGCCGCGGCGACATCGATGCCGGTGAGATGGTTGGGCAGGATGTGAGCGGTCTTCTCGAACCAGAAATTGCTGATCTGGCACAGCATTTCGCCCTTGCCGGGAATCGGGTCGGGCAGCACCACGTCGAAGGCGCTCAGCCGGTCGGTGGCCACGATCAGCAGCAGCGGGCCGTAGTCGCGGGCCTCGGGCGGCAGTGCGTCGGCCGCAAGATCGAACACGTCGCGGACCTTGCCGCGATGGCGCAGGGTGAGGCCGGGGAGATCGGATTCGAGCAAAGTGGTCGCCACGCGCAGTCCATCGGAAGCGGTCGGGCCGCCTAGTGTAAGGCGCACGGCGGCTCCGCGGTGCCCGGCGGCTGGACCGCGCTCCGGCCTTGTAAACTCGCGGCCATGACCTCCGGATACGACGCCTCCTTTGATGCCCACGCCGCTCGGTTCCGTTTCGGCCGCGGCAGCGCAGCCGACTACCGCACGCTCGGCGTGTCCGAGGCCGCCAGCGATGCCGAGATCGAACAGGCCTACCTCCGCCTGATCGACGAACACCATCCGGACCGCCTGGTCGGTCTCGCCCATGAATTCCGCCGTCGGGCCGAGAAAAAACTGCGCAGCATCGAGGCCGCCTATGGCCGGATCCGCGCGCAGCGCCAGCGCGATGCGCAAAGCAGTACCGTATCCGAAGCTTCGCGCACCGCAAGGACCTCGGACGATCGCCGCGACACCGGCGGCCTGCTGTGGGTCGCGATGGCGTTGATCGCATTCGTGGGGGTTGTCTGGTTCGCGGGCATGCAGGCACCGTCGACAGCCACGCCGCCGCAGTCGCAGCTGCCGGTTCCGGCGGCGGGCCGTGAGGGCTCGAACACGCCGTCTTCGTCGCTGCCGTCCTTCGCCGGTCCGGCGCCCGGCGTGCCTGCTTCCGACGCGACGGTGTCACCGCCCATCGCGACGCTGCCCGCGCCGTCCCTGTTGCCCCCCGTGGCGACGAACAGCCAAGGCAGCGCGCCGGCCGATCGATTGGTGACGCTGATGCCGAAGGATGCGTCGCCAACGCCTCGGGTGCCGGCAGCGCCGCCCGCCCTCAGCGGCGAAGCCGCCCTCGTCGAAGCCCTGCGCGCCGGCCAGCTTCGCCCCGCCACGGGCGGCGATTTCTCGCGTTGGGCCCGGCGCTGGTCCGAGGCCAACCGCCGCGACATGCCGGCGAGTCTGCAGGAGCGCGCGGGATTCATGACCTCGTACGTGATCCAGAAAGACTTCACGATTCCGGATGGCCTCACCGGTGCGCATGCGGTGATCTTTCTGCTCGATGCCGGCGTGCCTTATCCGCACGGCGATCCCGGCCATTCGGTGGTCCTGGATCTGTCCACCGGCGCCTGCATGGGCGCGACCTGCGGGATGCTGCTGCAGTGAGCGGCCGCGTGAGCGGTTCGTGCCATCCCGGTGGCTGCATCACGATCCCTGCGATGACGCGCCTCGACAGGATCGTCTCGATAGAATCGCCTCGATAGAATCGCGACAGGTGTCCACGAAGGGCGCCGCTCTCCCGCCCCCGGACCTGTAGACTGCAGCCATGACGCGCTGGTACGGAAAATTCTTCGGCTTCGTCGCCGGTTGGCTGCTGTTCCGCCACCCCGGCGGCGCCCTCGTCGGCATGCTGCTGGGCCACGCCTTCGACGCCGACTGGTTCAAGAGCAAGCGCGACACGCCTTATCGCGTGCTGGGCGTCGCCGAAGACGCCACCGACGCCGAAATCGACCAGGCCTATCGCCGCCTGATCAGCCAGTACCACCCCGACAAACTCAACGGCGTCGCCGAAGAACTCCGCCGCCAGGCCGAAGACAAGGCCGCCGACATCAACGCCGCCTACGACCGGATCAAGACGCTGCGGAAGCGGGACTAGCCCTTGCGGCGTAAATCGGCGGGATTCGCGCTCGATGCGCCGCGTGTCTCCGGGCCCATCCCGATTGACTGGGGGCTGCTACGATTCGCCTGAAACATGTTGGGCTTCTTGGCTAATGCATTGATTTGGAATAGAGTTTCTTGCGCGGATTGCAACTGCGGCGCCCGGTGGATGTCGTTACCATGCGATCGTCTGCTTCCGGTCCAGTCGCCGAAATCACTCAGAAGTCATAAGGTTGACCAACAGTCATGCCCTACCAGCCGCCCGCCAATATTCTGGAAGTGCTGCAGAAGATAGAGTACGAAGAGGCGCTGCCAGCCGGAGACCCGCGCTATGTCGATACCGAAACCGCACGCGGCAGCGAGAGAACATTTTCGCGTTTGGCCCGCAAGTTCGGATGGGATCCTGTCAGCGAAGATTTTTTTGCGCCGATCGAAAAGCATGTACTGTTCTTCGGCCACATCGGCAGCGGCAAAACCACGGAGTTGCGCCGTTATGCCAAACAGCTGAACGACTCCCAGCGCTTCTATGCGGTTGAAGTCGATGTGCTGACCAAACTTGATCGCAATAATCTGCAATATACTGAAGTGCTGATGGCGATGGCGGAGTCTCTGCTGGAGCGCATGATCGGCGATGGCTATGCCATAAGCGACGGCGATTTGCAGCCGATACGCAATTGGTTCGCTGCAGCGACCCAGACCCGTGCGACCACGAGGGAGGCCAGCGCGGAGTTGAAAGCGGGCCTGGAAGCCGGCGGCGGTCTGCCGGGGATTCTCAAGTTGTTCGGCGGGTTCACTTCAGCCTTCAAAACCGGCGCCAGTCAGAAGAACGAATGGAGGCAGGAGATCCGCAACCGCTTCACTACCTTGGCGCAGGCGTTCAACGATTTGATTCGCTCGGCGGAGCGGATTCTGAAGCAAGCCGACCGCGCCGACCGTGTGCTGTTCATGATCGACGGTACCGACAAGATGCGTGGTGAAGATACCCAGCAATTCTTTGTCCAGGATGCCGAGCAGTTATTGGCCATCGAAGTGCTGGCCATCTACACCGCGCCGCTGCATCTCAAGTATGACGGTCGCTTGGGCGGCAAGCTCGACGCCGACATGGTACTGCCGATGATCAAACTCAGCGAGATCGACGACCGCCGCTGCGATGCCGGTTGGGTGGCGTTGAGAGAGATGTTGCTGCGCCGTGCCGACCGCGCTATCTTCGCCACCGATGCCGAAGTGGACACCTTGGTCGCATACAGTGGTGGACATCCGCGCGAATTGCTCCGCCTGTTGAAATTCTGCTGCGAAATGGCTGGCGAACACATCGATGCCGCAGTGACGCAGCGTGCGATTCATCAGCTGGCGGCAGAATACCGCTATTTCCTGACCTCTGCGGATTACAAACGCCTGGCCCAGATCGATGCCTCGCCCGCCCAGGACGGTAACGACAAGGCCGATCAGGAGTTGCTGCACCGCTTGGCACTGATGCAGTACAACGACGGTACTTGGCGCCGCAGCCATCCGGTGGTGCGCACCCTCAAAGGCTACAAGCTGGCGCAGGCCGCGTTGACGACGGCGTCAGGCCACGGCGGATAGTTTGCGCCGATGACGGCCTCCCGCTTCGATAGCGACCGCTGGAGCCTAGAGGCCGCGCGCGGACTTCCCGTCGATTGTTTCGACGACTTCCAGCGCCTGTCGCGCACGCTGATTCATGGCCCACCGTTCCAGTGGCTGCTGGTGGACGTCAGCGATGAGCGATTACGCAAGCGGGTCATGGCTGCGCTGGATCATGTGCTGTCCACAGCTAAGCTGCGCAGCAGTCGGTTGCCGGTAGGCCGAAGCATCGTGGATATACCGACGTTGGAAGCGCGCCTGATCAAGCACGCCCGGAAATCCGACGTGGTGCATGTGATCGTGCCCCGCGCTTGGTTCGATGCGGCGCGCTGGGATGCCTTCAACGTTCGCCGTGAGCGCATCGCCGCCCAAGCGCGGGCGCGGCTGGTGTTCTGGTTGGATGCCGATGCCATCGCCGCCGCATCGCGCGGTGCGCCGGATCTTTGGGCGTGGCGTAGCGGCGTATATGCCTTTGTCTCCGTGCCGGCCATGTGGGATGACAGGACTGGTCTGCCTAGGCCCGAGCCTCGGCATGCGCCGACGGGCACTCACGGTATCGATAGCCGTGGCATGGTTGAGCGCTATCGCAGGGTTGCCGAGATCCGCGAGTGGCTGGATGCCCATCCCGATGCCGACGACGAACTATTGATCGCACCATTCGATGAGTTGGGTCAGCTTTATTTCGACTTGGGCGATTACGACGATGCGCTTGCGCATTGGCGTGACCGGGAACTGCCGTTGCATCAAAGGCAAGAAGATGATCATGCCATCGCGATCACGCAGGGCAAGATTGCGGACATCCTACAGGCGCGCGGCGATCTGGAGGAGGCCTTGCGCATCCGGCGCGAGGAAGAGCTTCCGGTGTACGAGCGTCTTGGCGATGTGCGTTCTCGTGCGATCACGCAGGGTCAGATTGCGGATATTCTGCAAATGCGTGGCGATCTGGAGGAAGCCTTGCGCATCCGGCGCGAGGAACAGATACCGGTGTACGAGCGTCTTGGCGATGTGCGTTCGCTTGCGATCGCGCATGGCAAGATTGCGGAAATACTGCAGGCGCGCGGCGATCTGGAGGGGGCCTTGCATATCCATCGCGATGAAATACTCCCCGTGGTGGATAGTTTGGGAGATGCGAAAGGTTATGCCGTTACGCAGAGCCGGATCGCAGACATCTTGCAATCGCGTGGCGAGTTGGAGGAGGGGTTACGCATCTTGCGTGAGGAAGCGCTTCCTGTGTACGAGCGTCTGGGCGATGTGCGTGAGCGTGCGCTCACGCAGGGCAGGATTGCGGACATCCTGCAGGCGCGCGGCGATCTGGAGGAAGCCCTGCGCATCCGGCGTGAGGAAGTGCTTCCGGTGTACGAGCGCTTGGGCGATGTGCGTTCGCGTGCGATCACGCAGGGCCAGATTGCGGACATCCTGCAGGCGCGTGGTGAGCTGGAGGAGGCGTTGCGCATCCGGCGCGAGGAAGAGCTTCCGGTGTACGAGCGCCTGGGCGATGTGCGTTCGCGTGCGATCACGCAGGGCCTGGTTGCGGACATCCTGCAGGCGCGTGGTGAGCTGGAGGAAGCGTTGCGCATCCGGCGCGAGGAAGCGCTTCCGGTGTACGAGCGCCTGGGGGATGTGCATTCCCTGCTGGTGGGGCGCGCGAATCTGGCGATCACGCTGGCGCAGCGCGGGCTGCCGGGTGATCGGCCTGAAATCCTTACGCTGCTACAACAGGCTTGCGCCGATGCCGAACGCTTGCATTTGCGTGAAGCGCAAGCCATTCGCGGTCTGATCGCACAGATCTTCGGCCCCGGCGACGAGGCCGCCGCGCCTTCGTAGGAGGGCCTTCAGGCCCGAGCGTTTTCACGGGCACGACCGTTGATGTCTTCAGAATCGATGGGTTGTATCGATTTGGTTGTGGTCCATCGGTAGTGGTGGAAAGGGAAAAGCTCGGGCCTGAAGGTCCTCCTACGAGATCCGGCGCGCTTGGTTGTCGAACGCATCGTGGGATTACCGACCCGCTCCCCCAACCCCTCTCCCGATGGGAGAGGGGAGCTAAGCGCGCATCGCCCTGCCCGCGTCAAGCGGGCAGGGCACGATTCGGCGATGCGTCAGAACCGCCAGACCGCAGTGAGGCGGACGCTGTCGAATCTGAAGTTGTCGTCGCTGCGGCGCATGTCGGTGCCGGCGGGGTTCTGGAGGATGAAGGGGTTGGTGGCCGGGGCCGGGCCCTGGGCGCGGACGCGGTAGCCGTCGTCTTCCAGTTTGGTGCGCAGCACTTCGAGGCCGACCGCGATCCGGCCGAAGCGGCGTTCGTAGCCGAGGCCGAACTGGCTGCCGTCGGCGCGGCCGTCGCCGTTGGCGACGAAGGTGTTCACGCCGTTGCTGGTGAAGAAGCTGTTCTCGATTTTCGCGCTGGCGTAACCGGCGGTGACGTAGACCAGATTGTTCTGGCCGTCGCCGAATGCGCCGCCGAGACGACCGCGGACGGCGGCGAGGCCGTCGATCTTGCGCAGCATCGTGTAGCGCGCCGGCGTGGTGCTGAACGAGGAGATCGCGTCGCGCACGTCGTTCATGCCGTACTCGCCGACCACGCCGACCACCCAGTAGTCGCCGACCTGCCAGTCGTAGCCGCCGCGGAGGCCCCAGTCGGCGCCGCCGCTGTTGCCGATGCAGCCGCTGGCGGGCGTGGGCCCGCGCGCCACGCCGTCGCAGGAGCCCGGCGAGAACGCATTGGCGCCGGCGGCGGTGGTCACGGTGTCGTTGTAGTTGCCGTCGAGGTTGGTGTCGAAGATGAAACGGTCGCCGCTGCCATCGGGCTTCTGCGCCTGACCGGCGTACACGCCGGCATAGGCACCGGTCCAGTCGTCGGACGACTGGGCGAAGGCGGACGGGGCCAGCGCGGCCGTGAGCGATGCGAGCAGGGCGGGCGCGAGTTTGCGCATGGTCATATGGATCTCCTTCGCGAATGGGAGTTGCCTGATGGGATGGCGTCAGGACGAACCCGGCCACGTTCCTTGGCCGCGGTCGCCTGATTCGAGGTACGGGCCCGGGGCCGTTCAGGATGCAGTCGCCGATGGACGGTCGCGCTTGGCCACGCTGGGCGGGAAGGCGACAATGCGCGCTGCCCGATCGAGCGCCGCCCATGCAACCCACCGTCATCGCCCCGTCCATCCTGTCCGCGAATTTCGCGAAGCTCGGCGAGGAGGTCGATGCCGTCCTCGCGGCCGGTGCGGACTGGGTGCATTTCGACGTGATGGACAACCATTACGTGCCCAATCTCACCATCGGTCCCCTGGTCTGCGAGGCGTTGCGCAAGCATGGCGTGACCGCGCCGATCGACGTGCATCTGATGGTGGAGCCGGTGGACCGCATCGTTCCCGATTTCGCGAAGGCCGGCGCGTCGCTGATCAGTTTCCATCCCGAAGCCTGCCGCCACGTGCATCGCACGATCCAGTTGATCAAGGCCAGCGGTTGCCAGGCCGGGCTGGTGCTCAATCCCGCGACGCCGGTCGACATGCTGGACTATGTGCTCGACGAACTCGATCTGGTGCTGCTGATGTCGGTGAATCCCGGCTTCGGCGGCCAGAGTTTCATTCCGTCGGCGCTGGACAAACTGCGCGCGGTGCGCGCGCGCATCGATGCCGCCGCGGCGCGCACCGGCAGGGCCATCCGCCTGGAAATCGATGGCGGCGTGAAGGTCGACAACATCGCCGAGATCGCGAAAGCGGGCGCGGACACCTTCGTCGCCGGTTCGGCGATCTTCGGCCAGCCCGATTACGCGGGCATCGTGTCGCGGATGAAGGCGGCGGTCGCGTCCGTGCGCGGTGGCTGACGCGTCGCGCCACGCAGGTGTGCGGCATATCGGCCTGATCCTCAACGGCAAGGCCGCGACCGATGACGCACTGCGCACAGCGGTCGCCGCGCTGCGCGCGGAAGGCGTGCGTGTCGATGTGCGCGTGACCTGGGAGCACGGCGATGCCGCGCGTTACGTCGATGAAGCGGTCGCGTCCGGTGTGGACGCGGTGGTCGCCGGCGGCGGCGACGGCACGCTGCGCGAAGTGGCCGCGGCCCTGGCGATGCGCGAAGCGCCTGCCGAAGATCTGCCGGCGCTCGCGGTGTTGCCGCTGGGCACCGCCAACGATTTCGCGACCGCGGCCGGCATTCCCGTCTTCGCGCCCGACGCACCGGCGGCCGCCTTCGCCATGTTGCGCATGCCGCCGCGACGCGTGGATGCGCTGTCGGTGGAGGCCGATGGCGCTCGCCACTGGTGCATGAATCTCGCGTCGGGCGGCTTCGGCACCGCCATCACCACGGAGACTCACGAAGGCCTGAAGAAGACGCTCGGCGGTCTGGCCTACGTCATCAGCGGGCTGGCCCGTGTGCGCAGCATCGAACCGATCCGCGCGCGTTTCGAAGCCGAGGATTTCGGATGGTCGGGCGACTTCATCGCGCTGGGCATCGGCAATGGCCGGCAGGCAGGCGGCGGGCAGGTGCTGTGTCCGGACGCGCGCATCGACGATGGACGGCTCGACATCACGATCGTGCCGACGCTCGACGGCGAAGTCGCCGCGACGCTGGGCACGGTGATCGCCGAAGGGCGGCAGGCGGCGCTGGAACGCGTGTCCACGCGCCTGCAGTCGCGCTGGGTGGAGATCGTCGCGGACCGTCCGCTCACGCTGAATCTCGACGGCGAGCCGATCGAGGCCACCGCGTTCCGGATCGCCTGCGTGCCCGGCCGGCTGCGCATGCATCTGCCCGACGCCTGCCCGCTGTTGTCGCCCGGCGCATGAAGAAAGAGCGGCGCCCTGCGGCGCCGCCCCGGTGAAAGTGGAAGCAATCCCGCTTCCGTCCGTCGTCCCTGCGATGGACTCTCATTTTCCGGGCGAACCGTGACGGAACCGTGACGTTGCGATGGCACGGGTGCGGCAGTGCGCCGAAGCCGCTAGCATGTGGCGATGAGCGACGCGGTCCTTTTCCCGCATCCGGCGGCGGCCATACGGCGGCGATGGCGCGGCTGAGCGCCGCCCTTCCTCTCCGCATCGATTTTCTGCAAGGATTTTCCGCGTGATCTCGCTCGAACAGTTCCAGCAATACGCTGACGACGGCCACACCCTGATTCCGGTCGTGCGCGAAGTGCTCTCCGACCTCGACACGCCGCTGTCGGTCTATCTCAAGCTGGCCGACGGCCCCCATACCTATCTGTTCGAGTCGGTGGAAGGCGGCGAACGCTTCGGCCGCTATTCGATCATCGGCCTGCCCGCGCATCGCGTGTACGCCTTCGCCGGGCATACGCTGTTCGTCAGCGAGCTGGGCGAACTGGTCGACTGTCGCGTGGTCGACGATCCGCTGGTCGAAGTCGAACGCCTGCGCACCGCGCAGAAGATTCCGCGGCTCGCGGGACTGCCGGGCTTCACCGGCGGGCTGGTCGGCTGGTTCGGTTTCGAGTGCATCCAGTACATCGAGCCGCGGCTGCGCACCGAGAACAAGCCGGACGAACTCGGCACGCCCGACATCCTGTTGATGGACAGCCGCGATGTCGCGGTGTTCGACAGCCTCAAGGGCCGGTTGTATCTCATCGTCCACGCGGACCCGCGCGAACCGCAGGCCTGGGCGCGCGCCAACCGGCGTCTCGACGAACTTACCTACCGCCTGCGCCAGGGCGGGCCCGGCTATCCGGAGCCGCGCGATACCGCCGGGCTCAACGAGGCCGATTTCGTGTCCGGCTTCACCCGCGAGGGCTTCATCGCCGCGGTCGAGAAGTCGAAGGAATACATCCGCGCCGGCGATATTTTCCAGGTCGTGCTGAGCCAGCGTCTGTCGGTGCCGTTCCGCGCGCGCCCGGTCGATGTCTATCGCGCGCTGCGCGCGCTGAATCCGTCGCCGTACATGTATTTCCTCGATGTCGGCGGCACCCAGGTCGTGGGTTCCTCGCCGGAGATTCTGGTGCGTCTCGAAGGCGGAGAGGTGACGGTCCGCCCGATCGCGGGCACGCGTCCGCGCGGCAAGACGCACGAGGAAGACCTCGCGCTGGAAGCGGAACTGCTGGCCGACCCGAAGGAACGCGCCGAGCATCTGATGCTGATCGACCTCGGCCGCAACGATGTCGGTCGCGTCAGCGAGCCGGGCACGGTCGAGGTCGGCGATCGATTCGTGATCGAAAGATACAGCCACGTGATGCACATCGTCAGCGAGGTCACCGGCCGCTTGAAGGATGGCCTGAGCTACGCCGACGTGCTGCGCGCGACGTTCCCGGCCGGCACCGTCAGCGGTGCGCCGAAGATCCGCGCGCTGGAAGTGATCCGCGAACTGGAACCGATCAAGCGCAACGTCTATGCCGGCAGCATCGGCTACATCAGCTGGCACGGCGACGCCGATACCGCCATCGCGATCCGCACCGCGGTGATCCAGGACGGCAAGCTCCACGTGCAGGCCGGCGCCGGCATCGTCTACGACTCCGACCCGCAGAAGGAATGGGAAGAAACGATGAACAAGGGCCGCGCGTTGTTCCGCGCGGTGGAAGAGGCGGCGCGAGGGTTGTGACCCGCGCCGCCAGAGCGGGGCGCCGCTAGAGTTTCGCCATCATCCGTTGCGATTGATTCGGGGTCTGTTCGGCGAGCTGCGGCTGATCGAGCGTTTTCAGGCTGTCCTGCATCGGTTTGGCCACCGCCGCGTCGACCGTCATGCCGAAACGGCGCGCGCTGTCCATGCTGGAGGCCTGATCCCAGACGACGAAACCGTTGACCGGCTTGCCGTCGATCTCGCGCAGATGATGGACGCCGCCGAGCGAAGTCATGCCGTTCTCGTGCATCTTCGCCGCGATCGCCGCGGCCGCGCGCGAACGTTCCGCGACGGTCTCGATCCCCGGGATCGGATGATCCTTCTCGATCGTGGACAGCCGCTGGTACACGGCATCGACCATCGGATACGCGCTCTGCGGCGGCGAGGATCCGCCCGATCCCGACTGCGCCTTGGCGGCGTTGATGGCGCCGTTGACTTCGCGGAAGGTCTCCCGGCTGAACGTGCCGGTTTCGTATGCGGTCTTGAGCGTCTCATGCAGGCCTTTGGCCTGATCCGCGCTCAGCACGCCGCGCTCGGCGTACTTGTCGACGCGATCCCAGGCGTAATCCTTCCACTTGCCATGGTCGCCGTCCCACGGCGCGGTGGTTTTCTGGCCGCCGCTGAAGAACTGCAGCCGATCGTCGCCGGGGTCGTGGCGGAAAGCGGTCCGCAACTCGACGTTGGTGATCGAACGCAGCTGCACGCCGGTGCTTTGCGAGGCGCGGCCGTCGCCGGCCTGTTTTTCCGCGGCGCGATGCGGATCGAAATGGTTCTTCGCGCTGGGATCGGACGATCCCAGCTCGAACAGGATGCGGCCGTTGTCGAACCCGAACTGCAGCCCGTACTTGCAGGCGATCGCGGTCTGATGCCGGAACATCACTTCGCCTTCCTTCTTCGGATCGCCCTGGGGATCGGGCATGTTCTCCTTGACCGCCATCCTGCTCGTGTCGCCCGCGACGGTGTGCAGGGGCGAGTGTTTCGATGCCAGCAGACCTTCCTGGTACTGGCGGAAGACCGCCTGGTCTTCGACGGTGTTGCCCTTCGAGGCCTCCTGCTGGTGCTCGCGGAGCGCTTCGAGGCGGATCAGCGGCGTCGGGAACTGCACGCGGGCATCGGGGTTGAACAGGCTGTAGCTGCGCGTGGCTTCGTCGGCGCCCTGCAACTGCGTTCTGAACGTCCGGAACGCATGATTGTTGAGGACATCGGCGGTGGTCGCCCCGCGGGTTTCCGCTTCCGGGCGCTCCGTGTCGCGCCTGTCCAGCCATTTGAGCGAGAACGGATGCGGCTGGGAATCGTCGAAATTGACGATTCCGGCGTTCTCGCGGACGTAGTTGCGGGACGTTTCCAGGCCGTAGACCAGCCGTGGGCCGATGCGGCCATCCGCCAGCGTTTCCAGCAGATCCGGTTTGTCCTGATCGTCCTTTCCATTGCCGGGCGGCATGCGGCGTCTCCTTTTCGTCGATGGACCCGATGCGGGCGTTCCGGACTGGGCGCGAACGGCATGCGCCAGTTCGGGGGGAGCATGAACAAGCCTATCGGCTAATCGTGCCGGAGCAAGTCCGGATCGCGACCGTTCGTCGGATCGGCGCGGGCGTCGACCGGACCAGACGCGGATGCCCGGCGAACGCCGCGTTGTTGGCCACGAAAAACGCCCCGCATCGCTGCGGGGCGTCGTGCATGGCGGTTCGCGCGGCGCGTGTTCGCGCAGTGCGTGTCCGCGGATCGCTTACATGCCCACGCTGCGCGCGCTCTGCTGCTGGGCCGGGGCCTGTTGCGGGTCCGGCACCATCATCGTCGCCAGCGATTGATCGGCCGGCTGCTGCTTGGCCTGGGCGACGTTCACGGCGATGCGGTCGGCGGATTCGCTGGCGGGATCGCCCTGGTACGCGAAGACCTGTCCGTTCTTGCCGAGCAGGGCGCCGTCGATGCGTTCCATGCCGCCGTTCTGCGCCTGCAGGGCGGTGGCGGCGGCGACATTGCGCAGCTCGTCGCCTTTCAGGCCGAGGCCATCGACCTTCTTCAACGCATCTTCCGCCTGACGATAGAGAGCCGGTTCCGGCGCCGGCGCTTCGACGCTGGGCTTCTTTGGGCTGGAGTCGGTGAACTTCAGGCCGGTGTCGATGAGCGACTTGTCGAGGCCGATCGACTTCATGTCGATCTTCACTTCCGGCGCGACCGCCTTCGGGTCGGCTTTCTTCGCGTCCGCCAGCGCCCGCTTCTCGGCATCGTTGATGACGTTGAGCGCCCATTCGCCGTAGTAGTTCGGGTAGTCCTGATTGCCCTTGGTGCCGAGCCGCGCGGAGCTCGGCGGCTGGTCGAAATAGTGCTTGCCCATCGCCTTCACGTTCTCGGGCGTGGTTTTCATCGTGTTGTCGGCTTCCAGCGTGAGGCCCGGCTTCAGCGCGTAGCTGAACGACGGCGCCTTGCCGCTGCGTTCGATGAAGTCTTCCATGCGGCCCGGATGGGCGTTGTAGAGTTCCTTCAGCCCGGCCTTCGGGTTGTCCTTCATCACCTGCGAGGCGATCGCGTTGAAGCCGCCGATGTGGGCGCCGGCTTCGTCCTCGCGGTAGTTCTGGATCAGGGTCTTCACCGCATTGGTGTAGTCGTGCGGCCCCGGGCCCTTCGCGATCTTGTCGACGTCCTTGATGAAGGCGTCGGTGGCCTTGTCGCTGACGGTGCTGTTGAACGAGTGCTGGATCTCGTGACCCATCACGAACACCAGCTCCGCGGCCGCGGCCTTGTCCTTGCCGGCCTTCTTCAGGTAATCCGCCGGCAGTTCGATGGTCTTGGTGTCGGGGCTGTAGGTGCCGCCGGCGTTCGCGCCGGCAGGCAGCACGTCGAACTTCTCCAGATGCCCCTTCTGCACCGAGTCGAGGATGCGGGCCTTCAGGTCCGGGGACTGGTCGAGCAGCGCGCGCAGGTTCTTGCCGGGCGTTTCGGTCTTGTTGTCGTGGGCTTTCTCGAAATCGGAGAGGATCTTCTCCAGCTTCGTTTCCGCGGCCTTCTTGTCTTCGGCCATTTTTTTCAGGACGTCTTCGGGAATGGCGGCCATGTCGGTATCCCTCAGGCGTTGATGATGAGTTTGGAAACGCAGGCGTGGTCCGCCTTGGCGTCGTTTTCGCCGCGCACGTAGATCTGCACGGACACGTCTTCGCGCGAGAAGTCCCAGTAGAGGACGCGGTCGTGCGGGCCGCGGGTCGCCTTCGAGCGGAAGCCGGCGGCTTCCAGCGCGGCGGCGTAGTCGTCGAAATCGAGCGCGCAGATCGGCGCCATGTCGGCGTTGGCGCGGCTTTCGTCGTCGAAGGAGAACATGATCCGCGACGGCCTGCGATCGCCTTCGGGCAGCGAGACCAGGTTGTAGGCCCAGTCGTCGGTGAGCTGGCCGCTGAAGCCGTATTCGTTGGCGTCGTCGGGATTGAACTGGACCGGAATGCCGGTGAGCTGTTCGATGCGCGCCGGGGCGATATCGTTCGGGCCGCGCACGTTTTCTGCGAGTTGCAGGACGCGGCGGCCGATGTCCTCGGCGTTGGTGGGCAATGGCTGCGACATGGGAAATACCCGTATGCGAAATGAAAAAGGGGGAGCGCGATCGCGCGAGGCGCGGATGCGCGCGCCGGGCGGAAAGCGGGGCGCATCGGAAGAAACGACGAATCCCGTGGCCGGCGGCCATGGCGGCCCGCGTGCGTCCCGGAAGCCGGGCGGCTCAGAACATCAGATTCACCACCAGCACCACGATGCCGGTGTAGAGCAGGCTCAGCGGGCCGCCGACCTTCCACAGTTCCTTCGCGGTGTAACCTGCGGGCCCGGTGATCATCGACATCACCGGATTGGACGCGGTCATGAAATTGTTCGAGGCCGACAGCGCCACGATCAGCGCGAACGCGGTCGGGTCGCTGCCGGCGGCGAGCGCGAGGTTGATCGCGATCGGCACCATCACGATCGTGGCGCCGACGTGGCTGATCACCAGCGAGAACGCAGTGGTGAGCAGGCCGACAGAAATTTCGATCAGCCAATGCGGCGTGCCTTCCGGCAGGCGGTCCAGCGTGTGCGCGGCGACCCAGGCCGCGGCGCCGCTGGAATCCATCGCCCAGCCCAGCGGAATGAGACAGGCCATCAGGAACACGGTCTTCCAGTTGATCGCGGCGTAGGCCTCGTCCATCTTCAGCACGCCGGTGATCAGCATGCCGGCGACGCCGGTCATCAGCGCCAGCGACGCGGGAATGCGCGAGGACAGCGCGATCAGCATGGTGATCGCGAAGATCGTCATCGCGATCTTGAATTTGTGCGGCCGCTGCTCCGCCTTCGGATAGTCGGTGACGGGCACGAAGTCGCGGTTGCTCGCGGCCTGCGCCAGATCGGTCCAGATGCTGTGCAGCACCAGCAGATCGCCGGCGCGCAGCGGCTGTTCGCGCACGTTCTCGCGCAGCACCTGCTTGTCGCGATTGATCGCGAGCAGGCGCAGGTTGTGCTGGCGGCGCAGTTTCAGCTGGGTCGCGGTCTTGCCGATGAAGGTCGAGGTGGGCGGGATCACCGCTTCGGAAATGCCGGCGCGCGCGGGATTGAACAGATCGGCGAACTCGCGCAGGCGCGCGCTCATGCGCAGGAAGCGGTTCTGGGCGAAATCGGCGATCGCCGGCCGCGCGCCCATCACGCCGAGCACGCTGCCGACCCAGATGCGCGCGTCGCCCGGCGGCGCCAGCCGCGATTCGTTGCCGGTCTTCAACGCCAGGATCACCGGCGCGTCGTGCAGATCTTCGGTCTCGCGCAACGACATGCCCACCAGCGGGCTGTCGGCGGTGACGGTGAGTTCGTAGACCTCGCCGTCGATGCCGTAGGCGGTCGCGAAATAGGTTTCGGTGCGCGCCGGGGTGACGCCGGCGTCGGCGGCGTTCTCGTGCAGGCGCTGGCTGCCGAAGAAATGGAAATACGCCAATCCCGCGGCCAGCAGCGCCAGACCGATCGGCAGCGGCGCGAACATCGGCAGCGGTTTGAGCGTCATCAGGCCCGAGGGCAGGCTGTTGTTGGCCGAGACCAGCAGATCGTTGAGCAGGATCAGCGGCGAGTTGCCGACCATGGTCAGGCCGCCGCCCATCACGATCGCCGCCGCGATCGGCAGCAGCAGCCGCGACAGCGGCAGGCCGGTGCGCGAGGACAGCCGCGAGGCCACCGGCAGGTACAGCGCCATCACCGACGGATTCTGCATGACCGACGAGTTCAATCCCGCGATCGCCGAGGTGAACAGGATCAGGCGCTGTTCGATGCCGTTCGCGCGCCGAAGCAGCCACGCGGCGAGGCGGTTCAGCGCACCGGTGCGGTCGAGGCCGGCGCCGAGGATCATGGTCGCGATCACGCTGATCACCGCGTTGCCCGCGAGGCCGTTGTAGAGGTCTTCGCGCGGCACCAGCCCGGTCAGGCCCAGCAGCACCAGCACCACCAGCGCGACCACGTCGGCGCGGATGCGCTCGAACAGGAACAGCACCATCGTCAGCACCGTCAGCCCGAGGACGAGCTGCATGTCGCTGGTGAGGGTGAGCGCGTTCTCCATCAGTCGGCGGGCTGGTCGTCGTCGGCGGACGTTCTGTCGTACAACAGATCCCACACGCCGTGGCCGAGTTTCTGGCCGCGCGTCTCGAAATGCGTCTGCGGCCGCCACTCGGGCCGCGGCACCGCGCCGCGCGGGCCGGCGACGTTGCGCAGGCCGGGCGTGGCGTCGAGCACGTCCCACATGTGTTCGGCATAGGCCTCCCAGTCGGTGGCCAGGTGCAGGCGACCGCCGATCCGCAGCTTGCTCGCCAGCAGCGCCGCGAAGGCGGGTTGCACCAGCCGGCGCTTGTTGTGGCGCGCCTTGTGCCAGGGGTCGGGGAAATAGATGCGGACCTCGTCGAGGCTGCCGTCGGCGACTTCGCGCTCCAGCACTTCCACCGCGTCATGACGATAGACGCGGACATGGTCGCTGGCGTCCGCCGCCAGCCAGTTCAGCAGCCGGCCGACACCGGGCGCATGCACTTCGATACCGATGTAATCGCGCGACGTGTCCTGCTTCGCGGCGAAGCGCAGCGCTTCGCCATTGCCGAAACCGATCTCGACCACCCGCGGCGCGACGCGGCCGAACACGGCGTCGTAATCGCGGATGCCTGCGCTGTAATCCAGCCCGAAGCGCGGCCACAATTCATCGAACGCGCGCTGCTGCGCGGAGCTGAAGCGCCCCTGGCGCAGCACGAAGCTGCGGATCTTGCGGTGTCCGGGTTCGACCGTGAAGGGCTGGTCGAGCTCACGCCCCCCATCGGCGTCCTGCGGCGGGCGGGTCGCGCCCGTCATCCGATCAGCCCATCCACCGGCGACGAGGCCGAGGCGTAGCGCTTGCGCGGGATGCGGCCCGACAGGAAGGCATGGCGGCCGGCTTCGATCGCGAGCTTCATCGCCAGCGCCATCCGCACCGGGTCCTTCGCACCGGCGATCGCGGTGTTCATCAGCACGCCGTCGCAGCCTAGTTCCATCGCGATGGCGGCATCCGAGGCGGTGCCGACGCCGGCATCGACCAGGATCGGCACCTTCGCGTTCTCGATGATTTCGAGCAGGTTGTACTTGTTCTGGATGCCGAGGCCCGAGCCGATCGGCGCGGCCAGCGGCATCACCGCGCAGCAGCCGATCTCTTCGAGGCGCTTGGCCAGAATCGGGTCGTCGCTGGTGTAGACCATCACGTCGAAGCCGTCGGCGACCAGCGTCTCCGCGGCCTTCAGCGTATGCACCACGTCCGGGAACAGGGTACGGGTGTCGCCCAGCACTTCGAGCTTCACCAGCGTGTGGCCGTCGAGCAGCTCGCGCGCGAGCCGGCAGGTGCGTACGGCATCGTCGGCGGTGTAACAGCCGGCGGTGTTGGGCAGGATGGTGTAGCGATCGGGCGGCAGCACGTCGAGCAGGTTCGGCTCGTCCGGCGTCTGGCCGATATTCGTGCGGCGGATGGCGACGGTGACGATCTCGGCGGCGGCGGCCTCGGTGGCGCGGCGGGTTTCGTCGAGATCCCTGAATTTGCCGGTACCGGTCAGCAGGCGCGAACGGTAGGTCTTGCCGGCGATGACGAGCGCGTCGTCGTAAGCGTGGGGTGCGGTCATCTCAGGATTATCGCCCATCGCTGCGTCGAGCGGACGCTTCGGCAGTTGCAGTCCGTCCCTCTGGTGAAAAGTAGATGGCACGCTCCAGGCGCGACGCAAGTCGCGACAAACCATGGCAGCGCCTTCCGAAGCCGGGCCCGGCGTTGCCCCGGCATCGGCCAGGTGCGTTCTCTCACCCGCCTCCCAGAGCATGCACGATCTCGACCACATCGCCCTCGGCGAGCGGGTGATCGGCGTGGCGGCCGCGGGGAATGATCGCGCCGTTCACCTCCACCGCCACCCGGCGGCCGGCCAGGCCCCGGGCGACGAGCAGTTCTGCGAGGGTGCAGGCAGCGGGCAGGGCGAGCGGCTCGCCGTTCAGTCGGATGTGCATGCGCCAATTCTAGTGCGCGTTCTAGTGCGTGTTCTGGTGCGTGGATTCCGGGACGGCCTACCGCCGCGGGCGGCGGGGGCCGTCCGGGCATGCCCTGTCACACTTGAGTCACGAAAGCCTTCGTGAAACGATGCCGCCACCATCCGGCGCCGTATCGCACAGAGCGCCGTGGGTTTTCCGTATTTTCGTCCAGTTTTTCCACCAGTCCGGGAGTGGGATCCATGTCGTTCAACCGTGGGGCCAAGCGGCCCATCCGCAATCTTCTTTCCGTCGCCGTGCTCGCGGCGACCGCCGCGATCGCCGCGCCGGCTTCCGCCGCCGGTCCGTATTCGCAGACCGTGTTCTTCGGCGACAGCCTGACCGACAGCGGCTTCTTCCGCCCACTGCTGCCGGCGAGCGTCCGTCCGGTCACCGGCCAGTTCACCACCAACCCGGGCTTCGTCTGGTCGCAGTACCTCGCCGACTTCTACGGCACCCGCGCCGATCCCAACGGCAACGGCCAGACCGGCACCAACTACGCCGCCGGCGGCGCCCGTGTCGGCACCAACAGTACCGGTGCGCTGGGTCCGATTCCGTCGCTGGCCACCCAGACCACCAATTACCTCGCCGCCAACGGCGGCCGCGCCGACAGCCGCGCGCTGTACACGGTGTGGGGCGGCGCGAACGACCTGTTCGCCATCACCAACGCCGGTGCCGATCCGACCACCACCATCGGCTCGGCCGTCACCGCGCAGATCGGCATCGTCGGCACCCTGCAGAACGCCGGCGCCCGCTACATCCTGGTCCCGACCATTCCGGACCTCGGCATCACCCCGGCGTTCCGCGCCCTTGGCCCGGCCGCGCAGGCCTCGGGCACCGCGCTGACCGTCAACTACAACACCGCATTGTTCGGCGGCCTCGCCACCAACAACCTGCGCGTGATCCCGATCGATACCTTCACGCTGATCCGCGAGATCACCGCGAACCCGGCCGCCTACGGTTTCGCCAACATCACCGGCACCGCCTGCCAGCCGCAGATCACCGCGAACTCGCTGACCTGCAACCCGACCAGCTACGTCACCCCGGATGCGCCGAACAGCTACCTGTTCGCCGACGGTGTGCACCCGACCAGCCGCGCGCACCAGATCCTGGCGCAGTACGTGGTGTCGGTGCTCGAAGCGCCGCGCCAGAACCAGATCCTCGGCCACTCGGCCGGCGTGATCGGCCGCGCCCGCGCCGACCGCGTGTCCTCGCATCTCGCCGGCAAGCCGGCCGGCGACGGCATGCGCTGGTGGGTGGACGCCCGTGGCGACTTCCAGCGCTACGAAAGCGGCGATCTGTACGATGGCGTCGGCCCGGCCGTCACCGGCGGCGTCGACTGGACCAGCGGCAATTTCGTCTACGGTGCGTTCGGCGGCTTCGGCCGCAACTTCCAGAGCTTCGGCCAGCGTCGCGGCGACTTCGAGCAGCTCGACGCCACCATCGGCGGCTTCGGCGGCTGGTACGGCGAGCGCTTCTGGGCCAACGCCCAGCTGAGCTACACGCAGCTGCGCTACGACGTGGACCGCGAAATCTGGCTCGGCCCGGCCAAGCGCAGCCACAGCGGCTCGCCGGACGGCGACAACCTCACGTTCGGCGTCAGCGCCGGCATGAACTTCCAGCGCGAACAGCTCACCCATGGCCCGGTGGCCAGCGTGCTGGTGCAGCGCATCGACATCGACGGCTACGCCGAAGACCAGCCGACCCTGGCGACTTCGCTGGCCTACTCGGATCAGAGCTACGACTCGGTGATCACCAGCCTCGGCTGGCAGGCCAGCTACAAGATCAACGATCACCTTGCCCCTTATACCCGCGTGACCTGGGACAAGGAACACGAGGATGCCCCGCGCGAAGTCTTCGCCCGCGCGCAGTCGATCGCCGGCAGTCTGCCTTACGCCGTCCCGGGCCTGGAGTTCGACGACAGCTACGTCACCGTGGTGTTGGGCGCCCGCACCGAACTGTTCGGCCTCGACGCCGACATCGGCGCCAGCGTCGGCGCCGCGCAGGGCAACGGCAACGACGCCACCCTGTTCGCCACCTTCGGCAAGAAGTTCTGATGCCATCGGGCGCCGGCCCGGGCCACGCCCGGTTCCCGGCGCCCACCGCACCCGCTACACTGGGTGCGTTCGCGGGTGTAGTTCAATGGTAGAACTGCAGCTTCCCAAGCTGCTAGCGTGGGTTCGATTCCCATCACCCGCTCCAGATTCCGCAACGGCGACCCTGCAAGGGGTCGCCGTTGTCGTTTTGGGGTCCCGGGCAGCTCCTTGCACCCTCCGTGCGACGGATGCCAAAGTCACCTCGCCCCTCCCAGAGCCCAGAGGGGTTACACGAGGAATCGACGAAGTGAACGAAACAAAGTCCCCCGCGTTGCTGGCGAACGGCCTGCCGCAACCGCCCATTCCGCAGCGGCTGCAGGAGTTGCTCAAGGACTATCCGGGCCATCTCGCGTGGATACAGGCCGATCTCAATGATCTGGTCTTGAATCACGCCAAGTCGATCCCGCTGTTCGAACAGGCGATTTGGGATCTGGAGGGTCGGACCAGCGCTTTCATTCGCGAAGCACAGGCCGAATTGGAGCTTGTGCAGGAGACCGGCGATGCCGAGGCGATTGCGAGGGCTGAGCTGAAAGAAGAGCTGATGTTCAGTGCCAGAAGTCTGAATGACGGACTGAAGGGTCTTCACGAACTATGGGACTACTTTGAGGAGAACAAGGGATCCTTCAAATGAGTGGCGCTGAAAATACTCTTGATAAAGAGGACTTGGAGCGCCTACTTCGTGAGAAGGTGATTCCAAAATCAAGACTTGATGATCTCGTATCCCAAGATACGCCGAAAGCGATCGTGCTGGCCGGACAGCCTGGTGCCGGGAAAAGCAGTCTTGCTCGTGCGGCTGGGCGCGAGTTCGGCGACGACATTCTCGTGATTGATCCGGATGAACAACGAGAACGTCTTCCGGGCGTCCGCAGGCTTCAGGAAGCCGATCCCTTCGGTTGGCCCGCAGAAACGAACAGGGATGCTTTTCGTGTTGCCAATGGACTGCGCGATGCGGGTGTCGACAAGCGCGTCAATCTTGTCATCGATGGCTCGATGAGCGACGCCGACAACAGCATCCGCACCATACGTGCACTGCAAAAGAAGGGCTATGAAGTCGAGGTTCGCGCGATTTCGACGCACTGGCTCGAAAGCGAATTGGGGATCGATCGTCGATTCGCGAGAGATCTCGACAGGCTGGGTGTGGCTCGCGATGTCGACATGAGCTTCCACGACCGGGTCCACAATGACCTCCCGAGCAACATCGACAAGGTCGCCGAAACTACGGGTGTCCAGGTACGCATCTACGATCGCGAACTCAACGAACTCTACGACAGCCGCCGAGATGCGGGGTCGCCCAGCGAAGCGCTGCGCGAAACGCGCGCGGGTCGTATGGAAGACCCTGAAGTACGGCAACGCTTGCAAGAGGACTGGAAGCGTCAGCAAGAGTGGCATACAGCCATGCCAGAGACGCTCCGCGCGCGCCAGGATATTTCGCCTGCGATGGCAGAAGCCCTGATCGCAGGAAGCGCCGAGCGCGGAAAGCTCGATCGCGCGACGGCGAGGGTGGAGACCATCGCGGCCATCGAAGCGCCTGCGCAGGCAGCCGAGCCCTTGCTCCCGCGCCTCGGTCGTGCCGGAGCCACTGCCGGACTGTCAGGCGTGGGGCTTGCCGCGGTCGCCTACGACGCCAAAGAAACCGGTGAGCGGATCAACACCGCGCTGACTCAGGACAATCCGTCGGCCGTCCGCTCGGAAGCGACGCATTTCACCGCGCGTGGCGTGGGTGGGGCCGCGGCCGCGTTCACGCCCATGGCGGCGGGCGTCAGCGGCGGGCCGGCGGTCGCGTTGGCCGTCGCGGATGCGTATCTGTTGACCGAAGCGTTCGACCGCGGCGCGAAGTGGTTCGACAAGGAACGGATCGTCCACCAGACCGACCGAGACGGGGTGGGCTGGGAGTTCACCGGTCGGCAGTGGATCCGCGAGGACCTGAAGGCGGACCTGCGGGACGATGGCGTCGATCAGGTGCGTGGACAGAATTTCTCCGCGCTGCCGGACAGGGCGCGCGAGTTGAGTTACCTCGCGAGCGTGGAGGCCGTCGGCCAGGCGATCGGCAAGGCCGACCCGCGCGACCCCTTCGAGTTGCCGGCCAACGCGAGCGATGCCCCCAGCAATCAGCCCAGCCCGTGGCGCCTCGACGCGCAGAGCGGGGACTGGAAGCGCACGCGCTACGAGGAAATCGACCCGACCGATCCGCGGCTGCCGGACCGGCGAGTGCCGGAGACGGCCACCCCCGAACGCGCCGCGGAGCTGAACCGCCAGGCGTCGCAGATCATCGACGAGAACATCGCGCGCGGACCGGCCGCTCTGGCCGCGCAGTATGAGATCGGGCACAAGCGCAACGGCTTCGATCAGTTCGGCGACGTCCCGATGTCCGTCCAGACCGCGCTGAACCCGAACACCCTGGAAGCGTCGAACGGCAAGCAATACGTGCGCGACGCTCAAGGGCAGTGGTCGCACGAAGGCGCCCCGGCAAGTCCCGGCCATGCGCTGGAGCTGGAGACGACGCGCGAGCGTCTGTTGCCGGCGTTGGAGCAGCACCGGGCACGGCTCGCCGCCATGCCGGATTGGCAGCCCCTGACGCCGGAACAGCAGGACCGCGCGAACCTGCGTCAGCTTTACGCGGACCACGGCGTGAACCCCAACCCGGAGCGGTTCGAGGCGGCGTATCAGGCGGTGATGGAAACGCGCGAAGCGCAGGGAATCAACACCTCAACGACGTCGCTGGCCCTGGAACCTCGACCTGCCGGCGGCTACGACATCAACACGCCGATCCAGCATCTCCAGATCGAGGGCGACGGCGTGGTGCGCGTGGCGGCCACGACCACCGCCGCCGACATCCAGCGCGTCGAGACAATGCTGGATAGCGAGCCGCGCGCGATGGAGGTGCAGAGCGTGCGACAGCGCGACGCGCAGGGGCCGCATGGCCGCAAAGCGGACGAAGCAGAACCTGCGCCCAGTCACGATGGCAAGTCGGCGCGGCCCGGCGTGACGCAGCTCGACAATCCCGCGCACCAGAACCACACGATGTTCGTGACCCTGCTCGGAGCGGTGAACGAGCGAGACAAACAGTTGGGCCGTGAGCCGGATGAGATCAGTCGACAACTTGCGGGTGGTCTGGTCGAGAAAGCCCGGGAGCGTGGCCTTGACACAGTCGGTGCGGCCAAGTTCACGCCGGATGGCACGAAAGTCGGGATGACCGACACCGCAGATCTGTCGGCACCGTGGGCGAAAACCGCGGTAGGGGATGTCGGTCAGTTGGCTGGACAGAAGTTGTCGCAAAGCAGCGACAACGTAGCGGCCATCAACCAGCAGCAGGCGCTGGAGCAAAACCTCAAGCCGCTGACACAGACGCAAGGGATGGATGGGCCGGATGGGCCAGCATCGAAGGCGCTACGCCTGGCCTGAGCGCAATCAACGTATCAGGGGTTGAGTGCGAAGAAATGCATCGGATGTCGATGCCATCCTCATCTCCAGCCCATATTTCACGAGAATCTTTGTGAGCGGCGATCACGCGAGGCGTCTTCATTTCGTTTCGTTTCTTGATCTACTTGATCCTCCGCTTCTCCAGCTTGCGCGCGAGGGTGCGGCGGTGCAGGCCCAGGCGGCGGGCGGCTTCGGAGATGTTGAAGCCGGTTTCGGCGAGGGTTTCGTGGATGTGTTCCCACTCGAGGGTCTTGATCGAGGTCTTGCGCTCGGTGAGTTCCACTTCGGTGTCGCCGACCGCGCGCCGGAACGCGGCTTCGATGTCGTCGGTGTTCGAGGGTTTGGCGAGGTAGTGGCGGGCGCCGAGTTTGATCGCTTCGACCGCGGTCGCGATGCTGGCGTAGCCGGTCAGCACCACGATGATGGTGTCGGGGTCCCAGGCGTGCAGGGCCTGCACGCAGGACAGGCCCGAGGCGTTGCCGGCGAGTTTGAGGTCGACCACGGCGTGGGTCGGCGCGAAGTCTTCGAGCAGCGTCGGCAGTCCGTCCTCGCCGCTGAGGTGGCGCACGGTGTAGCCGCGGCGTTCGAACGAGCGCACCAGGGTGCGCGCGAACGCGGCGTCGTCTTCGACGATCAGGAGTCTGCCCTCATCGTCCTGATGCGGATCGTTGTGCTGTTCGTCGTTCGCGCGGTCATCGGTCATCGTCGTGCGCCTCGAGCGCGATGGCGGACAGCGGCAGCGTCATGGTCACGATGGCGCCGCCCTGGCGCCGGTTGCGGGCGGTCAGGGTGCCGCCCAGCGTACGCGCGACGTTCACCGAAAGGAACAGGCCGAGTCCGCCGCCAGGGCGGTCCTTGGTCGAGTTGTAGGGCGTGCCGAGGCGTTCGAGCACGTCGGTGACGAAGCCCGGCCCATTGTCGGCGATGTCGATGATCAGCTGGCCGTCGCGACAGTCGGCGTCGAGCGACACCCAGTCGGGCGAGACCTCCAGCGCGTTGTCGAGCACGTTGAACACCATCTGGCGCAGGCCGACGTCGGAGACGATGCGCGGATTCTCGCTGCAGATCCGGCGGTAGCGGAAATCGGCGAGGCCGCGCAGCGTCTGCCATTCCTCGGCCATCTCGTCGAGCAGCGCATGCAGGGTGGTTTCGACCGGCGCTTCCGCGCGCGTCTTGCCCGCGGCGAGCAGGATGTTGGTGACGATCGATTTGCAGCGCGCCACCTGCGCCTGCATTTCGACGACATCGTGCGACAGTTCGGGATCGGATTCGAAGGTCGGCAGGTGTCGCCAGTCGCCGAGGATCACCGACAGCGTCGACAGCGGCGTGCCCAGTTCGTGCGCGGCGCCGGAGGCCAGCAGGCCCATGCGCACG